>DAITPC010000004.1:41343-70265 GCA_036833835.1 Pyrobaculum sp. | reverse complement strand
AGGTAGCCAGCGTCGCCGAATATATGTTAAACATCTCTCCAACCTGCGACTCAATCTCAAACTTGAAGAAGCCATGGGTTCCGCATGTGTCACACGCCAACGGTTGCCAGAGAAGCGAAGAAGGTGCAGATCTCAAGCTGTCAGAAACTTTAATGTATATATATTTTGAGAACCCCGTGAAAAACCGCCACACAAGTATCTTGCGGTTTTAGGCATGACCAGGGGCTTGATTAAAAGGTGTACACAGACGGTCTCCTCGGCGCTCGCAAAGGACCTCCCAGAGGCCTTTAGGGGATTTGAGGAAGACTTATGTGAGGGCGCCGTGAGGGGTCTTGACGTGGCAGAGCTTGGCGGCCTCGATGAGTGGATCAAATGGCTTGGCTGGAGCTCGGTAGTTCTCGACGAAAATGACTACTTAACAGCCGCTCTTCACGCCCTTCGCCTCGCTCCCAAGTTAGTCGCAACAGACTACGGGACCTCTCGACAGAGAGATCTTGGTCAGCTTTGGGCAGACAGCATCAGAGGCTTCCTTGGAGAAATGGCATTCGCTAAGTGGCTTCGCGAAAAATACGGCAGATCTGTCGAGTTGAATTACAGTTGGGGGTCTCTGAAGGAGTTCCTTCCATCTGACATAAAGAGTATTGACGGAAGAACGCCGAATCTCAAAGTGAGTATTAAAACCACCAAGCTCAGCGGCGTCTGGCTTGACATCCCGGGCGCGCAGATAATGCATAGTGACGTGTTCGTCCTTGTGCGCGTGGGCATGACACGTCAGCACCTGCTATCTTTCTTTAAGAAGATAAGTGTAATTCGAGACAAGCTGATAGCAGTGGCTCAAGAACGTGGACTCCTGGGTGACGAAGAGCTCAAAGAGATATGGGACGCTGTGCCAGATTTCTCGCCTCTCCCAGCATACATAGCAGGTTTTTTAGAAGTATCAGAAATAAGAGAACACATCGTGAATAGGTATGCAATAATTGAAGCGGATGGAGATGTAAAGAAAAAGAGAGTGGTAATAAACAGGTATTTGGGTTACTGGAACCCTAGGGAGAGGCACGTCTATGATAAAGTCTTGAGAGAGCTTCTAAGGAAAAAAGGAAGAAACATAGGAGACAATATGAAAGTAGAATTTGAGGGCATAGGGGAGTTCTCGGGCGAATCTCACTTCATAACTAGCTCTGGTCTCCTGAAGAAAAGAAAGGAGGAGTGGGATGAGCTTGTAAAGAGGCTTTAGGCTTCTGTTGCTACTTCGCCTCTGCTGACGCCTCTTGATGTCTCAAGCACTGTTAGAACCTCCGCCAGTGCCTGCGCCAGCCGCTTTGCGGCAAGCGGCGGAACCGCCTCTCCTATCTGCGCTCTTATCTGCGTCTTAGTGCCTTTGAAGATGAAGAAGTCGGGGAACGTCTGTAGCTTCGCCCGCTCGCGGAGGGTCAGGGTCGCCCTGTCGCGGTCGTAGTGATACCCGTGCGTGCCGCCTCCGCCGTAGGCCACCACCGTGTAGGCGGGCCTCAGGGGGTGGAGTCTGCGGTAGATGAGGCTTATCCCCCTGCCCTCCACCTCCCAGGCAGTTCCTCTGACGAACTCGTGGTTTTCGCCCGGCGGTATCCTCCTCATGCGCTCGACGACGGCCGGGTCCTCCGCGGGAACCTCGCCGGTGCCGTCTGGCGGCTTAACAGCGGAGACCGGCGTGCCGAAGTACCTCAGCTCCCTCAACACCATCTCGTGTTGCCTCATAGCCTCCTCCAGCTCCTCCTCGCCGTGCGCAACCCCGTTGAGGGCCAGGTAGTCCCTAACTGCGTCGAAGGTGAGCTTGTCCCAGACCTCCCTCTTCCACCTCAGCGCTACTTCTGTGCCCACCTCGTCCCACACCCCCTCCCACTTCTTCATGACATCTTTATAGACGGCGTCAAGCTCGTCGAGCCTTCTGCCTTCGAAGGCCTCCATCGCCGTCAGCGGGTATCTCGGGAAGAGCCCGGCGGCTTCGCGCAACCTCCTCTCAAAGAGGGCTCTCAGATCCCAGACTTCGCCGAGGCCCCTCACGAGGTCTTTCCTGATTCCAACTATTATGAGGCGCTCCCTCCTCTGCGGAACGCCGAAGTGGGAGAAGTCCACCACGCCGGAGAAGATGATGTGGTAGCCCTGGACCCCGCCGTCCGGTCCGTTGCCCACCTCCCTCCGCAACTCGCGCCACCTGAGGCCGAGGTTGGACAGATCTTCTAAAATGACTTTGTACGCCAGGCCTCCGTTAGACGAAAGCAAGCCGGGCACGTTTTCGAAGAGGAAGGCCTTTGGCTGGATTGCGGCAAGGGCTCTGACGAAGTGGGCGTACAGCCTCCCGCGCTTGACCTCAATCCCCCTTCTGTCCCACTCGGGCCCCCTCACAATGGAGAAGTCCTGGCAGGGAGGTCCGCCGATCACCACGTCAGGCTCCAGCTCCTTAAGCGGGCCGAAGTGGACCAGAGACACGTCGCATGCGAGGACGGAGTACGCCTGCGCCTCAACCCTTCTGCCTCCGCACGTCTCAAACCTCAGCCCGAAGTTCGCCGAGTAGGTGTGCGCCGCAGACTCAAGCACGTCGTTGGCAAAGACCACCCGGTAGCCCGCCTGCACGAAGCCTAGGTCAAGCCCGCCTGCGCCTGAAAATAAAGACACAATTCTCAATCCTCCCATGGTGAGAGGGTGCAGACTATGTTATTAAGAGTTGCGCATAAGTTCTGGGGTTATCAGAGTTGACTGATACATTGAGTGGTCTGAGTGGATAGCCCAACGTCCCACACAGCCCTCACAGCCTCTCGGCGTATGCTCATCGAACCTGTGGTCTGCGGGTTGCCCGCATTAACACCGGCCCGTCTCCAAAAGATCATTCTAAAGACTCGCCCAGCCCTAAACGGCGAGACTTTGTCGCCTATCCGTCGAGCCGCTGAGGCTGGGGCTCCAAGACTTAGCGGGACGCCAGCTACTGTATATGCTAGACTGGCGAGTCCATAACCATGTCTAAGTCAGTGGTGTTTCTTGGCCGAGAGGCAGAGATCTCTGAGGGGGCATGCGCCGCATCTGGGTTGAGTCGGCTTGCACAGCTTTCTGGCTAAGTCAAGCAGTCCGAAGCTGAACTTCTCAGCGAGATCAGGCTCCTTCGGCATCAGCGCCTTTGCAAGCGACCACATCGCTGGGTCTGTGTGCGGCCTCTTCTTAGCCGAGCTCGCGCCAAGCGCCCTCTCAAGCACTCTTATCACATTTCTGTCCAGAAGCGGCTCGGGCCTTCCGCACGCCTTCAGCAGAACTTCAGAGGCTATATAGTCCCCGACGCCGGGAAGCTCCTTAAGACTTCTCTTGTCGCAAGGCACCCTCCCTCCGAACCTCTGTACCACCACCTCTGCAAGCTCGATGAGATGTCTCGCCCTCTGACGTTCAATCCCCAGAGGCTTAATGAGATCCACCACCTCCTCCACAGATGCAGAAAGCAGGGCGCGTGGCTCTGGAAACCTACGCAAAAACTCCTCATAAACCCTGATGACCTGCCGCACTGTAGTCTTCCTCAGCATGAATGCGGCAACCAGCACAGCCCAGCCGTCTTGCGTCCTCCTCCACGGCAAGTCCTTATCTCCACATGCCTCATACCATGTGATAATTCTCCTTCTAAGTTCCTCAATTTTAGATTCGTCGACCAGCACGTGCAGACTTTTACTATACGATATTTAAACGGGTCCGATGCTGATACGATTCTCAAAGTGCGGAGCTTTTGCACGGTAAAGCTGGCTTCTACAAAGCGTTAACGTGGGAAGACAGAAGGGCGCAAGGACCTCTTGATTCCAGCCGCCAGTGTGCACCCCGTAGCTGAACTTAAGACACATGTCGAATGACAAGGCTGTAAGCACTTTGAAATTTAGAGATTCTGTCTAGGTCTACCGTCTCAACCTTACCCTGTATTTTTGAGGATCTAGTCAAGGACATATGTACCTGTTGCTCGCCAACCTCCTGTGTGTTGAACGGTTTTGAAGAACACCTGTACGCTAGCTCTGCAGTTAACAGAACCAGCACCGCTGGGTGGTGCGGTAGCAGAAGGGTGTGGCTTGGGAGCTTGAGGCGGCGGATATGTAAAGGTCTACCGTCCCGGGGACGGTCGGCTTTCGCAGAAGGCGTCAAGGAGTATGTGGAGGTAACGTAGTGGGTAAAAGCACACTGCCAAACCCGGTCTGTATTGTTTTTTGTTTGCTTTGTAAGACGACGTCTTAAACCATGCCTCTCTCACGCCGCTTGACTATGTGTTGTCTTCATCTGATTTTTGCGGTCTTGTAAAAAGCTTGTCATGTTTTTGTTGCAGTGCGGAGTGGGGAGGGTGTCCGGCGTGTGAAGGCTCCACGGCAGTGTATTGCGCAAGGGGAGAGTCTGTGTGCCGCGAATGCGGTTGTGTTGTAGGCGCTGTTGTAGATACTGGGCCTGAGCGGCGCGTGTTTGAACTGGAACACGTGAGACATATTAAGGACAACCCCTATCTAGGGGGACTGAGGTAGGCGTTAGGCTTGGGCGAGACGCGGCGTGGGTTAGGCTGGCTAAACCAGCGTCGCGGCGGCGAGGGGCTAGATAGGGTGAGGAGGGGATCCTCAAGACAGCTGGGTGTGTGGGTCTTCCTCGGCGTGTGGTGGAGGACACGTCGACGCTTTTTAGACATCTATAGGCCCCTAGACACTTTGAACGTTAAGCCGACGGCGTCTGTTGATATATGTTATATCGCCACTGTCGCTTATTAACTTTCTGTTCTTAGTTTTGTTCGTCAAGTGGTAACATCAGAAGTCTGTTGCCACCGCTATTGTGCACCTAAATAGAGGCGTAGAAATGGAGTAGATGGTGAGTAAACACAACGCTTTTTTAGACCCTTTCTCCTTACTGTTCTATTCAGCACTGCGCAGGCGTGAAGTCCACCCTGATGAGACGTGTAAACCGGTCTCAGCCAGCCCCGAAGCCTTAATCACGACGCTGGCAACGCTAGATGTCGCCCAAGAATCTCTGTAAGATGGCGTGTGTAGTGTCGCAGACCTAATCCTTGACCTCTTCCACCAGTCTCTTTCTGCGGCGTGACATCCGCTTTCGCGACTCTGCAGATACGCGGGACTCCGTTTATGCCTTTGCAGATGTGCGGCATTTCTCTCGCTGGAACATAACACCAAGCCGAATGGCCAGATTAGCTTGACGATGCCGTGTCGTCGAAAGACGTCTTGAACAATCACTCTATTGCTTATTTCCCGTCCATTGAAAGCCTAATCTTCTACACGTCTACCCTCTACTGCCCTATCCACTCGGCCCATCCATCTGACAGTCGCGGCGTTAGCCGTCTTGGCGAGGTGTGCGGCGGTTGCGACGTGCGCACGGACTTCTGTCAATAAGCAGTCTTTTGTTTTCCTTCAACACCCCCGACGCCTCCCCGCCGCCGTGACAGACCCAGCCTAGCCGCCAGCGCCTTGATGCACCCCCCGCTGTCCCGGCCTTTCTGACCTGACCAACTCCACAAGCCTTAACGCTATTTACACAAACGGCCAAGGGGCGTTCCTGCTCTATGAAATCGAAAATTAAAGTTCATATGTTTAGAACCGCTAATCATAACACATAGGAAAAAGTGGGTCAAGAAACAAGCCCCATCTATGCGTGAAACAACTCCTCTTTTTCTCCCCAATTTTGACTCATACCAACGTCAAGACATGCAGTGTTGAGTTGGGGTTTCGGGCGTATAGATGGCTTGGTTGACGTGTAGGCGTTGCAATGTCAGAGATAACTGTGATAGCTATATATAGATGTCTCAACGCCAGCCATAGCGGCGGTCAAAAAGCGTTGAGAGAAGCAGGTTAAGGCGGTAACTCGTGACAGACAGCTAAACACCGCGACTACACTTGCCAGCGTTGTGGAAGCGACATATAATGAACTTCTCCAGCCTCCTCATTGTGCAAGGATGTCGCAATTTTAGTTGCAACCGTGGCATAGTCGCTGGGAGAACCCCACCGCGGTAATACTCATAAGTGGCGGCGTTAGATTAAATGCACAACAATTTACACACATCACAAAATGAGAATGTTAAAAAGTAGTTGAAGTCATAATGGACAGAAGGCCGTATAGCGGAGAAAACAGATGGCCTCTTTCGCCTTCTACACACAAGGCCTTAAGAGCTGTAGGCGACGAGTAGACAACAGCTAAAACCTCTCTGTCTGCCAACCTCATGTTCTAGGTTTCGAAAAGTAAAAAACGCTAAGCGGGTTTGTCTAGCTATCCCCTCACGCCCCAACAGCTACTTTTTTACGCTTTCTTTTCAGTCTATTCCGTTCGGCTACTTTCCTGCACCTTCTCTTCTGCCTACTCCGTCTCGTCGCCTCTTCGCCTCTAAAGACTGTAGCACAAATCGGCAAGTATTTAAGACGGCGGGCTAGCGAATGTCGAAATTGAGTGGGACGGTGGATCTAGAGTTGAAGAGACGGTTGAAGCTACCGCGTCGCAGAGGAGCTAGGGGTAGGCAAGAAAGGCGGCTTAGACATAGACGGGTCTGTATGCCGAGAATCTAAGAGGAGGCGGATGCGGCCCTAGGCTCGGTTAGGCAGTTCCAGCTGTACGTGCACACGCAAAGGGGGGCCGAAGGCGGGAGGTGGGTTAAAAAGCTGTAAACCCCCTTTAGCTCCCCCAACCCCGGCGTTCTCCGCCGCCCACAGCTTCACATGCCGACGACATATGGATAGCAAAAATGAAAGTTGGAAAGGCTGTGGTCTTAAACCGCATGTCTTCTGGTGGTCGACTAATGCGGTGTTCTCGTTGTTGTGTTGCTTTTTCAATTTTGGGGATGTGTTTGGGGTTTATGGGCTTGGCGGGGTTGTTGAGCCGGGGGTGCGGCCGGCTGGGGTTGTTTTGGGGCCCGCGGGGGCTCGTCGTGGTGTCTGCCGGCGATGTCTACGTGGTGGGCACACCAACAGATATAAAGCTCCCATTCGGCACCTACGTGCATGACCCAGAGTTGAGGAGGAGGGAGTTGATTGACATGGGGATATCCCTAGTGGTGCTTTCTTTGGGCTTCTCTATTGCAATGGCGGGACGGGGCATCGTCGGCGGAATACGCTGGGACCTCGTGGTTGCGTATCTGCCCCTCACCGCCTTTGTCCTCTTTTTCGCATTCATAGGGCACGAGCTCGCCCATCGCCAAGTCGCCAGGAGGCTTGGGTACATAGCCATGTATCAAGCGGATTACACCCTCCTGCCGCTCGCCGTGATCTTCCCCCTGCTGTTTGGTTTTGTGTTCGCCGCGCCGGGCGCCGTGGTGATCTGGCCCTTCAGGCTCCACGGACACGGCGACGAGAGACGCGACGTGTTCCTTATATCAGCCGCTGGGCCTTTGACAAACATCGCGTTTGCCGTGGCAGGCGCGGCGTTTATGATGGCGTTCCGGTCAGAAATATGGTGGTTCTTTGCGTATATAAACGCATGGCTTGCGCTTTTTAACCTCCTCCCCATACCGTCTCTCGACGGGTCGAAGATGATACGGGCAAACCCCGCCATGTGGCTTCCGATAATAGCGGTAGCGGCACTGCTGGTTCTGTGGCTCTGGTGAAGACCTCGGCGCCTGGCAGGCTTGACTTCCTAAACACGCACCAAGACTACAAGGGCCTGCCGGTGGCGTCTGTGGCCGTCAACCTACGGACCCGCGTCGCTGTGGAGGAGGCGGTCATGTGTGACATCGTGTCGCAAAACACCGGAGAACACTGCGTTTTCAGCCCCGGCGAGCCGCCGAGAGGCCGGGCCTTCTGTGACTACGTGAAGGCCGCCGTCGTGGCGTTGAGGAGGGCTGGCGTTGAGCTCCGCGGGTTCCGAGGCGTGTTGAGCTCAGACGTGCCTATAGGAGCTGGCATGGCCAGCAGCGCTGCGCTACTTGTGGCGCTCACAGGTGCCCTGTTGCGTCTTGCAGGCCGAGACGCCGATCTCTACACTGTGGCCGAGCTGGCCTACGTGGCGGAGCGGGAGGTTTTAGGCGTCCCGTGCGGCAGGCTCGACCAGTACGGCTCCGCCTTCGGCCGCGTAGCCCTCATACACACGAGACCGCCGGTGAAGGTCGAACAGCTCCACCTGCCGGGGGGAGTCTTCGTGGTACTCGACAGCGGGATCCGCCACAGCACCGCCGAGATACACACAAAGAGACAGGAGGAGCTCGGCAAAGCCGTGGAGATGCTTAAACAGACGCTAGATATAAGATGCGAGGGGTTCTGGGACTTCCCCTGGCATCTCCTCTACGGCAGGGAAGACGCCCTGGAGCAGTTGCCGGAGCCCTTGAGGAAACGGGTGGTGTTCACCCTGGAGATGCAGAAATCCACAGAAAGAGTTCTGGAGCTTCTGCGAAGTCCCCGCGGCTCCCCGGGGGAGGTCCTCAGGGCGGTGGGGAGAGAGATGACTTTACAACACAAGTTGCTGGCCGAGCTATACGAGGTGTCTCTGCCACGGCTTGACAGACTGGTGGAGGAAGCCGTAGACGCCGGTGCATACGGCGCGAAACTCTCAGGCGCAGGCCTCGGGGGAGTCGTGATAGCCCTAGCCCCGGACAGAGAAACCGCGGAGAAGATCGGCATGAGATCAAGCGCGGAGAGGTGGTGGGTCGTCCAGGTAGACGAGGGGCTACGATATGGAGATTAGGCGGAGCCCCTTCACGGGGGAGCACATCCTAGTCTCGCCTCACCGCCTCTCGAGACCCTGGCAACCAGAGGGCTTCTGCCCCTTCTGTCCAGGCGCCCCCGAGACGGGCTACGGGTGGGATGTGTTGCTACTCCCCAACCGCTACCCAGTGGTGACGGGGAGCCCACCAAGCCCGACGCAGGAGGAGCTTTTCAAAGCGGAGGAGGCCTACGGCCAGGCGTATGTGCTTGTGGAAACTCCGCGACATGACGTAGACGACCTCAGCGACTTGCCGCTTAGCCAGATAGAAAAGGTGTTGAAGCTGCTCATAAAGACGCAGAAAGAGGCTGAGGAGGACCCCAAAGCGGTTTACCTCCTCTTTTTCAGGAACAAGGGGAGGGAAATCGGCGTCTCCCTGACGCATCCCCACTCCCAGATCTACGTGTTGCCAGTAGTGCCGACGAGAGTTGCGGTTGAGATGCAGCACTCCGAGATTTGGTACAAAGAGAGGGGGCGTTGTCTCCACTGCGATGTTGTATCCGGTGAGACGAGACGGGTGGTGCATCACAACGAACACTGGAAGAGCTTTGTCCCCTACTACGCCAGGTGGCCACACGAGGTCCACATATACCCCAAGACGCACCGCTCAACGCTTACAGAGCTCACAGACGTCGAAGTAACGACGCTGGCAGAGGCCTTGAAGCGCACGCTCTGCGGCATAAAAAACGTGTTGGGAAAGCCAATGCCGTATATAATGGTCCTCCACCAAGCGCCTCTACGCCAACGCGTCCCGCATTACCACCTTCACTTTGAGATATACGGTATGCATAGGCCAGATGGGAGGCTGAAGTATGCGGCGGGGGCCGAGCTCGGCGCCTCGTTATATACACTCGACACAACGCCCGAAGAAACTGCAGAAAGGCTGAGAAAGGCGGTCGCCAGCTGCGTTACAGCATCCGGCGGATCAGGTCGTTTATAAGCGGGCCTCGGTAGCCCAAGTCGCCGCCGACGGAGAAGTGGAGCTTGACGCTGTTTAGCCCGCCTCTAGGCGGGTGAAGTCTGAAAAACGGCTTGAGATGCGGTATACACGGAGGTCTCTGGCCCTCCTTGACCTTCACCCTCCTGCCGCAGGAGAGGCGATCAATCTCCCCCGCCACATACGCCAAGGCTACCTCCTCGAAGGACTGCCACCCCCATTTCTGGAGATACTCGAGCGTAAGCGGCTTATCGCCTGCGATTCTCCCCCTCTTCCTCAACACCTCTGCAAGTGTATCGGCGTCTATCTCGCCCCAGGTAATCCAGTCGTTCGCCCTCTCGATCATGCCCATGATGTCAGGAGTGCCGGGAACCACTACCATGGTGTACTTCCGCCTCAGCCGTAGAAGATCCAAGGTGGCAGCTATGTCCCTGGGGGTTGTGGGGATGCCCCTAATTCTTACTATGGCGTAGCGCGGGTAGATTATTTTCTGCACCGCCTCGGTCATACCCTGAAGTAGTAGGTGTTCCTCAGCGCGTTGTAGACGGCAAAGGCGAAGTTCAAAGTGGTTCTGGTCTCCCCCCGCGTCTTGGTCCAGACGTCTTTAACACCGGCCAGCCTCAGAACCGCCTTGGCCACGTCCCCAGCCACCAGCCCGACGCCTTTCGGCGCAGGTATCAAGGTCACCTCCACTGTGCCTGACCTCCCCCTCACCACAAACGGCACGCTGTGTGGCTCGTCACAAGAACACTTCCAAGAGCCGCAACCGCGTCTCACCGGCACCAAATTAAGCTTAGCCTCCCTCGTCGCCTTCTCAATCGCCTGCCTCACCTGTCTCGCCTTTCCGATCCCAACACCCACGTATCCGTCCTCGTTGCCCACCGCAACAACGGCTTGGAACTGGTTACGCTCGCCTGCATGCGTCTGGCGTTGCACCAGATTCACGTTTAGAAGCTCCTGCCTCAGCCCCGGCAGAAGTATGTCGACAATCTCCGGTTCCTTTATTATGTAGTTGTTCGCAAAAACCTCGTCAATAGTCCTGATTTTCCCCTCCTTTACAAGTCGCCCCACCTCTGTCCTTGGTTCCCAAAGACTCACATCAACGACGCTCACGTAGGTGGCGGACAGGACCCCTTTAAATAATTTTATTTGGGGAAACGCGCTGTGTGCCAACTCCACCGCACGCACTCAGCCGGGATTCTGCCAGAGCGCAACGCCTCCACCGTCTTAGGATCTGAGGGATAGCCGCTTCCAAAATCCTCACCTTCTTGTTTTATTAACTTAAGGAGTTGGTCCCGCACAACCTTGGCCACTACGCTGGCCGCCGCCACCTGCGGCACCTCCTCGCCCCGGTGAAGCGCCACGAATCTGCGCCCGGTCAGAAACGACAGCGCGGCCCCGTACCGCTCCGGCTTGACGTCTGGAGAATCTACGTAGAAGAGCTCGGCGGGGCACGTCTCCACAAGTCTCGCAGTGAAGTCCAGCTCCAACGCATTCAAGCCGCCCCGTCGCACGTAGAGATCGACTATGTGCGGCTCTACCACCACGTAGTTAACGCAATCCGCCGTCTTCAACAACTTGTCGAAAAGCCGTTCCCGCGCGCTGGGGCTCAGACGCTTGGAGTCCCTCACCCCAAGCCGCCGCAGAGCCTCCCCGTCTCCTACCACAGCGGCGATGACCAGGGGCCCAACCACCGGCCCCCGCCCCGCCTCGTCGATTCCTCCAATCACAAAACACATAAACCTACCCCTAAATAAGCTCGATGGAGGTCCCGCAGGAGCTCGCCAACTATTTAGAGGTGGAGGTGGACCAGTGGGACGTGGCGCACATAGTTTGCCGAAAGTGTAAGAGGAAGTTCTTCACTGTGAAAGATGCCGCGCTTCATCTATATCACATACACGGCGTAAAAACCGCGCAGAAATACGTAGAGACTTAACGCGCTCTTCGCAACTGCGCAAGACGCGTAGACACCTTCTCCTCCAGCCTCCTGAGAAGCGTTAAAATCTCCTCCAGAAGCGCCTCGTCCCTCCCCTCTACCTCGTCAAACACCTCATCTATATACACGAGTTCATCTCTAATAGCCACCAGGAGATCGCCGACGGCGGCCCCGCTTTCTAACATCTGTGTAAGACTCCTAAACTCCTCAACCTCCATAAGTCTCTCCAGATGCTCCTCGCCCTGCGGCGTAAGCTCGTAGATCTTCTTCCTACGCCGCCCTACGTATATCTCCCGCGCCGTGATAAGCCCCTCAGACTCTAAATACGCAAGTAGGGGGTATAGGGTGCCTGGCGACGGGACAAACCTGCCTGCGGTGAGCCTGCTAAGCTCCTTCAAGATCTCGTACCCACTCATGGGCCTCTTCCTCACCACGTAGAGGACAACCCCCTTGAGGACTCCCCGCCGCTTAAACATCCCTCCTCGCCGGCGATAAATCAGGGACAGGAGGAGGCTTGAGCTTATGCGCATTAGCCCTCACCCGGTTTATCACTAGGTCCGCCACGCCGCCGAACCTGGCCCTAACCTCGTCCAGCGGCATCTTCCTATCAAACAAGGCGTAGAGGACTGCGTCGATAACCTCGTAGGGAGCCCCCAGCTCCCCCTCCGCCGTGTGTCCCCGCCACAGCCTAGGGCTGCTGGGCTTCTCAGCTATCCAACCAAAGCCAAGCCGCCTCGCCATCTCCCTGACCTGCACCTTGTAGAGACCGCCGATGGGCAGTAGGTCTACCCCGCCGTCGCCGTATTTCGTGAAGTAGCCCAGCAGAAGCTCGCTTCTGTCGCCGCTACCCAGCACCAACAGATTGCGCCTATTTGCGTAGTAGTACAGAATCGTCATCCTCACCCTCGGCAGTATGTTCCCCGCGGCGATCCTATCCTCCGGCGTATAATCCGGAAGCGCCTTGGCGAAGGCCTCAGCAATAGGCGTCACGTCCACCCGCAGAAGCTCAATGCCAAGCTGCCTCGCCACCTCGTAGGCATCCCGCTCATCTTCAGGAGGCGTGTAGACAGAAGGCATAAACACGCCTAAAACCCCCTCGCGGCCCAAGGCCTCCACAGCCAGGGCGGCCGCCACTGTGGAGTCCACACCTCCGCTCAGCCCGACCACAACCCCCCGGGCGCCGGCTCCAGCCACGTACTCTCTCATAAAGGAGGTGATAATCCCCCTGGCCTTGTCGTAATCTACAGCCTCAACCACAATGCGGCGATCCACCGCCTGGGAAAAAGGAGATAGTTAAATAAGTTCTACTGCCAGAGCTGTGGCGCCGCCGGTGCCGTGGCACAACGCCGCGATGCCCCTCCTGCCGCCCATCTTCCTCAACACGGAGATCAAGGTGGTTACTATGCGGGCGCCGGAAGCCCCCAGAGGATGCCCAAGCGCTATGGCGCCGCCGAAGACGTTAAGCCGCTCATACGGCACGCCGAGCATCTTGTGGACAAGGGCGTTCACCACGGCAAAAGCCTCGTTGGCCTCCACGTAGTCAAAGTAGTCCAGCCCCACGCCCAGCCTCCTCAGAAGCTTCTGGACGGCGTAGATGGGGGCTTCGGTGAAGCGCCAGGGCTCCGTCATGTGCCAGCTGTACCCCAATATGCGGGCAACAGGCTTCACCCCGAGCTCCTTCGCCTTCTCCTCAGACATAAGGAGAAGCGCCGCCGCCCCGTCTGACAGCTGGCTGGAGTTGCCAGCGGTCAAGACCCCGTCGGGCCTGAAGGCAGGCTTCAGCTTAGCCAGCTTCTCCAGCGAGGTGTCTGGCCTGATGCCCTCGTCTCTATCCAGCTTCACCCTCGCCCCGCCAAGCTCCTCGTCGATAGGCTCCATGTCGTCAAACCACCTATTCTCCGTGGCCCGCCAAGCCCTCATGTGGCTCTCGTAGGCGATCCAGTCCAGCTCCTCCCGCGTCAACTTATGCTCCCTAGCCACCATCTCCGCCTCCTCCCCCATGGTGAGGTCGTTGGTGGGGTCTGTCAAGCCGTCGTACACCATGAGGTCGATTAGCTCCGCCCGCCTCCCGATGAAGTGCCGCAGGCCCCACCTGGCGTCTTGAGGGAGGCATATAGGCGCCGCGGACATGGACTCGGCGCCGCCGGCTACGACCACCGACACGTCGCCCAGCGCGATCTCCCTATACGCCTCAATTATGGCCTGCATGCCAGAGGAGCAGACCCTGTTCACGGTGTAAGCGCTTACCTCCACCGGCAGACCCGCCAGCAGGGCGGCGTATCTCGACAGGTTCTGTCCCATACCTCCCTGCAGGGTGGAGCCGAACACTACCTCCTCCACGAGCTTCCCCTCCAGCCCAACCCGCTCCAGAAGCTTCTTAATGGTAAAAGCCGCCAGGTGGGGAGTCTTCACGTCTTTCAACGCGCCTCCGAACTTCCCGACGGGGGTTCGGACGTACCCAGCAATCACAACTCCCATGGCCACCCCTAGATATCTGTTTAAAACGTTGTTTTTGGCTGAGGATATATAGCCCAACGTATACAAGCCATCACGGCAATTATAATTAACAACGCTCAGCGGGGTCAGCCAACTCTAACCCCATCCCGGAACAGTTTAATCCCCTCCCTTCTCAAGAAGACCCGGGCCAGGTCGCCCTCTTTTAGCTTGGTGTACATAAGCGCCCTCAGCTCCGTCTTCTCCCACGTCACCACCGCCACTGGGGTGAAGCCGAGGTACTCCACCAGCTTTATCCTGCCCCGCGGGAGCTCTATATCCCCCGGCGAGAGGGGCGCATCGGCTATGTATATATCGGTGGGCCTGATCCCCACCTGAAGTTTACCCTCAGGCGCCGTCACGGGCAACTTGATGTCGCCCAGATCCACGTGGTCTCCCCTGCCCATGCCCTCCACTATGTTTATCGGCGGATCGCCGAAGAACTGCGCCACGAAGACGTTAGCCGGGTTGTTCAAAATCTCGTCCGTGGCGCCGATTTGTTGCACCGTGCCGTTGTTGATGATCATGATGCGGTCAGCAAGGGCATAGGCGTCGTGCTGGTCATGGGTCACCAAAATCGTCGTGATTTTCAGCCTTCTCTGCAAACTCTTCACGAATTCACGCGCCGAAACCCTCAGACGGGCGTCAAGGTTAGAAAACGGCTCGTCCATCAACAACACCTGCGGCTCCTTCACAAGAGCCCGCGCGATGGCAACCCTCTGTTGCTGGCCGCCCGACAGCTGCCGCGGGTAGCGGTCAAGCAGATGCCCGATCTCAAGCGCCTCAGCCACCTCCCTAACCCTCCTCTTTATCTCGTCTTTCGGCAACTTCCTGATCTTAAGCGGAAACGCGATGTTGTCAAACACCTTCATATGCGGGTACAAGGCCCAGTTTTGAAACACCATCCCCACGTTCCTCTTGGCAGGGGGCACATTGACGCCTTGCTCAACGTCAACCACCGGCATATCGCCGAAGAGAATCCGTCCCCTAGTCGGCGTCTCCAAACCAGCGATGCACCTAATAAACGTGGTCTTCCCAGACCCAGAGGGCCCCAGCACCACGAGGAACTCCCCCTCTCTAATCTCCACAGAGACGTCTCTCAACGCGTAAACGTTGGGAGGAAACACCTTCTCCAGGTTCGAAACAGACACAGAAACCACAATATCTACAAAAGACGAAAATTTAAATGTTAAAAACCATATAAGCCAGCTAAAACAGCAACTTGTGACTTGGCTAGACGACGTCCAGAAAGCCGCCGCCATCATCAGAGGGGGTAGATACGCCGCGGTCACACACGGCGGAGTCGCCCACATGGACGACACCCTAGCCGCCGCTCTCCTCCACCGACACGGCGCTGAAGCTATCTACCGCCACAACGCCGCCGAGGAGGTGCTGGCCGTGGAGGGATACGTGGTGGTGTTTGACATCGGCGACTCGTTCCGCGACAAACTGCCGGATAGATACGCCGTGTTAGACCACCACGGCGTGAAGGACCCGGCCGAGGAGCCGTCAAGCGTTATGCAGGTGGCGCTGGCGGTAGACGCGAAGCTAAGACCGTTGCAGGCCACTCTTATACATTATGTGGACCTCTTCGACCGCTACGGCCCCACGGCCAAGAGATGGGCAGGTCCCTACGGCAACTCCCTCAACAACGGCGTTGCCAAATACTTCGGCGACTTGGCGCCGACAGGTAGGGTAAAGGACGCGAAGTTCCTAGACCTCCTCGCCGACGCCGTATACTCCACCTTCGAGGCTGACCTCTCCGCCTTCGCCGAGGCCTTCAAACTTGCCGAGAGACTTCCTCACGCCGACCTAGCCCAGAAGTTCCCCCGCACCTTCCACACCCTCAGACTTATGCTGGAAGCCGCAAAGGACCCCGTTTCAGTCGCCATGAGCAGAGACGCGCTGGAGACGGGCTTCGGCATAGACTTCGCCTGCTACGCCGTCATGGCCGTCCCCGAGCTAGAGCACTACGCGCTTAAGGGCCTTGAGATGCACTACGCCGAGGCTAAGAAAGCCGCCGAGGTCGCGGCGGCTGGGAGATACGCCGTAATAAAGGGACCAGTAACCGCCGTCGTAGCCGAGGATCACATACCACCAGGCCCCCTCTGGAACGCCCTCCAAGACTTGGGCATCATCACAGCGGCTGAACCCGCCTTCGTCGTTGTTAAAGACAGGAGAAACCCCCACGCCTACACCCTCTGGCGCCCCGACAGACACGCCAACGCCATAGACTTCAGAAGGCTCCAAGGCCCAGAGGTGATCTTCAAACACGCCACGGGCTTTCTCGCAGTCGTGAAGGCTGAAAGCGCCGAAGCCGCCGCCAGACAAGCCCTCGCCCAGCTTCATGCATGACGAGATATTCGCCGATTTGGCTACGCTAGACCTCGGCGAAACAGTGGCCGAGATAGGCGCGGGCTACGGCACAACCACGCATTGGCTCCTAGCCCGCGGCCACAGGGTATGCGCCATAGACATAGACCCAGCCGCCGTGGCCCACCTAAAAACCACTTTCAGACGCTTCGTAGAGGCCGGGCTCCTCAAGGTGATACACGCCCCCGCCGAGGCCATCCCGCTCCCCGACAGATACTGCGACTCCGCGGTGTCCGTAGCCGCCCTCCACCACATACGCCACGTCGAGCAAGCCCTACGCGAAATGGAGCGGGTCGCCAAGAGGCTTGTGGCGATCTACGACTGGACCCCCGACTCAGCCGGAATCACAAACCCCCACAGCCCCCAAGAGCTCGAGCAGAAAATGGAGGAGGCCTTCGCCGCCGCCCGGTACCTAGGCTACCAAACCAGCCGCCGCATCCTCTGGTATAGGCTACTGAAAATCAGCCAGTGAGGGCGGGAAAAGGGAGGTTCCCGTTGAGCTGATGATAGCGTTTCAGTACGAATATAGTGGGCGTCTGTGGAGGGGCTGGGTTGACGTTCTCCTCAGCTTTCTTTATGAGAACCCAGGTCACGACTATAACAGCCGGCGGATTTAGATTATCATTTAATAAACACCCTTATTATGCATATGCGTCTTCTACTGTGGGTCCTGTTGCTGGGGTTGTTGGTGTTTGCAGTTAGCCCTATCAGGCTTGAGGTCAATTCGCTGTTGGTTTCGCCGGTGAACACCACGAAAATAGTGGACTACGTCAAGTCGGCTAAGAAAGCCGTGTATATGGAGGTGTATGTTTTCACCTACAAGCCGCTGGCGGATGCGCTTGTGGAGGCGGCTAGGCGGGGGGTAGACGTATACGTGGTTCTATCGGCCAGGGTCTACGGCGGAGTTCCCCAGCAGGCTAAAGACATAGCTAAATATCTTGAGGACAACGGGGTGAAGGTGAGGTGGAACGGGGATTTCCCCAACGTCCACACGAAGCTTTACGTCATAGACAACGAGACGGTGATTATCGGCAACATAAACCCAACCACGTCTGGATTCCGGCAGAACAAGGGCGTTATGCTTGTGATTAGAAACGCAACTCTGGCGCGCCAGCTGGCGACAATAGTGCTAAACGACTTCCACGGGCGGTACCCCCGCTACCACTTCCCCGGCGTCTTGGTATCCCCCATAAACTCCCAGGAGGGGCTGGAGTGGATCCTTACGCAGAGGGGCGACCTCTACATCGCCATGGAGCAGATCTACATGGACTCAGGCCTTGTGCCGTATATCCTTCAATACCCGCGATACTTCGCCGTGGTTGCTAGGACAGACGCAGACATACGCGCCGCCGTGGATCAAAACCTAGTTGCTAAGATAATTGTGGTGGGGCCCTACGTCTACGTGGGCTCCATCAACATCGGCTACTACTCCATCCAACGCAACAGAGAGGTAGGCCTCCTGATATACAACCCGCAACTGGCCGACCGCCTAAGAGCGCTGATCCTCCAGTGGTATGTGGCGGCAGGCGGCGAGGCGCCGACACAGACCACAGGCACATCGCCAACCCAGCCCATGACCACCACGACGGCTGGGTGGGTTACCACAGCCAAGTCGGCGGAGGGCGGGGTGTCCCTCTGGCACGTCTTGGCTTGGCTGGTGGTGATCATCCTCGCCGCATTATTCGTCATCTGGATGAACAGGAGACGGCCTTAAACACCACATATTTTTTAAGGTGGCGGGCTTCGGGTCGTGTGAAGATCGAGCATTACCTGGTGCTGGAAGCTATCGAGGCCGGCGAGGCGCCTGAGGAAATCGCGCGGCTTCTGGACCTGGAGCCCCACGACGTCTATGCCGTGATTCGGCTTCTGAAGGAGAGGGGGCTGGTGGAGAGGAGACGAACTTTCTTCGGGGAGCGATACGTCTTGACAGAGTCGGGGCGGAGGCAACTGGAGGAGTGGCGCCGGGAGGTGCTGGGGAGGGCTGAGGAAGCCGCGCGGCTCAGGAGGGAGGGGAGGGAGCTGGAGGCTCAGAGCCTCATAGACCAGCTCCTCCCCGCATTACCCATCCTAGTGGCCCTAGGCGTGTTGTCCCTCGCACTGTGGAAGCTCCTAACAAGCCACCTCCCCGTGGGGGAGGGCGAGTAAAAGCGTTGGTCTTGTTGCAACAGCGTCGGGGCGGTCAAAGCAACGCCTCTGGCGTTGAGGTGCCGAGTCTCACCTTGGCGGGGTCTTCTCCAAGCCCTATCGCCTCTATTATGGCGCGGGCCTGTTCCCTTGTTCTTATCCCGCCTGCCATCTTGACGCCCAGTTTGTAGCCCTTCTCCCTTATATATCTAGCGATGGCCGCGGCGCGCTCCGGCGTGGAGTACACGGGGTTGCCCAGCTGCTTTGCGTAGGTCTCCTCGGCGAAGCCGGTGGAGCTTTTTATGAAGTGGGCCCCCGACTCCGCCACGAGGTCGTACAGCCTGTACCGCTCCTCGTCTGTGAGGTAGGGCTCCTCCACGATGACCTTCACTACCCTGCCGCCGGAGGCCCCCACAACACTGATTAGATCCCGCCGCACCTCTGCCCACCTCCTGGACTTGACGAGACCGATGGGCGCCACTACGTCGAGCTCGTCGGCCCAGTCGGCCAGCCAGGAGGTCAGCTTTGCTCTAAGCGGCGTCGGCATGGCGCCGAAGGGGAAATCCACCACGGCGCATAGCTTGACCCGCCTTAACACATCTCTCACATAGGGGACGTGGACTGGGTTTATGCAATAGGCCGCCACGCCCAGCGCCTCTGCCCTCTCGGCGCCTTGCACAACCTCCTCAACCGTGAGATAAGGCTTCAAGAGGGCGTAGTCGACTAGGTGGAGCATGGCGATAGTGACTGATATAAAAAAGTATGTTACCACCTCCATGGAGCTTGTCAGAGCCCACATCTTCGTCAGGGGGAGGGTTCAGGGGGTGTTCTTCCGCCGTGCTATGAAAGACGTTGCGACTTACTACGGCGTGAGGGGGTGGGTTCGCAACAGATCAGACGGGAGAACGGTGGAGGCCGTCCTCGAAGGGCTCCGCGATGCCGTGGAGAAGGTGATAGAGTGGGCGAAGGTGGGACCCCCCGGCGCGAGGGTAGAGGCTGTGGAGGTCCAGTGGGAGGAGTATAGAGGCGAGTTCCAAGACTTCCGCATCCTGCCCACGGTGTAGGCCTGCCGGAGACGTGGGGTTATGTCGGTCCGGCGCAGGTCTAGAGGAGGCCGCAGGACTTCCCCGAGGCTGCTATCTCCTCTAGGTGAAGCCTGAGGACGTGAGGGGTCTCGCGGTAGTAGACGCCGGTCTCAATATTCCTCATGAGGCTTGTCCCGACAAGATTCGCGCTGGTGACGACCGCCGCGGCCCCGGCCTTTGTATGTAACTTGCCGTAGCACGGAATCTCTCCGTGTTGCGCAAACGTCCTTAAGGCCTCTCTGTGGCTTTCATTCCGCGGCGGCCTAGATACCACCACCGCACGCCCCTTCAGCAACTTCGCCAGCGCCTCGGCCATGTCTCTGTCTATCCAGGGCGAAACAATGTAGACAGCGCCGCCGGAGGCCGTCGCGGCAGCTACAGCTGCCAGAATTACCGGGCTGTTGGGCCCCGTCCTTACAACTTCCACAAGCTCCTCCTCCAAGAGCTCCTCTGCCAGCTCCGTCAACACTACCGTTTTCCTATCGCCTTTTAGAAACCCCACCTCCGAGCTGAGTCGCAAGAGGACGGCCTCTAAGACGTGTCTGTTATACGGCTTCTTCACCGGCACCTGAGTCTGGGGTTCGCCAGCCTCAGCACCGGGAGAAACCTGTCAGTTGTCTCCTCCATCTTGCCGCCGAGCTCCGCCTCCACCTCCTCTACCGCCACACTGCCGCCCCTCTCGGCGAGGAAGCGCAGGAGCAGACGCATGGGGGTCCACCGGACCAGCCTAACCGCGAGGAGTGTTACATCTCCCCGCGCCACCCGCGCGAGCTGTGGGGTGGGCCTATACGTCACCTCTCCTCCCTCTATAGACGCCACGGCGAGACCGAGATGCCACAGGTGATCCGCCGTCCTCCTCTCGCGGGGGCCCAGCTACCTGCGTCTCTCGCCCCGCTGTATCGCTTGTGCGGTTTTTCTGAGGAGGGTGAGGTCGGCGTATGCTATGTTCCTCGCCTCTACGTACGCCCGCAGGAGCTCGAAATCGCTGGGCACCAACCATGCGCCGCAGGTGCTTATAAACTTCGACAGTCATCTCCTCCTACGCCGCTGAGTCCTCTTCGGCGGTGCGGATCTCCCTGCCGGCCCGCCTCTCAGATACCTTGCGACTATCTACACCGCCGTGTAAGGCTCTCCGACTCCCTCAGCCTCCGCGCCGGCC
Source organism: Pyrobaculum sp. (assembly GCA_036833835.1). Lineage (GTDB taxonomy): Archaea > Thermoproteota > Thermoprotei > Thermoproteales > Thermoproteaceae > Pyrobaculum. The sequence continues at coordinate 49,488 of DAITPC010000004.1, read as the reverse complement.
TCTCCTTCCCGATGTAGCTGAGCCGCTGGACCACGTGGCTCTGCGCCAGATGATACTCGACGGCCTTGGGGCGACTACGGAGAGCTTCTCCACTTCGGCCCTCAGTTCCTACGCGTTATGCGCCACGCATGTGGTTTTATCGGTAGAACGGCTCTTCTACCTGTTACTCCACGGCCGGCCTGCGGCGGACACTAAACAGGTTTCCACATGGCGCTACGGAGCATTTTTTTAAAATAGATATACGTTACACACATGGCGGCTGTGATCCAAATCTTGGGCCTCCACGCCCACTGGCTTAAGAGATATGGGGTGGACCCACAGGAGGACGTATCCACAGCAGTGGAGAAGCTCAACGCCAAGGCGCCGCACCTAGCGGCGCTCCTCAGAGAGATAGCCCTAGTTGCCTTGCAACAGGAAGAGGCCCAGTTTTTAAGCCGGCCCCTATCTTTGGCGCAGCCGCGGCGATTAGGTGTGCCCGTAGCACCGCTTAGATCCAGTGAACACGTTGTCGCGGCTGAGGAATTTTTATAAATGCGGGAGGTGTATATATCGGGCTCGACGGCCGTGTCTGCGGCAGGATGAAAGGCCCGCCCGCGGCCGAGTCTACACCTTTTCCGTCTGTAGTTTCATTCCGCCTTCTAGCCAGCCCTCTGGGAAGTACCAGTCCTTAACCACGCGGAAGCCGCACCGCCTGAGTAAACTGCCGAGTCTGGTCTCGTGGGGCGGGACGCCGCGGCGGAGGGCGGCTAAGGTGTCTGGGTCGTCCACATACTCCACATACAGCGTGTCGCCGGACTCCATGAAGCGGTGCAAGACGCAGTATACGTGCTCCTCCCAAGGGCTCCCCACAAAGCTGGTGCTCAGGTTGAAGACCTCGGCCCAGGGCCTGTAGAAGGGAGGCCTCCCGGCGAACACCTTTATGTGGCAGAGGTGGGCGCTACCTAGCTTGACCTCTACGTTGAACTCCTCTTTAAGTCTACCCCTCTTAAAAACCGCCTCCAGCGGGGCGAAGGCTTCTGGGGTTAATTGGCTAAGCACCTAATGCCACGAGCTTCTTCTTGCCCTGTTTAACCTCTAGGTACATCTCGTAGAGGACCTCGGCGATGTGGGGGCCGGCGGCCTCGGCCACCACTTGCATTGCCTTTCCCTCCTCGACGTCGTCAAGGGTGAGACCCAGCTTCTTTAGGCTGTAGTTGAGGTAAAACTTGAGGGGGTCGTCGAGGCTGTTTAGAAAGTCCTTAAATCTCATAGGGTTACTGAAGGCGGTGTTATTAATATATTACCGCCGAAATGCGGCGGGTTCCCCGAAACTATTTACTGGTGAACCGCCTGATGAGGATAGGGGCGAGGATTCCTAGAGCGATAGCGAGCACCGAGGTCGCCAGATCCCTCGCAAATATGACCGGCTCTAGGGAGGGGGCGGAGAGGGTGCTTATGAGGAAGAGGATGCCCAACACGACCGCGACGGCGCTGAGAGCGTATACCAGAGGCCTTGTGTTCATGATAGAGGAAAAGTGGGGGTATTTAACTATTCGCCGCCGTCTCCTCCCCCTCGTCGCTGGTGAACCTCCTGTGGAGGAGGGGCGCCGCCACGCCGGTGGAGACAGCCGCCAGCGAGAGGCCGAGGTCCCTGGCCAGTATCCACTTGTCTAGCGGCAGGTTGCTGAGGGTGGAGACGAGGAAGAGGCCGCCTAGGGCCAGTGCCAGAAAGCTGAGGGCAAGGACAACACCCGTCTTCATGTTGTGATCACGTGTCGTATATATAAGGGCTGTGGGCAGTATTTAGGTATTAGGAATTAAATTTATAAAGAGGGCAGTTCCGTGTGGCGATGGGGAAATCGACTTCGTCTACGACGTCGCCAGGCTTGACGAGAAGCTCCTCTTAAACGCACTTAGGGAGCTAGGGGCTTCTGTCCGTCTGGTAAACGCAGAGGAGCTCGTGGCTCCGGACGGCCTCGGCCGCGTCGGCGTCATAAGGCTGGCGGCGAGATCCCGCGTAATACCGGCGGCGTATACCTACGAGGCCAACGGCGGCTTGTCTATAAACAGCGCCCAGTCGCTGGTGCTGAGCCACGACAAGTACCTCACCTACCTAAAGCTGAGGGAGGTCGGCGTCCCAACACCCCGGTCCTTCCTAGTCTTCGGCCTGGAGGCGGCTAGGGCCGTTGCGGAGAAGCTGTCGTACCCCGTCATCGTGAAGCCGACGGACGGCTCCTGGGGCAGGTTCGTCAGCCTTGTCAAGTCGCCGGAGGATCTGGAAACCCTTATTGCCCACAGGCAGGCCATGGAGAGCGACATGCACATCTACCTCGTCCAGGAGTACATAAACAAGCCGAGCCGCGACATCCGCGTCACGGTGGTGGGGGACAGGGCTGTGGCGGCCATATACCGCATCAGCCCCGGCGACTGGAGGACCAACACGGCCCGCGGCGGGAGGGCCGAGCCCGTAAAGATAGACCCGGAGCTGGAGGAGGTCGCCGTAAAGGCCAGCAGGGCGGTGGGAACCCACTACTCGGGGGTAGACGTGGCGGAGTCAGACAAAGGATATGTGGTCATAGAGGTCAACGGGGTGCCGGAATTCAAAAACGTCCAGAGAGTCACTGGGATAAACGTAGCCGCGGAAATCGCCCAGCTCATTCTGGAGCTCGCCAAGAGGTAGCCATATCCAGTATTTCCCTACTGGGTCTTCCAATCTGGCAGAGATCTCCTCGCGTAGATCTCACAAAGTACCGAAGGTAGCCGCTCGCGCCGATAAGGACGGCTGGAGAGAAGGTGTGGCTTGAGGCGCTACTCTGGGAACAAGTCTGGGGTTATTCTTCTTCTTCCTCTGAAGCCTTCGGGGCCGTGGTAGAACATCACCTCGGGCTCGTCTATTTTCCAGCAGAGGAACACCAAATCGCCGTCTTTTGTACGTGCTGGGAAGTCCACGATTCCGTTTACAAAGTCGCGGATTATGAAGCCGTTTTCCGCCGCGGCGCGGAGGAGCCAATCCGCCTGTCTCTCCATCTCCTCCATCTCCTCTGGCGTTAAGGAGTCCCAGCGCCGGGCCGCCTCCACCACAGGTCGGAGCAACGGCTTCAGCTCCTTGATTATCTCGTTGGCCTCTTTCACTGTGAAAAATCTCACTGTCTGGCTTGTTTTGCCATCTTTAAATATTCCCGCAACGCCACCTTCGCTCTCACGATGTGTTTACAGGGGCCGCCTCTGTATTTGTAGTCGGGGCACTCGCAGTGACCAACGAAATACCTAGTGCCAGGCTTCAGCTTCAGCACCACCTGGTAGCAGACCTCCTTCTCTGTCTGGGACCTGACGTAGGCGATTGCCACAAGCCAGGCGCCGCGTCTCTCCACGCTATTTATATACACCTCCTTCTCAAGTTTATACAAGGCACCTCTGGCCGCCTCTCTGCAGAGCACAACACCACCGCTGCGTCTAGATAAATATTTTTTCGAGGGCTCTGCGGAAAACAGACCCCGGCTCTACCTCCCGGAGAACCCCCAGATCCGTGATGGACATGTCTATGAGCCTGGGCGGCACCTTGTCAAAGAGGGGGACCTCCACAGACCTGCCCCCCAGCTCCGCCTTTACGGCGGGGGGCCGCGGCGCCGGCAGAGGCACCACCTTGTAGCTCTCAAACACGGCGGCGGTCCTAGCGCCTATGGCTTTCGCCGCGGCGAGGAGGGGGAGGGTTCCCACCTTGTTTATGGCGTAGTCCACGTATCGGCCGTCCAGCCCCACCACAGCCCAGTCGTACTCAAAGGCGCCTACGGCGGAGTCAGGTATCGGCACTACTTCGGCTATTTGCGAATAGGTGGCGTAGGCCTCGGGGAACTCGGCGCCCGGCCTGCTCTCGGCTAGGTACACCCTTTCGACGCATCCCCTGTGGGTCTCTAAAAAGCGTGTTACGGCTCGGCTAAAGCTTACAGTAGCCACCCTACGGGGACACTCCACCTCTGCCAGAACCTCGTCTAGTCTCCTCTTAGCCTCGTCAACATACCTCAACACCCTCCTCGTCACCTCCGCCAGGCCGAGGCCGCGTACAGCCGTCTCGCTGACCACCAAGTAGAGGAAGTCTAGGGAGGCCATGCCCGGCCTCACACGTCTAAGCCTCTCGGCCGTCAAGACCGGGTCGGCTGAGGAGGCGACCAGCTCAACGGCCCTTTCTAGATACCACGTGGCGCCTTTTACCCACTCCCCCTCCAGCAAATCCACAGAAGAGGAAACGCAAAAATATTTATCGAAAAAAGAGCGATTACTTGGTTTTCCGATTTCGTCTCAACGCCAGAAACACGCCGATTGCCGCCACGGCCGCCGCAACGACGATCAGCGGCATAATGACGTCTACATCTCCGCCTTGCTGGCCTGACATGGGGGCCGTAGCGGAGACCTGCTGGGTTGGGCGCTGGGGGGTGTACTCGGCTATTTGTCTTGTGATGTTTTCAACTGCAGATAAGTATCCTTTGGAGAAGCCTGTCGCTATGATCTTGGGCTGGATCTCCGCCTCCTTTGCTTTTTGTCGGAACATGTCTACTATTCTCAGCGCCTCGCCTCTTACCACTACGGCGACAGCCGGAGCACCGTCTCTGACGTATTGGAGGGCTTTCTGTAGGTCAGCTGGAGAAGGCGGCATGCCAGGCCCCTTCACCAGCACCACTACGTCTCTGAAACCTAACCAGTGAAGAAGATACTGCGCCGCTGGAGTCAGAGCCACAGCCTTCCCACCGAAACGACAACAATACGTAGCGTTAAGAACCCTCAGCCTCTCCAGAAACTCCCTGTTGGGCTGGAGACCAGTCCGCCGAGAAACCTCCTCCACCAGCTTAAACACGTTGGGCGGATATATGCCGTGGTCGTGTAAGTTGACTGGTCCGTGTTTGTGGTCTTCATGATCGACTTCGTCGTGTTCGATATCCAGCTTTACCAGGTGGTTATCCCATGTAAGGTAGAGCTGGAAGGTTCTTACGTCGATTACGTATGCCTTTATCTTCCCCTCCTTGGCAAGCTCTGCAATTTTGAGCTCAAAGGGCGCGTGTGCTGTGGATACGATTACGTCTTTTTCTGTGAGACTGTAGAGCAGCTGTAGGTCGGCTGGCGTGAGTTGGTATTGGTGGGGGTCGCCGGTGGCGTTCCTTGTGAGCAGGATGACCTCTGCTTGTGGGAAAGCCTCCTTAAGCACCTGATCGTAGGCTGGGAAGGATACAATGATTTTCGGCGTCTCTGCTACGGCAACAAACGCCAGGAGCACTGCCAATATTATCAAGTTCTTTAGCATAGGCAAGTTAAATTTGGTATTTTTAAACGTTGTGCACAGAATTCCGTTTAAACCCCAGTTAAGACGCAATCCAGTGCACGGCGGAGGTAAGCCGCCGGTGATCTGTGCACGGCGCGGCGCGATGCTTGCCAACTCCACACAGCCACGTGCATTTAAATACCAGAATGCGGAAAGTCTGTGTCTCTGGTGGTTAAGAACCTCTGGGTGTTCCGCGGGGGGAGGACCGTGGTTGAGGACGTGTCGTTCTCCACGGGGCGGGAGTTTGTGCTGGTGGCGGGGCCTAACGGAGCGGGGAAGACCACGCTCTTTCTGGCTGTGTTGGGGCTCGTCCCTTACCGCGGCGAGATCTGCGTAGAGGGGATCTGCGACGAGAAGCGGGCGGCCAGGGTGGGGTACGTGCCTCAACGTGTGGAGTTCGAGGCGAGCATCGCCGTTTGGGAATATGTCTATTTGGCGGCCAGATTCAGAGGCGTAAGAGATGCCGAGAAAGCAGCGGAGGAGGCTCTCAAGGCGGTGGAGCTGTACAACCTCAGAGATAAGCCTGTTGCCGCGCTTTCAGGCGGCCAGAGGCAGAGGGCGGCCATCGCGAGGGCGCTGGCTGTAGACGGCGGAGTCCTCCTCCTAGACGAGCCTCTTGCAAACGTGGACCCCCAGGGCCGCCTGGAGCTCATGTCGCTTCTCCGGGAGCTGAAGAAAGACAGGACTATCCTTATGACGTCACATGAGCTAACCATGCCGTCTGATCTGACCGACAAGGTGCTTCTGCTCAACAAGAGGCTCATCGCATACGGTCCGCCGGATGAGGTGCTTAGAGAGGAGGTGTTGTCCAAGGTCTATAGATACGTCCGGGTAGCCAAAACCCCCATGGGCTACGTCTGCGTCACGGAGGATTATGCGCATCCTCATTGAGGCGATTTCTGTGGCGGCCGTGGTAGCGGCGCTCATCCACGCATATCTCTACGCGCCGTTGTTGTTCTGGCCTCTTGTGTCGTTGACGGCTTCAGCTACGGTCCTCGCCGCGTTAAGTCCCCTCGCGATAAGCAGGAGAATGACCTTTCTGGCCCACGCGCAGGGACACAGCATACTTACAGCCGCCCTTGCCGCCGCTATACCTGCCGCCGCGGTGGCGCAGGGTCTCACGTCGCATCTCTTCTATCTCTTCACACTTCTCTTCGTAATTATCCTCAACCTGCTCGTTCTCGCAACGGAGCGCCTAGGGTTTAGGAAAGACGTGGCGACTGGGGTCGTCATGTCTTTCCAGCTCACGGCCGCTGTGGCTCTGCTTTATGTGATTAGATACTTCCACTCAACGACGCTGGACCCCCTCTCGTTGATCACCGGCGAGTACGTCCTGGTGACGTGGAGAGACGTAGCGGTTCAACTGCCGCCGTTGCTCCTCGCCGCGATGTTTCCCCTAGCTTACGGGATTCGGTATCTCTACGCTGCAGTAGATGAGCTCTTCGCCGAGGCGGTTGGCGTCAGGGCGAGGTTGCTTGACAAGCTTTTCGTAGTCTCAATGTCGCTGGCGGTGGCGGGTAGTGTCTATACCTTGGGCTCCCTCATGCCGGCGGTTCTCCTCGTGTTGCCGGGCGCCGTGGCGTCTAGATACAGCCATAGGCTTACGGACCAGATCCCGCTGTCGGTTTCCTTTGCCGTTTTCTCAGCCGCGGCGGCCCACTTCCTATACACGGCGTTGCCTTGGCTGTGGCCCAGCGCGGCGCTTGGTGTAGTGATGCTGGCGCTTCTGGCGATTGCCCCACGGCGCGGCAAGTAGACGTTATACACCGCGAAACAAATAAATAAGCAATAGATAAATTAGGCCATGAAGTGGCTTCTGGTGCTCCTGGCGGCGGCGCTCGTCGCCGCCGGGACGTTAACCGACCACTTCTCGTCGCCGCCGCTTGAGGTTATGGTGATAAGGACCGACCAGTGGCTCTTCTGCCAGGACTACGGCGTCACCATTAAGATCAAGGCGCTCGAACCTGTCGCTGTGAATAACGTAGTGGTCACCGCCAAGTTCTTCCCCGAGGGAACTCTCAGACCCGAGGTCCAGACCAGGCAGGCGGGGGGCTTCTCGCTTCAGAAGGGGGAGATCAAGCAGATAGTTGTGTCGTTCAACTACTGCCCCCGGAGGCAGATAGACCCCCTGATCCTTCTGGAGATCCAGATCTACCTGCGTAACTACACCCTATCATATAACTACTACATCGGCCGGGTGCTCCCAACCACCTACGAGGACTTGGCCCGCTACGCCGCCTCCCTGGAGCAGAAAGTTAAGGAGCTGACGGCGCAGGTGGATCAGCTAAAGAGGCAAGTAGCTGACCTCCAGACACGGGTTGCCAACCTCACGTCGCTACTGGCTGCGGCTAGGACGGACAACGAGAGGCTGTCCGCCGTCTTGACGCAGGTGAGGGCGGAGCGGGACGCCTTGAGGGCGCAGCTCGACCAGGTGCAGGCCCAGCTCTCAGCCGTTAGCCAAGCTAAGGCGGCTGTGGAGGCCCAGCTGGCCGAGGCGAGGAAGCAACTAGAGGGGCTCAAAGCCGCATACGACAAGATCTCCGGCCAGTATGTAGATGCGCAGAAGACGATCGCCGATCTGGAGGCCCGGCTTTCCGAGCTCCAGAGGCGGTACGACGAGCTTCAGAAGGCCGAGCAACAGCTCAGGGAGAACTACTTCAGCCTGTCTGCGAAATACAGCGAGCTCAGCGGCCGCTACGACGAGCTAAACAAGGCATATCAACAGACAATACAGGAGAAGGCGCTCCTCCAGAATCGGTACTCAGAGCTCAACACCGGCTTCACATGGGCTGTCAACATGGCCACGGCGCTCGGCGTTGCGTTGCTCTTCGTGATTGCGCTGTTTCTCACCAGGA
>DAITPC010000004.1:6692-41243 GCA_036833835.1 Pyrobaculum sp. | reverse complement strand
CTTTACCCTTAGACCGACCTCTACCGTAGTCTCCAGAACCTATCTGGTTACTGCAAAAAGTTCAGAGCATCAGAGATTTCTCAACAGATTGGGAGGTTTGCTATTTGTGGTGGGTTCGTCTAATACGGCTTCAGGAGGGTACCCAGGAGGGTTGCCGCGGATATTAGTATGAATAGTATCGGAGAGAGGCGGGAAACCGTAGGGCTCCAGGTGCTGCTTGACGCGTCGTTACGTTCTTTGCAACTTCGTGGTACTACTATCGCAGTGGCGTGAGTATACAAAGGTATCATTCCAGTGCACTCATATTGCACCAACACCACGGGAGAGTTAACGCCACCCTATATAAATCTTTCCCGCAAAATTTTTGAGACTTGGCACTTAGGCAGTCGATGAGGTGCACCTGAGCCCCCGAGAGGTGAGGACACGGTGGATTGCCGACCGTCACTTTAAATAAGTGAACGGGCGCTCACATTTCATGGACGGCTTTATTTTCAACGTCGTGCTGGCCGGCGTCGCCGTGTTTTCTTTTATCTCCGGCATGTTGGGCCTCGGCGCTACGTTTGCCACCATCCCCTACCTATCGCTGTTTCTGCCCGATCTGGTCCATCAAGTACAGCCAGTCGCTCTGTTGCTCAACGGCTTTACATCACTCTTCACCATGGTGGGGTTCGCCAATAGCGGGTTTATTAAGTGGAGAGACGCGGCTGTTTTAGCCGCCGCTACGGTTTCGGCGCCTCCGGGGTCTTTCTTAGCGCATCACACCCCCCAGATGTACATATGGCTTATTTACTTCGCCGCTGTGCTTTACTTGGCCTACAGGATGTTTAAAGGCACCTCCGAAACCCCCGCGGAGAGCCCAACCTTAAATTAGCCGTCTTGTTGGGCATACCCATTTCAATACTTGTGGGGTTGCGGGGCGTGGGGCCCGGCTTCCTTCTCCTGTCGACTCTTATTCTTCTCGGCTACGAGCCACAGCTCGCGGCCGGCGTCAACGCCTTGGCCGTGTGTCCGCCCTCCTTCTCTGCGTTTATCCCGCACATACCCACGATTAGGGTCGACCTTCCGCTTCTGCTCGCGGTGGTGGCCGCGGGCTCAGCCGCGTCGTGCACAGGCGCTAGGACAGCAGCCAAGTACGTCAAGAGGAGGACCTTGCGGCAGATATTTGGCCTAGTGATCGTGGCCACGACCTTGTATAAGATACTGACCCTCCTCAGGTCCGCGGCGGCATGAAACTAGGCGAGGTGGCTAAGAGGCTGGCTGGTGGGCGTGTGTAGAGACCCGCCGAGATCCGCCGTGGAGGAGGTCTTCTTGCCGCCTGTGGCGTTGGGGAAGATGGCGGAAGTGCCCGCGGTCTTGGTGGAGCCCAACAGACTCAGAACCCTGTATCTGTCGCGGCAGAGCCCCACGCCCGTCTGTCTCCTCTCATACATACTGGGGCTTGACAGGAGCTTGATGTCGCACCACCTGGCTAGGCTCAAAGCTGCAGGTCTCGTAGAGGTCTCCAGGAGCGGTCAATAGTATTTACAGTATCTCCGAGGAGGGCCGGCGGTGGGTTGAGGCGGTGTTTTCCGTCACCACTTTTTAAAAGGATAAAACGGAGAGGCAGTGCTCTGGTTCCTCCTGACGACGGGGGCCTGCAACTTGGCGTGTAGATACTGCGGAGGCTCCTTCAACCCAGCTCACTCCCCCTGGAGGCCGCAGGTTGACGCTGGTAACGTGGCGAAGTTCATCGCCGGAAGAGACAAGAGCCCCGTAATTTTCTTCTACGGCGGGGAGCCGCTCCTCAACCCCCAGTACATAGAGGAGGTTATGAAGGCGATGCCCCACGCCCGCTTCGGCGTCCAGACAAATGGGACGCTGGCGCGGAGGCTCCCGCCGGAGCTGTGGCGACGCTTCTCCACCGTCTTGCTCTCCATCGACGGGCCGCCCGAAGTTACTGATTACTACCGGGGGCCCGGGGTGTATAGGAAGGTGGTTGAGGCGTTGCGGTGGCTGAAGGAGGAGGTAGGGTGTGGGTGCAAGGTCGTCGCCCGGATGGCCGTATCTAGCAGGTCGGACATATACAGAGACGTGGCGCATCTGCTCGGCCTCGGCTTCGACGCTGTGCATTGGCAACTAAACGTCGTGTGGACCGACGAGTGGGGGCCAAGGGAGTTTTTAAGGTGGGCTCTGGAAAGCTATATCCCCGGCGTTGCGAAGCTCAGAGATCTCTTCCTAGAGGAGGCCGAGAGGGGGCGGGTGCTGGGGATCATCCCCTTTTTAGGAATCTACAGAGCGCTTCTTGTGAGACCTTACGACTGGGTGCCGTGTGGCGCTGGGAAGTACGCCTTCGCCGTGAATACAGACGGGAGGATACTGCACTGCCCAATTGCAGTAGCTGAGAAGTGGGCAGTCGCCGGCCATGTAAAAACCGGACTTAACGACAATAGGCCAAGGTTGAAGGACAAGTGCCTCGCCTGCGAGTATAGGCATATATGCGGAGGCCGCTGTCTCTATACGCATTACGAGGAGTACTGGGGCGAGGAGGGATTCGACGCTGTCTGTGACGTGACTAAGAAGACGATAAGGCTTTTAGAGGAGACGGCACCCCGCCTAAAGAAGCTCCTAGACGCCGGTACAATAAAGAGAGAGGAGTTAGACTACGACCCTCTGCTGGACTCCACAGAGGTGATCCCCTAATACCCAAGAAATACCAATCAAGCCGCTACGCTGTTAAAAACCTGCTGAACCTATGTATCATGCCCTGTAAAAAGAAGAAGAGCGAAAACGAGAAAAAGAGCTAGGTTTTTCACCCCCTCCTCTCTTCAAAAAGGGAGTTATGACGCCAGCCGTTGTCGCTAAGCGGCAAGCTTTTTAGCTTGTTCCCTTGCCCAAAGCATAGGGCAATAACCGCCGCACATGGTGCAGGCGTTTGTCTTCGGCGTGCCGTATTGAGCATAGACGCGCCACGCCGCCTCGGGGTCTATGAGTCTGCTTATCATCTCCCTCCACTGGAGACGGCCTCTGTAGATGCTCACCTCAAGATCCCACTTGGCAGCTCTTTTGCCCAGTTTTACTATGTCGCCTATATGTGCGGCTACTCTATAAGCCTTGGCGCCTTCCTCCACCTGTTCCGGCGTGGGCAAAGCCAGGTGTTCCGCCGGCGTAATGTAACAGAGGAGGTCCGCGCCTGCGGCGGCCGCAAGCGCCGCTCCCACAGCCGACGCTATGTGGTCATACGGCGCCGCGACATCTGTGGGAAGCGGGCCGAGGACGTAATAAGGCACGCCGCCTGTTAGGCGCTTCTCCAGTTTGATAGACCATATCACGTCGTTGAGAGGCACATGGCCAGGCCCCTCGATCATGACCTGAACGCCTCTTTTAATCGCTTTTTTAGCCAGTCTAGCCGCCTCTACGAGCTCCGCTATGTGGAACTCGTCGTGGGCATCTGCTATGGCGCCTGGCCTAAGCGCATCGCCGATAGAAATCACCGCGTCGTATTGGGCAAAAAGGTCAAGCAAGTAGTCCCAGTTCTTGAGGTAGGGGTTTTCAGACTTGTTGTGGATCATCCATCCTATTATCATGTCGCCTCCCCGCGACACAACGGGGATCACTCTCTCGCTCCGTAACACCCTGAGAGCTAGGTCGTAGGTAACCGCGGCGTGTATGGTCATAAAGGCGACGCCGTCTTTTAAATGCCTCTCCACGGTTTTTAACAAGTCGTCCTCCGTGAAGTAGGCACCGCCGCCACGTCTAGAGAAAGACTCGACAAACGCTTGATAAACTGGCACAGTGCCTACCGGTATCTCGCTGGCGTCTATCACCGCCCTCCTAATAGCGTCAAGGTCGCCCCCTACGCTTAAGTCCATGAGAGTGTCGCCCCACCTGTTGGCAATGGCTACTTTCTTAAGTTCAGCCCCCAAGTCGACAACCTCCCCCGAAGTCCCCAGATTAATATTTATCTTGGTAAAGACGCCTTTACCCACTACGGTGGGGCGTTTAGGCGGCTTCTCGGCATTTTGAATAACCACAGCTTGACCCCTCGCCACCCTATCTCTCAGCTTTTCCGGCGATACCCCCTCCCTCTTTGCCAACTCTTTAAACACCTCACTAGATCCAGACCTGGCCAACTGAATAACCGTCCCCATAAGCTGACTATGATATTCGTATAAATACTTTATCCTAAGGCACGAGAGGAGCTCGCCCCCAGCTCGCGTAGCTGGCCATGCACACCGCCGAGAATGGGAAATGGGGAGACATGAAAAAGCTTGGGGAGGCTCTGGAACAGACGCCATCTTAACCAGACGTAGATGTCGACGAGGTGGGCGTTGAGAATGGCATGAGGATAAACGGCCATGTGTAACGCCTAGCGGCTTAAAACAACGCTAAAAACGCGGCAACCGTGTAAACGCGTTGCCGCTTAAAACGAAGTCATGTCCTACAGGGACGGCTCCCTAGACGGCTGTAGCGCCATCTTAACCTCTGAATTCGGAATTCCAGAGAGACGCCGCGGCGCCTCGCTCCTCAACTGCGCGTTGGAGGGCGCCAGCATACGCCAGCCCCCTGCCGGCTCGTCGCGCGTAGGCAGACGCGCTGTGGGTATTTAAATAGTGGCATGTGCGCTGGTGATATGGAGTTCAAGGTGGGTGAGGTGTCTGTAGTTCTGCTTAAGGGAGACATCACCGAGGTGGAGGCTGATGCCATCGTCAACGCCGCTAACTCCTATTTAGAACATGGAGGTGGGGTAGCAGCAGCCATAGTAAGGAAGGGCGGGGAGATTATCCAGGTAGAGAGCAGGGAGTGGGTTAGACGGTACGGCCCGGTGCCTGTGGGCGGGGTGGCAGTTACGTCGGCGGGAAGGCTTAAGGCGAGGTATGTGATTCACGCAGTGGGGCCCCGTTGCGGGGTGGAGCCTATTGAGAAGCTTGGGGAGGCTGTGCGTAACGCGCTTTTTAAGGCTGAGGAGCTGGGACTCGCCTCAATCGCCTTCCCCGCCATTAGCACGGGGGTGTTCGGATGTCCATATGACGCGGCGGCTTATCAAACGGCCTCGGCTATTAGGGACGCGGCGCCGCAACTGAGAAAAGTGAGGAGAATTCTGGTTGTTCTCTACGGCGACGAGGCGTATAACAGATTTGTGGAGGTTTTTAAAAAGGTGTTTATTGGCTAGCGGCGGCTTGGAGGACGGCTTCTAGGAGGGCGATGAAGTCGCCCTCGTTTTTTATGGATTTTACGTAGGTTAGGAGCTCGGGGTCATCGCCTAGGTCGAGCTTTTCGAAGGCTGTTTTGGTGTAGTCGGCGGTGTAGCCTGTGGCTGTGGGGCACTTCCTGTATGTGCCCGTGGCCATCTCCAGCATCGCCTTGCCTCCTTGCATGGCGACGGTAGCGGCGGCGAAGGAGCCTCCGCGGCACTGCTCCACCTGGATCACCTCCTCGAGGGTGAGGGTTGCCTCGACGTCTTCGCCTGTTTTGTGGATGTAGAAGCTGTGGAAGTTGTTTTCGTTGCGGGCTATTTTGTTGAAGGCGTCTACCCATTCCATTATTCTTTCCATCTGCACCATGAGGTACAGCTATATAAATTTGTCTGGTCGGCTAGCCAAAAGCTATTCTTCTTGTATGACCGCGGCGTGTCCTGCGGAGAGGTGAACCTTTTTAACGGGTGGGTCTCCGCATGTCGTGGAGTTGCCGCTGGTGGTGTATCTTCACAGCTGTCCTAACTGCGGGGGTCCTATCACGTCGGACCGCCTGGCGGCGGGGCTCCCCTGCCGGGAGTGTCTGCCTAGGGAGGTCAAGACCCGGTCTGTGGCTGAGGTGGTGGAGGCGTTGAGGCGGAGGAAGGCGCTGAGGGATATGGCGTGGATCGGGGAGTACCTCAGGGCGTATGAGGAGTTTTCCGCCTTCTTCAGAGAGGTGGTGGGATACGAGATGTGGGGGGCGCAGAGGCTGTGGGCTAGGCGTCTTGTGAGGGGTAAGAGCTTCGCCATCGTGGCGCCCACCGGCTCGGGGAAGACCACCTTCGTGTTGGTGTCTGCGCTGTATTTCGCCCGGCAGAGCAGGAGGGTTCTGCTGATATTCCCCACCTCCGCGCTTGCACACCAGGCCTACAAGAGGTTCATGGCCTACGCCGAGAGGGTCGGGGCTTCGCCAAGGGCGCTGGCTTACCACTCTCTGCTGGGGGAGAGGGAGAAGAGGGAGGCGCTGGAGGCTGTGGAGAGGGGGGATTTCGACGTCTTGATTATTACCTCGGCCTTTCTGCCTAGGTACTTCGGATTGCTGAGCAGGTACAAGTTCGACTTCGTGGCTGCTGACGATGTGGACAGCATATTGAGGGCCACCAGCAAGAGCATAGACAGGATCCTGAGGCTTCTGGGGGTTTCTGAGGAGGTGCTGGAGATGGCGCTTAACGCGATAAATCTGATGAGGCAGTTGAGGAAGGCGGAGGTGGCTGGGGATCTGAAGGAGACTGAGCGCCTAGCCCAGGAGATCTCCTCCCTTAGGGCTAGGCTCCAGGAGGCGGTGCGGGGCTTGAGGCTTGGGGTGTTTGTGGCTTCCGGCGCCTTGGCCAAGGCGCGGAGAACCACGCGTCTGCTCCTCTTTAGGGAGATATTGGGCTTCGACGTTGGAGGCAGAGCGGAGGGGCTTCGCAACGTGGTGGATCTTTACGTTGAGGCATCGCAAGACATCGCAGGGCAGGCGGCGGAGCTCATCAAGAGGCTGGGCCCCGGCGGGATCGTGTATGTACAAGACAGGGACCTCGGCATGTCCATAGTGGAGAAGGCCAAGGAGGCTGGGCTGGCCGTGGAGCACTTCTTCAGGCCGCGGAGAGGCGTGTTGGAGGCCTTCGAGAGGGGGGAGCTGGCGGTGTTGGTGGGCATGGCCTCGGCGCGGTCGGCGCTTGTGAGGGGGATAGATCTGCCGCATGTGATTAGGTACGTGGTGTTTGTGGGGGTGCCCAAGTTCCGGTTTAGGGTTAGGGTCGAGGAGTTCTCCATACCGGCGTATCTCACCTTCCTCTACAACGTCCGCTCCGTCCTCGCGGGCGACCTGCGGTACAAGGCCGACAGGCTTATCGGCCAGCTGAAGCGCCTCGCGCCCTACGCCCTCAGCGTCCAGGAGGCCCTCAAGAAGGCTATGGAGGGGGCGGAGCTCTCTAGCTTCGACAAACACGCGGTGGAGGTGGTTAAATCCGCCGTGGAGTTTGTAGAGAGACTTCTACAGAGCGAGGAGGTTAAGAGGGCCATCGAATCTGCCACTGAGGTCAAGCTAGCCTACGTAGGCGGCGAGCTGTACATCCTCGTGCCGGACGTGACCACCTACATACAGGGTAGCGGTAGAACGTCCCGCCTATACGCCGGCGGCCTGTCCAAGGGTCTCAGCGTGGTGATTGTGGACGACAAGAAGGTTTTCTACGCCTTGCAGAAGGAGCTGAAGCTTAGGTTCGACGAGGCGGAGTTTAGGCACATAAACGAGGTGGATCTCGGCGCGGTGCTGGCGGAGGTAGACAGAGACAGGCAGATCATTAGGGATATCTTAGAGGGCAGGGCCACGCCGGCCGCGAGGGGCATCGAGCTGTTGCGCACGGTTCTTATGATTGTGGAGTCGCCGACTAAGGCGCGTACCATAGCCAACTTCTTCGGGAGGCCTAGTCTCATAATCGCAGATGGAGTGCCGATTTACGAGGTGTCCACCGGCGACGCCGTGTTGATGGTCACCGCCTCCCTGGGCCATATATATGAGTTGCCCACCTCCCTCCAGAGGGTAGACGCGAGACAGAGGGAGGTGCTGGCGCGTTGGTTCGGCGACTTTAAGTACGATGGGTACGACGGGGGGGAGTACGCCGTAATCGTGAAGGAGGACGGGTTTATACCTGTCTACAACAAGATCTGGAGGTGCCGTAGCGGCGTGTATGTGGACGACGCCGACGTGCCCCCCGACTGCAAGCCGCTGGACGTCCTCGCCGCGATTAGGAACATCGCTGTGGAGGTGGACACGGTGCTCCTCGGCACGGACCCCGACTCGGAGGGGGAGAAGATAGCCTTCGACCTCTACCTCGGCCTCAGGCCCTACGTCTCCGACATCAGGCGGGTGGAGTTCCACGAGGTGACGCGGAGAGCCATCCTAAACGCCTTGGCCAACCCGAGGGCGGTGAACTTCTCGCTGGTTAAGGGTCAGATCGTGAGGAGGGTGGAGGACAGGTGGCTGGGCTTCGGCCTCAGCAAGATCCTGCAGACTAAGTATCAGAACCCCAACCTCTCCGCTGGCCGGGTCCAGACGCCCGTGTTGGGGTGGGTGGTGAAGACCTACGAGGAGTCCCTCAGAAACAAGATGTATAACGTAGATCTCCAGCTAGACGACGTAGATCTGAGGCTCCAGGTGCCGGAGGAGGCGTTGCAAGTTCTACGTAAGAAGAAGAGGGTGGCCGTAAAGTTGCTTGAGAAGGCTGACAAGACGGTGAACCCGCCCCCGCCCTACACCACGGACGAGTTGCTGAGAGACGCCGTAAATAAGCTGGGTCTCTCTGCGGATTTCGCCATGAGGCTCGCGCAGGACCTTTTCGAAAGCGGCTTAATAACATACCACCGCACTGACAGCACGCGGGTGTCCGCCGCCGGCATAGCCATCGCCAAGGAGTACATCTCCAGGAAATTCGGCGAGGCGGCGTTTAGGCCTAGGCCCTGGGGCGAGGCAGCTGAGGGGGCGCACGAGGCCATCAGGCCCACGAGGCCTATCGACGTGGAGGAGCTGAGGGGCTTGGTAAACGCTGGCGTGTTACAGCTGGCTATACAGCTTACGAGGAGCCACTACCAGCTCTACGACCTCATCTTTAGGCGGTTCATGGCGAGCCAGATGGAGCCCAGCGTCGTGGAGGTGGCGAGATACGCCGTGGAGATAGACGGCCACATGCTCGAGCTTGAGAGGACGGTCAACGTGAGACTCCAGGGGTTCCAGGTCCTGTATCAGCTCACCCCCGTGGAGCCCGAGCTGCCCACCGGCACACTGGACGTGGTGGTGAGACGCTACCGCGTGGTTAGGAGGATACTGTCGCAGGCAGACGTCCTTACTTTGATGCGGCAGAGGGGCATCGGCAGGCCGAGCACCTACGCCAGGATTCTCCAAGTCTTGGCGAAGCGCTACTACGTCTACGTGGTTGGGCGCACCAAGCTCATGGCGCCCACTAAACGCGGCATCGAGGTGTACCACTTCCTTGAGAGCAACTTCGGCGAATTGGTCTCCGAGGAACGGACACGACTCATCGAGCAACACATGGACGCCATAGAGATGGGGAAGGCGAGGTACGAGGAGGTTCTCAACGAGCTTTTCCACGAGTTTAGGAAAGATGTGCTGCCCCACCTGACGCAGGCCGGCTAGGAGGAGAGGTATATCCCCGGCTTCAGCGGAAGCGCCGCCTTCTTCTTGCCGCCTAAGTCGGGGGCCGAGGCGTTCTCGGCGTCGTGCACCTCCACGGAGACGTCGAGCGTCTTCTCCACATAGGGCTTGAAGGCCGTGAGCGCCTCCAGCTCGTCGAAGTTCTCCACAGACGCCACCAGAGACCTCACCTCCTCCCCCAGGGATCTGAGGAGGTCCACGAGGCGCTTAGCGATCTGCGGCGGCGCCCCGGCCTGTATCGCAGCGCGTACATCACCACCGAGCGCGGCCTTAGCCCACTCGAAATGCCGATTCACGTAGATCACCACCCTCCTCGTCCCGGGGCCGAAGGTAGGTATCTTCTTCACGTCTTCTATTAACATGTCCACGTATCTCTTCGCCAGGAGGGCCGCGGGGTCCGCCTTAAGCGAGGGCCAGGGAGCCAATGCGGCGAAGCCCTTGCCGCCTAACGCAACCCAGAGCTCTTCGGCTAGGTGCGGCGCGATGGGCTCCATGGCTACTACCCACGCCTTAGCGGCCTCGACAGCCAATTTCGACGGCTTCTCCACCATGGAGAGGTACTGGTCGAAGACAGACTTGGCGTTGTATAGGACGTCCACAGCGGCCTGCCTCACCCTAACCCTCTGATACGCCTCCTTGACCTTCTCCAAGATCTGCGCCACTTCCGACACCAGCCACAGATCCAGCGAGCTGGGAGCGCGCTCCTCCGCCATCTGCGCAATCCTCTGGACCAGGGCGTATATGGCCATGAGCTGCTGGGCGTTGCGACGCGCCTCGGAGTCTCTGAAGTCCAGATCCTGCTCCACCTCGGCGGCAATCGCGAGAGTTGCTCTCAGCGGGTCCGGGCCGTACATCTCCACGGCCTTGTCCAGCGGAAGGACATTCCGCTTGGATTTACTCATCTTCTCGCCTTCTCTCAACACCCAGCCGTTGGCCACGATCTGCCTCGGCCACTTCTCCCTAGGGAATATAGCCACGTGGTTAAATATGAAGAAGGTGAGGTGGTTCGGGATGAGGTCCTTGCCCGAGTTCCTAGAGTCGAGGGGGTACCAGTAGTCGAACTCCTCCCTGATGGCCTTGAGGGCCTCAGGCGACACCCCGGTCCTCCTCGCCACCTCCTCTACAGAGCCCTGTCCTAGGAAGACGTAGTCCCAGAACTCCTCGGTCAGCTGTTCCGGCCTTATGCCGAACTGCCTGATCTTCTTTATCACGGTGTAGAAGGCCATGTAGATAGTGGAGTCGCTTAAGCTCTCTATAACCCAGCCCCGGCTCCAGGGGAGCGGCGTCCCCAGCCCCCTCGTCCTGGCGCAGGCCCTCTTGTCGAGCCAATCCACCGTGGCCAAGAAGTGGGTTTTGGCCTCGCCCGGCACTATGGCCATCTCCTCTATCAGCTTGCGGGCCATCTCCTTCCACCTGGGGTCGCCGTAGTTTATGAACCACTGATCCTCCAAAACCTTCACCACGATCTCAGTGCCGCAACGGCAGTACACCGGCTTGTTCATAATGTCGTACATGACACCCCCCAGGCCAGACTCCACGAGCCACCTCGCTATGAAATCCCGGGCCTCCCTGACGGGCCTCCCGGCGAAGAACATCTTGAAAACCGCGCGTACCATCGACCTGGCGGGCTCTGGCAGGTGCTGACCCACCCGCTCCGCCACCTCCTCCCGCATCACGCCGCGGTTGTACTCCGCTGAGTAGACCTCCTTAGTAGCCTCCTCAAGGGCGGGGTCAGTCTGGCTCTTGACGCCCATCCTCTCCACCACCTCCTTGGCCGGGTACTCGCCGTAGCCCTCCACCCTTATCAACGGTATCAGCCGCTCCACGCCCATATCTCTGAGCGCCGCGTAGTCGTAGGGCGCGTGGGCGGGGACGGACATCACGACGCCGGTCCCAACCTTAGGGTCTACGAAACGGGCCTCATAGATCTCAACCCACTCCCCCGTCACAGGGTTCTGGACCCTCCGACCCACGAACTCCCTGCCTTTCGCCTCTCTCAACACCTTCACCTCGCCCTGGAAAGATAGGCGAAACGCCGCGTCCCTGCTAATCACCACCCTCCTCCCGTCGAACTCCGCGACTACGTAATCGGCGTCTGGGTTTATCCACAGGTTGGTGACGCCGGGCACAGTCTCCGGACGGAGCGTGGCCGTGGGGAAGGTCAGCCCCTCCCCATCGGCGAAGTATATTAGCGTCCACTGACCGATGTCAGGCTCCTTATCGTCCTTCGTGTCGTGGGCGCCGACCGGCATGGAGTGCCGCGGACACCATCCCACCGGGTGCCTCCCCCTCACGATGAGACCCCTCTTCCTCAGCTTCTCGAACTGCCACTGGATAAAGCGCTGGTACTCAGGGTCTATGGTGGTGAACTCCCTGCTCCAGTCTATACCCAGGCCGAACCTCTCCATAGCCCTCTTGGACTGCTGGTGGAAATACCGCGCCAAATACAGCGGGTCCCCCATCTTCTTGATCTCCTCCTCCGGAACGCCGTAGATCTCCATGTACTCCTCAATCACCGTCTTATCTCCCGCCGCGATGGCTTCTGCTATTGTGAGTATCGGCGTGCCTGTGTAGTGGAAGCCCATGGGAAACAACACGCGACGCTCCATGTGTCTGTGAAATCGCGCCAACACGTCGGCGATGAGGTAGGTCCTGCCGTGGCCTATGTGGATGGCGCCGTTGGGGTAGGGATAGGCCGCCGTTATGAAAAACTTCGGCACGCCGAAAGACGGCTCAGGCTCAAAAACTCCAGCCTCCCTCCACCTCCTCTGCCACCGTTCCGCCAGCTCGATGAAGAAACGCGACAACTCGCTCATGCCACCATAATGCCAAACCTTATTAAAACATTAGCCGCCCTCCTCTCCGGAGCTACGCCTCATATATGTATACCCTAAGCCTCGGCTCGTATCCGACCAGCCGGAGGCCTGGAACCTCCCACATGTACGACACGACGAAGGCGCCGGGCCTCAGCTCCTTCTTGAGCTTCTCGGCGAGTTTAGCGTTTACCGTGGGCCACTGGAAGAGGTAGACCACATCCGCGTCGGAAAGGGGGATCTTGAACATGTCGCCGTATATCACTCTGCATCTGCACCGGAGCTTGCATATGAGCCACCTCAGCGGGTCCAGCTCCACGCCTATGGGCGCGGCGCCGAGCCTCTTGGCGATCTGGAGCACCCTCCCGTAGCCGCAACCAAGGTCGTACACCTTCTTCCCGGCGACGCCTATGCGCCTAAACGCCCACTCCGCCACCTCGGCGCTGGAGGTGCTGTAGGCCCCGCCCCGCCTCGCCACGAAGGGCCACACAAAGTGAAGAACCGCGAGGAGGGCGGCAAGCAGTAGGGCCGCGAAGAGCCAGGTCACGGCCTCTTCCGGACCACAAGCCCAGTGTCTGCCACCGCCACCACCTCAACGGCGTCGCCCGGAGCGCATCCCTCGCAGTACGCCCTCCAGTAGACGCCGTCTATCTTAACAAGCGCCCAGCCGCCCTCCGCCTCTGCCACGACGCCTCTCCGGCCCACCAAGGAGACGGAGGGGGGCGGCCTCCTCTTAAACTCACGCGAGGCCCTAAGCCCCGCGGCGACGATCAAGACGTAGATGAACAACAGCGCGCCTCCGATTGGATAGCCGAGCCACGGCGGGATCCGCCCCAGCGCTGTCAACGCCACCACGAGCCCGCCGACCAGCCCCAACAGCGATGACGAAATTGCTATGTCCACTTCTACCTGTTACTGCGGCTATAAAAAACCCATGTGTATGCCCCTTGGAGGGAGCGTGTTCACGGCCGCCGAGACGGCGCCTCGACGCCCCACGCCAGGGGCGCGTAACACTGCGCACCTCCTTAAAATAGATTCTCCGGAAGAGATATAAACCATCGGCATCAAAAATACGATGCTTGACAACCTAAAGGTTCAGATCCTAAGGAAGATAGCTACGCAGGGCTACGCCACGGCGACGGAGATAGTGAAGGAGCTTGGCTTGACCTGGGGCGCCGCCCAGTGGCACCTCTTCTGGCTGGAGAACAACGGCTATATAAAGTCGGCAAATATAAATGGAACAACTATATACATACTCAACTGTGCAAACGTCCTTAGGAAGCTGGAAGCTGTAGAGAAGGCGGTGACTAAACAGACAAAGTAGGTCAGGTGTACCACCAGTAGTAGACACGCCTCCTTCTCCTGTATATCAGCGCCGTCAGCGCCCCCGCGATGAAGCCGCCGATGTGAGCGAAATACGCCACGCCGCTTACGTTACCTGGGCTCAGCAACTCGGCGAAGCCGTAGAGAAGCTGGTACAGGAACCAGAACCCTATGTAGGCCCAGGCGGGGATCTCGATTAGCGTTATGACGATGAAGAAAGTCAGCGTCAAGATGCGGGCTCTTGGATACAGCACGAGGTATGCCCCCAAAACTCCGCTTATTGCGCCGGAGGCTCCCACCGCGGGTATATACATGGGGTTGCCCACGGGGCCCGCGGCGCCCATTAGGGCAGTCTCAGTTGCAGAGGCCCAGTAGTGGGCGAAGGCCGCGGCGACTCCCCAGAGGAGATAGAGGAACAGGAAACGTAGGTGTCCGTAGTGGTCCTCCACGTTGTCGCCGAAGACCCAGAGGTAGATCATGTTGCCGACGATGTGGAGGATCCCGCCGTGTAGAAACATGTGCGTAATCCACCGGTGCGGCTCCTCCCAGGCCAGCGCGGGGACGAAGGCGTAGCCACCCACCACCTCTGGGTTCACCAACTCGTAGATAAAGACGACGATGTTTATGAAGACAAGCGCCTTGGTGACTATTGGGAAGGCGCGCGTGGGGTTTGCGTCGCGTATAGGAAGAGCCACACCCCCCTCTTCTTCTGGCTTAAAAACGTTTATGGGGTCAGCTGTAGCGGTAGTGGATGAAGCGTTTGTTTATCTCCTCCCAGTCATGCTGGCTGAGGCGCCACCCCACGGCCCCTGCGTTTTCCTCCACGTGCCGCAGGGCGCGGACTATGGGGACCACGTTTGGCGCCGAGATGAGCCAGTTGAGCGCAACTTGGGCCGCGGTCTTGCCGTATTTCGCGCCGACTGAGGCTAGGTAGGGGTCTAGAGCCAGCAACCCCCTCTCTAGGGGTGAGTAGGCTAGGTAGAGCATGCCGAGTTTCTGGACCAGCGGCAAGACGTCTATCTCGTCTCTCCGGTACATCAGGCTGTAGTGGTTCTCGACGGCAGCCGGCTCGAGCCGCTTGGCACAGGTGAGGGCCGTCTCCAGCTGTCTTGCAGACACGTTGCTAAGTCCGTAGTAAGAGGCAAGTCCTCTCTCCACCGCCGCCTCAAGCGATCTGACCACGTCACACAGCGGCGCGTCGACGGGTATCCAGTGGTTCATGACCACAGCCACCTGCCGCCTGAGCCTCTCGCGGGAGGCGTAGACACGTTTGAGGACCTCATCCACCGTGAATCTAGGCGGCTGGATCTTGGTCACTATGAACAAATCGCCGAAATCCGCGCCGGCGATCCCCACGAGGACCTCAGCCCTGCCCCGGCCGTAAAGCTCCGAGGTGTCCACGACTTTTATGCCGAGTTCAAACGCCTTCCGGAGGCCGGAGACCCAGAGGTAGCCCTCCTCAGTCTGCTCACTCCAGAAATCGCCGCCTGCCCCAAAGGTCCCCACCCCAAGCTCGGAGACGCACCCCACGGAGTTTACACACTTCATAATTACACACAATCTAGTAACTATATAAACTTATCCACAATTATGTATTAAACCAACACCACGCCAGCCCGCTGGCGCCACCCAGCTCCGGCCCTCCCTCTTCACCAGCCGCACCAGACCCCGGGCATCAAGCCCCCGAGCGCCCAGAAGACCGTAGTGCGCCACATGTCCAGCTCTTTAGCTATCTCTGCCTCGTAGGCGCCGCCCCTCCTCCTTACATACTCCAGAATCTTCGCATCTACCTCCCCTAGTTTCTCCTGCCATTGTTGTCGCCTCAGGGAGGCTGTGGACGACTTGTCAGAAGCCACTTCTCAAGACCTCTGGCGCCTCTCGCCGCCCTCTCTGCCGCGTACTTCACCTTAGACGCCAGTCTGCGGGGATCTTCGCCGAGCGCCTCGGCGAGTTTATACGCAAGAGAGAGGAGGTGGCCGGGGTCTAGCTCTGCATCAAACGTTCCCAGTGGGGTCTGTAGCCTAAGCCTTCCTCTATATACATACGCCTCCACCGGGCAGAGATCCCCCGTCATGTCTAGAAGAGCTACGCCACGTCTTCCTAACACGTACACCACCTTGGTCCCCCCGTCTTCGCGCCTCGTCCATTTCAAAACCCCCAGCTGCAGCGCCGCCTCCAGCACTGCAAAGGCGTAGTTGCCCCAACGTCTATAGAGATGCCAAAAGGCCACCTCTCCTCCCAGCCCCCTAGCCGCCTCAGCCGCCTTGAGCAAGTCGCCTGCGTTGACAAAGCCGTGTGTAGTCATGAGATGAGCCCCAAGGCGCGGAGCTTCCACAGCCTTCTTACGTACTCCACGGCGGCTCTCCTCACCTCCTCCACGTCGGCTGGCCTCGGCCACCTGCCCAGCGCCAGCCAGGGGACGTATACGACGCCGCGGCCCGGCAGGTAGAACACGTCAACTGGGTCGCAGCTACATCTCTTGGCGAAGTAGCTGGCCGCGACGTGGAGAGGCGTCGTCTTCTTAACTTCGGCAAGTCTCCGCCTCCACACCGCCTTGTATATAAACAACTGCTCAGGCGGGGCTTCCAGCAACGCCTCAACTGCCGCGCGTAGCGGGTCGCCGCCCTCCACTGCGGCGCGCACCACGTCGCGGTACCGAAGCCTTGCGGCCAGGGGGAGGTCGTGCGGTCTCAGAAGCCCGCCCTTTATCTCCAAGCCGCCGGCCCTTAGCTTGACGTAGTTCTTCTCCGCGACGCCGCCGCTTCTGGCCGGCGCCAGCAAGAAGACGTCCCAGACCCCCTTCAGCTCGAGTCTTAGCCCCCCAAGCGTCTCGGCCCAGCGGAGCACGTCGCCGATGCGCTCCTCCTCGACGTATATAGAATCTGTATCGCCGTAGATAGGCGAAAAAAGCCTCCAAGCCTCGTCGAAGAGGCGGGCGGCCTCGGCCCTAACTGCGAGAAGACACGGCTCGCATATCATCCCCCACCCCGCCTTCCCCCACGCCCCTATGCCTGCGTTCATAAGCCACTTAAGCGCCTCTGACTCCCACCTATCCACAGCCCCGAGCCTCCTCCTCAGCCACCTGCCGACGACGTCGGCCACGGGCCCCCCGTCGAAGCAGAACCTGCCCAGCAAGCCAGCCCTTAGGCCGGAGGAGCAAGGCCTAGCCGTGGTGGGATCAACGCCGTATTTCGCCACCAGCGAGGGGAAGAGAGATTTGAAGTCCAGCTCAGCCACCCGTCTGTAAACCCCAGGCGCCCTGCCCCGAGCCATGTCGAGATACGGCATGTCGAAACTCCGCCGCGAGTCCTCCACCACGTAGCCCCTCTTCTCCGCCTCGAAGTGGAAAACCGCCTCCGCCAGCGCCGCCGCCGAGTTGGTCTCAAAAACCTCCAAAATGGCATCCACCCCAACCCCCGTCACGGAGGCGAAGGCCTCTAGGAGGCGTACCGCCTCCGCCGCGAGGACATAAAGGGCGTCTAACACGTCGTCGGGGTCCCTCCTCCACGCCTTGAGGAGCCACCCGTCGCCGAGTCTCTCCGCTGCCTCTATCCAGAACCCCCTCCTGTAGAGCAACCTCAAGTCCACCAAGACGCCTCCGCAGCGCGGCCGCTGTCCCCAATACGCCACGTACCGCGTAGGCGGGCAACCCACCCCACGCTCCTCCCCCATTCTCCACCTCCACACGCCGTCTACGGCGTACACGGCGGCGGCCCCGCCCCCCAGCTCCGGCCTTCTAACCCCCTCTAAATAACTACGCACAGACCGCGGGATGTAGGACTGCGCCACTCTGTAGCCCTTAGACACCAGCTTCGCCCTAAGCGGCTCCCATCGCCTAGCCGGCTCGGCGACTCGCCAAACCGCGCCGCTGGACTCGGCGTATACAAGCCCACGCCTCACCAGAGGCACGAGGTCAACCCTCTCAGCCTTTACAGGCGGCCTGGGGCCAATTACATACACAAAAACTTGTGTTCTGGATATATATATCAGTACAACTAATAATAAGCACAGAAGAGAGAGTACATTGAAAATAAACACGCCGGCAGAGCTCCTAACCCACCATCTTTGAAAAAATGAGATCAAGAGGGACAACCGTGGATCCAGCCTCTGTGTTGCGATATGTTGAGTAGCGCCGCTTTACTTGAGGAGGCGGTGCGGCTCTAGGCCTGACGCTTATGGCTTCCCCCTTGGAGACGCGAGGATGGAAGTCTTGGCACGCGCCGGCTCCGCATATACGTGAATGTAGATATCAACTAGGTGCACATTTTCATCGCGTTGCGTATTGTGCTTGAAGAAGTAGCGTTAGTCCCGTCATCTGTAGCTTCTGCATGCCTTGGAGCTGTTTAATTCTCGTTTTGTGGTTTAAACTCCCTCGCCGTGGCGTTTCGTGTGCCGTCGAGGAGGTGGCTACCGTCGCAGTAGGTGCCGGGGGTGTTTAACTCAAGGAACTCCTCCCGGCAGATGGTGAACTGAAGACCTAGCCTCCTGGCGTGCCCAGCGGCAAGGGCGAGCACCCTCCTCCTGTAGGCCTCGGAGGCGTACCACTGGCCGTGGAAGTATTTCCCATCCTCGAAGTAGAGCCTCCGCCAGAGGGGGGCCTTGTCGGGGAAGGCCTTGACAAGTCTCGCGAAGTTGTCCCGCTTGGCCTTGTAGGTGCTGGCTACCAGCTGAACTGCGCCGGCCCCGGCGGCCGCCTTTATCACTTCGGCTATGTTGTGCTCGTCGTCTGTGATGAGGGGTATTATGGGGTCTAGCCTGACGGCGACGGGTATCCCGGCCGCTGCCAGCCGCCTCACCGCCTCCAACCTGCCGGAGGGCCGGGGCGCCTTGGGCTCCAGCGCCGCGGCTAGGTCCTCCCTCAGCGTCGTGATGGTTATCTGCACAACGACTTTTTCTCTGTGCCGCTGTAAAATGTCCAAATCCCTCAAGACGAGGGGGGACTTCGTGGTTATGAGGACTCTGTAGCCTCGCTCTAGCAATATTTGTAAAATCTTTCTCGTGAGCCCCAGCCGGGCCTCGGGGGGCGTGTAGGGGTCTGAGGAGTTGGAAAGAGCCACGACCGACCCCCGCGGTATCTTCTCGAGGTCTCTCCTCACCTTCTCCAGAAGGCCCTCCTTGGGTCTTGGGTTGAAGGCGTCGGGGATGTAGGACGTTATGTAGCAGTATAGACAGCCGTGGCCACATCCTGTGTAGGGGTTAAGGCCGTATTTGAGGGGGCAGGTACAGAGGGGGTTCTGCCAAGGGTCAAACGGCCGCACCACGCTGAGACTTATGCGCACAGATATCGGGCGGCTGAGGGATATATCCTTTTATCCTGGAAACTGCAAAATTTAGGTTTCGTAACTTGAGAAGACAGCCGAGAATTAGACGAGGAGAGACAACTACTCCAAGTCGTTGGTCTGCTAGGGGGAGGTCAAATTCCTCGGCCATGCGATGAGCGAAGTTGCAAACACCGTGTGGAGAATATTCTCTAGATGTAGGTTCAGGCGTCTATCTACTTTCTGCAGGTACAGGCCACGTTATCTAGACTCCACTGTTTTATTTTAGACTGTTGTTACTGCCCATGGGTTTCAAGACCGGTATCCAGCCTATCGACGAGCTGATTCCCGATGGGATACCTGCGGGCTATGTAATACTCATTGAGGGCTTCCTGGGGGTTGGCAAAACCTTCTTTGCGTCTACTATGGCGGCTACGGCGGCTAAGGCGGGCGCCCCCGTCCTCTTCTTCTCCATCGACGCCATGTCTGACGAGGTTGTGGAGGAGTTGCGGAGGAGGGGCGCCCCCGTGGAGCGCCTAATTGTGGTGGACGGCTTCGCGGCGCCCAACGAGCGTTACTCCAAACTCAAGCCACCTGCAAGACACAGGCTGGAGACCCCCGACGCCTTCGCCCTTATGAACAGGCTGGCGGAGTTCGCCAACGAGTTCAGAGGCGGAGTCGTGGTGGTGGACTCCCTCAACGAGGTGGTTATGAGGAGCCCCGGCTCCGCGCTTGACCTCTTCCGCGCCTTTAAGATCTTCGCCAGGTACACCGACTCCATGGTGGTGGCCACGGCGCATACAGACGTTGAGGAGGTGTACGGCGTTGTGGCAACGGCGGAGCACTTGGCCGACGTGATACTCCAGATCGAGGTGGATCCCAACCTTGAGGAGATGGGGCTCTACGTGCGGCGCATGAGAATCACGCGGGCTAAGAGGATGAGGGTGCCGCACGACTGGATACACTTCGAGATAGCGGACAGCCGCGTGGTTGAGATAGACGTGAAGACCATGTTGAAGATGTTGAACAAGCAACTAATGGAGTTGGGCATAGAGGTGAGACAGGGGCGTTAAACCCTCCTCAACCACACGGTTATCTCCGTCCCGTTTAGCAGGGCTTCTGCGTAGAAGCCGTCTTTTAGCGGGCCCGGGTTGACGATTATAGTACCCCCCAGCATGTCTATCCCTCTGTCTTCGTGGATGTGTCCGTGGACAGATAGCAACGGCTGTTTCTCCTCTATGTATCTCCTCACAGCGACGCTTCCCACCGGCCGCACGCCGCCTACCTTGTCCAGAACTCCCCTCGGCGGGTTGTGCACCACTAGTATGTGGGGCGTCGGCGCCAGAGATGAGAGGAGACGTTCCAGCTCCTCCTCAGTCACGCGGAAGAGGTCGTTGAATGGCGTGGGGAGGCTGCCGCCGGCCCCGCCCACCGTGTAGGGACCCAGCGGGAGCGTCCTCCCGTGTACCGGCTTCACCGCGGCGTTTTCGTAGCGAGCCAGCTCCGGCGGGTCTGTGTTCCCGGGAACGAAGTAGACGGGGGCGATCCGGGCAAGCGCCTCTAAGGCCTCCACAGCCGCCTCCAGCGATCTGCGATACGTGAAGTCGCCCGCCGCGATCACGGCGTCGAAACTGCCAGGTATCCTCTCCGCCGTTTTAGCCGCGTCGTGCACGTCGGCTACGAGGAGTAGACGCATGGCCTAGACGTTGGGGTAGTAGAGTCTGAATATCTCCCTCAGCTCCGCCAGCTGTTGCTCCCGCCCCAGCCTCCTCACGATGTTACGGGCAAGGGTCCACACCGCGTTGACGTCTCTGCTCAGCTGGATCCTGCAGGCGGGGCACCTTACGAGTCTGCCGCGCTTCTCCATCCTCCCGCCGCAGAGGGGGCACACGTCGGAGAGCATGGTGGTGTGGAGCTCCACGTAGTGGCCGCGGGCCAGCTCGAAAATCTCCGTGAGGAGGTGCTGGAACTTGGGGGCTACGGGTAGGTCTATGATAAGCACGTTGACTCCCCTCTTCGGGTGGAAGGCCTCCTTTATGCCCCCCGCAACCCCCTTGGCGGCTAACTCGACGTAGCCACCCATCCTGAAAACGCGGAATATTATGCCGTTTTCGTTGACATCCATGGCGTGGACAACAAAGGGAGAGCCATCTACGAGCTCGGGCAGGCCCGTCTTCTCGTCTGGCCGCACGAGCCTCACCACAACGCCGTCTTTACGCACAAGCGCCTCAGCCTTAGTCACGCCGAACTGCGTCGGGTCTGTATACGTCATCCTCCAGCTCTTGTACACACACAGCGGCAGGTCGCCGGCGTACAGCGACACGAAGCTCTCAACGAGCCGTACCACGCCTCCCAGCTCAACCACCCTGTAGTCTCCCCCCAGCGCCTCCCTCGCCTTCGCCGCGTCGCACCGCAGGAAATAGGTGAACACGCAAACCCCCACACGTCCCTTTAAAATATTTCCTGCAACATTTTTAAACCGGTAGCCCGGGGACTTATATGTCCGAGTTTAGGGTTCCCGACGCGGGGGAAACCCTGGGTAAGGTCATCGAGATGTTAGGAGACGGGAGGTTCAAGGTGATCTGCGCCGACGGCCAGATACGCGTGGCGCGGCTCCCCGGCAGGCTGAGGAGGAGGCTTTGGCTTAAGGCCGGGGACTACGTGATTGTGGCGCTCTGGGATTTCGACCCCGAGAAAGGCGACATAGTTCATAAATACGACAAGAGAGACATAGAGGAGCTCAAGAGAAGGGGGTTCGCAGAAGCCATCGAGAACCTAGACCGCTACGCGTGACGAAGAGGTCGGAGTGCCGAGCCGTGACGAAAAGCGGCACGCCGACAGGTATCTAGAGGTGCCAAAATCGCCTACGCCTCCCGCCGAGGAGGGTCCGGCGCCGCCGACCGAGAGGAGATAGGCAACACGGGCGATCACCCTCCACATACGCCCCCCACCCGCGGCCGGCGCAAAGGCCTAAGCGAAAAGTCCAGCCTATCTTGGGAGTGACACATGCCGTGTAGACGTGTCGGCTACTAACGGCAGCTGAGCCGCAACAACTTCTGATGAATAATCCTCCACAGCTCGTATAGGAGTATGTAGATGGGGGCGTCTTGGGGCTCTGGGAAGGCCGGCGCGAGGCCGATTGGAGGTATCAAGGCTCTCCACGCCGCGCCCACATACACCATGTAGAAGTGCCCCACCACCACGGCGGCTGTTAGAAACAGCACCGACAAGACCCTCCCCGCCAGCCTCTTGGCGTACGCCGCCGCATACAACACCAAGGCGACTAAGGCGAAGGGGAAGTAGAGGAGGGGCCAGCTCACGTCTATAGGCAGAGGGCCAAACACGGCGCTGGGAGGGAAGACGCGGTTTAAGGCCAGAAGCCCAGCCCCAACCCCATACACGGCCAGGGGAAACAGCAGACGGCCACACGCCGCGTGATACGCCGCCACATACGCCAAAGCCCCCACAAGGAGGAAATGGGGAAACTCAAACCACCCAAGGAAAACCCCGGCCAGCAAAAGGTAGGAAAGTAGGTAAAGGAAAAAAGACGCCTTTAGCCCAAACCTACCTATAATACGCACTGTTGCACACATCCACGGTATATCCAACGGATTCCTGCACTCCACACGTCAACGTCCTATAGGGGAAATACACCACAGAACCGCCACCACCCCAAGCGCCCATTGAGGTATATGGAAGCACAGGCCTATCTACGCTAAACACAGTAACCCAAGACGCATAGGGCTTAACGGGGAGGTAGTCGACCCTCGTCACGGCTACGTAGCTGGGATATCCTAATAAGTCCACACCGGCTTTCGCTACTAGTGGATCTTTGTCGTACCATCCCGTATATAGGGTGATTTTAAGAGTATACGGGTCATATCTCTCCACCGTGATACTAGCCTGGGCAGCGCTTACGATGGCGTCCATGGCGAAGGTCACATAGCCAATAACTGGAAAGCCTGCGCTCGCCTTTTTCAGCCCATCGACGGTACTCTTTATTAAGTCATATATCTGCAAAACAACCGACACAATAGGTATTTGAGACAGCACTGTACCCCACCATGAAGTCGTGTTGACCGGAGTAGATGACCAGTATGTAATCTTGATGGGGTTCATGTTGCTGTCGAAGAACCTTACGTAGAAACTTACGTATGCGTATTTAGCCCATGGCGAGGTTCCTATATCCGTAACCGGCTTAGTAGTGACAACAAAATGTCCTGTACCGCCCGCGCCTTGTACGTAATCTAGGTCTGCTATGAACGACCGCTCGTCTAGGAAGAGGAACGATTCTCTAAATCTTCGAACCACGGTGTTGTACACGCGGCCGTCGCCTGCTGGCGCCAGCTCCTGCGGCCTCCTCACGGCCATTTTAACTTCTAGTTCATATGGCGTGTTTAGGTAGAAGATGAAGGGCCCTATGGACAGCGCCCCTCCCAGGCCGTATGTGGGCACTATATACATGAATAGGTTGCTAGGCACTGTTATGGTGCCTCGGTAGATTTTGGAGTTGCCGGAGTCGTATCCGGGGATGGAGCCTATGTAAAGTCCGCCCCAGTAGACATATACTGTATTCGACACAGCCGATTCTTTCAGCGCCTCTACGTACACGTCGATGAAGACGTAGGAGGCGGCGTCTACATAGAAGCCGGGCACGACGAAGTATCCCTTGGCGGGGTTTATCACGTGGGTATTCACTGGACATATTCCAAACGTCTCGCAGTAGTACATGCTTGTAAAGTAGATTCCAAGGCGTGGTGTGCGGATCACGTCGTTTCTAAAGTACTGGCTGTTGGCGACGCTTACCAGCGCCGACGCGTATACTGTGGCTGTTTGGCTGTTCTTGTTGCATATCTGAACTGTGTATTGGGCCCTCCCCGACGGTAGCCACGCCACGACCGTCTGGGGCGAGCCAGATGCCACAGTGACGGCGCCGCTCCAGCGCGATGCGGGATTCCAGTTGTTGTATATTTGGTAGCTGTAAGTGCCGGGGGTTGTCCCACCGGTCAGAACCACAGCGGCTTGGTTGGTGCCGTCGGGCACGTCAAATGCGGTAGAGAGACAGCTCCCAGGCGAGAGGGCTTGTGTGGTTAGTCTATACAGCTTGAAGGCGGCCCAGTAGCTCAGCGTAGACACTTGCTGTACCTCGGCTTGGGGTTGTGGCCTCTCGCGGGCTGGGGGCCGCCGGTCTATTTTTTCCACCTTATCCGGCCGCCTCCCCTCGGGCCTGCCCGGCCACGCTATGGTGAAGTTAGCGGGGTTATCCACATCGACTGCCCTTGCCACGAAGACGTGGTACTCCGCCTTGCCCTTCTGCACAGCAATTAGAAGGCCGGGTGCGGGCGGCGGCACGGCGGGTCTCCCGGGAGCTGTCTCGAAACACACCACAGTGTCGTTTCTCAACACAGGCGGCGGGAGAGAGCCGCGCGTCACAGCCTTTGCGGGGTCGGTGTCGTTTCTAGTCACGGCGGGGACTATGACAAATGTCACGTTTTCAGGCTCTATGTATGCCGCGGCGGGTCTCCAGGAGCCCTTTTCAAACACGGCGAACATGAGGGCGGGGTGCTCCCCGGCGAGGCCGAGCTCGCCCGCGGTGGTGCAGAACAACTCCCTCGGAGGCCCCTGGGCTGCCACCAGCAACGCCAGCGCCAGTAGCGGGAGTGTTCTCCTCAACATGACTCAAAAAAAAAGGTCTTTATAAATATTACCGTTGTGACTTGAGCACCGTGCCAACGCGTCTATCAACGCCTTAGCCGGAGAGACGCGTTAGAGACTTAAGGAGACAGGGGACGCGTCGAGACCGTCGCTGGCTGACGAGATAACTTTCCCTACTAACCAGCCACCATGAGGAGACTACTTAAAGACGTCAACATTTGCAGGGTTGTGGGGGGAGGTTGCAGTGGCACCTAACGCTCCAGGCAACGTGTTGTAGACAGAGATTGTCGAGCCGGAGCTTAACAAGCCGCGGCGGGTTGCTGCGATTTCTTCAAGGTTTCAAGCAGATTGCAACCTATGAGGATGAGAGTTGGGGGCAGCTTAACACGCCGGGGGGTTACTTTAAAATTACCGCACGTGGGAGGTTTACTATAATTTACGGCGTAGAGGTGTATGTCAAAGAGCCGTCAGCTATAGCCGCCGAGCGTCTCTCTAGCCTTCTCAACGTCACATCAGCAAGTAAACGTAACACACATTAATAATTTATGCACTTGTCGATTTATAGCCATTTATCAATAATTTGTTTATTAATTTTTATTAATGTAGTCTTATTTACTTGGGGTAAGTTACTATGAGTAAGTTAAGTATTTATTAACCTCTACACAGGGCACATGTGAGGCACCGCCTGGTCCCAAGGTGGGTGGCTGTGGCTGCAGTAGCTGTGGGGATCGTGATGGCGGCAACGGTCTTAGCCGTTGTAGAAAATCCCGAGAAAGTCGCCAGGGAGTACTATGAAAAGAGCGTATTTATTAAAGGGTCCTCCGGACCGCGTCTGTTAGCCATCGTCACAGACAACGGCACTGTTGTAGAAGTCTCAGAGCCCTCGGATAACAACGGACCTTGGAATTTGAGGAGAGGTGGGGAGAGGCCTGCTAAAAAAGTAGATGTAGCTAACGAGGCTGTGGAAAAGGCGTTGAGCAGAGCTGGTGTCGCCGGTAGGCTTCTGGGCACCTACAGCTACAACAGCACCCACGTGGTTACGTTGGTAGAGGAGAACAGCATTACGGTAGAGGAAGCCCCCTTAATATATGCAGTTATCTGGAACAACGACACTGTGGCCAAGGCGCAACTAAAGTTTGAGAAGTATTTCGAGGACCAGGGAGTCAGTCCAGAGAATCGCCGAAATAATACATTTGTCAAAGGGTGGTGGATGGTTGGCTACGTAGAGACGAGCGGAGTGCTTCCATTTAGCGTCTACTACTTTGTGGATGAAAGCTGGGGTCAGTTTAACACGCCGGGGGACTACTTTAGAGTTGTTGCAAGTGGGAGATTCATTATTATCTACGGCGTGGCGGTGTACGTCGACGACTTGTCTAGTTACGTATTGACAGACCCCATGCTCAGCTTGTGCTTCTTTAATTCCGCGACTTCTGGTAGTGGTACTCCCATGGCAAGTGTTAGGGCAAACGGCAGAGCCATTACAGTGACATGCGGCGTATTCGGCGTTGTATATGACATAATAGCTAGGATAGGCTACGATGCGTGGCTTGGGCGATATGCAGATGCCACAGGTAATAAGTGGTTTACTTCTGGTTGTCGCTGCTGATGTTTCGATAAACCTCGAGGTTTTTCAAAACCTCTTCTAGTTTTTCTAGAGTTTCGTAACCTTTTTTCGTCAAAGCCACCTCCTTCTCTAGTTCCACTAGGCCAGCATCTCTTAGGTGTTGGAGATACGCCGCCGCTCTTTGGTAGTTGAGTTTGGCGTAGAGGGCGAGGGAGGTCTTGGACATGGGGCCGTGTTCTTTTAGTATCTTCAAGAGGCGGTACACGATGTATAGGTCAGGTCTAGAGCTTGACTTCTTCATACGCCTTTTTCATCTTCTCTACGAGCTCCAGCTCTTCTCCTAGTCTTTTCAACTCCCGTCCGGCGGCGCGGGAGTAGAGGAGAGTGAATAACGTCAGTGAGAGAACTATGCCAAACATAGTGTTTCTAAGCCAGTAACTCGCCACTACGGCAACGGCGAGTGAGGCTCCGAATAAGGCGACGGCTTTTACCGTGAGCTCGGCGGCGGTGCAGAAGTAGGGGTTTCTGGCCACAAGTTCCATAAACGCCAGCGCCGCCTCCTGCTCTCCCACTATCTTAAGTAGCTTCCTCCGGGCGATGACCGCGGCGGCTAGCGCAGGTAGAAACCAGAGGTTGACGACGCTGTCAACAACACCTTTCAAAAGACCGGCGGCCTCGGCGAGGTATAGAGAATAGAGCACCGCGGCGTAGACCAAATAGAGCCTCTTTGCCCAGTGAAGCTCTATGCAACTAAGGAGACGTTTTCTAAAACGCATAAGACGAAATCTGTTTTCTGTAATAAGCTTGACTTACTCATAGTAACTACCGCCTCCACCCCCCTTTAATACGTATTCAACGCCCAGCTACTTACAACGAACCTGAGGCGAGGCAGGGGCGTCTTTGGCTCTCCTGGGAGTGTCTCGAAGAATTGACGTTAGAGGTTGCGTTACATGCCGTAGGTAAGGAAAACCGCCGCCAGCCCGGCTCGCCGCTGAGAAGACACGACGAGATGTGGGGCGCCGCCGAGAGTTGACAAGTCGCAACGCGTCAAGAACCGGCGACAGAGGATGAACCTGTGCGCATACATATCGCGCACTGCGGCGTGGCCGCCGTGATCAGCAACTCGCCGACTGCTGAAGTCGCTGGAAGAGCTGGGGAGGCCAAGCCGCAGCCCGCGCCGTAAAAAGAATGCAGATCAGCACTCGGCAAAGTCCTCACAACTCAGGCGAGGTCTCCCACACATCACGAAGACTGAGAGGTGCCCGGTTAAAAACATTTAGCCTGACAATATACATGTGTAGAGCTGGCGTCTCCACGGCAGGCTTGTACGTCTTCGCAGAAGATGTCGATTTCAAGAATATCGGCTTTGACTCGAGCCGGGCGTTGAACCTGCTGGTGGGCCAAACGCCGGATAAGCTTTATCTCCAGAGGATACGACAGTGGAAACGTCGCGTTTTAAAACACCCGCATTTAGGCACCTGGCGGAAGCCCATACCGCTGTGGTCCATGACACTTTACATGAGGCCCGCGACCTTGCCCTGTGTTGCACTCCTTGAAGGCGGCAAGATGCCGCGAGTTGAGCGGGTCTTGAGAGGGCTGTTTCCTGGCGTCTCTATATCCTTTGAGGAAGCCGCTGGGAGAGTTGCCTTAGTAGTTTTAGAAGGGGGCCGAGATTCCACCGCCTAATGTGTCAGACGGGCTTGTCAAGGCTCTGGCTGTAGCTGGCCTAGACACGAGACATGGCTCTGCAGGGTCTGGAATTCGAAACGACGTATTGCCGCCAGGAGCCAGAGCGCGTGCTGAAGAGGTGGATATGAAAAGCACTATTGAAAGAATGGGCCCGCAAGATAGATGTGAAGAGGTTGAGGAGGGAGGGGACTTCCCGGAGTACGTTGTAGCGGCTAAGCGACTCTAACGCGGCTTGGTGTTGCGTATATTCTCTACGTCGTCTGTGGCAATGCCGTCCACCCCCCTTCTCCAGAGCTCAGCCGCTGTGGCCGGGTCGTTCACGGTCCACGCCACGACGTATAGCCCAAGCCTGTGGGCTAAGGCTACGGCCCTCTCGGTGGCGAGGGTGTAGCGGGGCAGGGCTATCTGGCACCCTAGCTTCTTGGCGTCTACCACTCGGCCTGGCGGCTTGGCGTACAACAGCCCCCTGTAGCCCTCCACGGCCTTCAGCGCCTCGTCGTAGAAGCTGATAACGGCGGTCCACTTCTCGGCGCCGGCCTCCTTTATCTCCCTACATACGGCGCCGACGTCCTCCGGGTGTTTCACCTCGACGAAAACCCCAGCGCGCTCAGCCACAACCTCCAGCGCCTCCCTCAACGTGGGGATTCTGTACCTCCCCTTCTCCACCTTCCTCACCTCCTCCCAAGTGGCAGTTCGAATATTTAGGGGAGCCCCGAAGGTTCTCTCCAGACTGTCGTCGTGACTAAGCACAACCACGCCGTCTGACGTCACCTGCACATCCACCTCCACCACGTCGGCGCCGCTGTTAACCGCCGCCTCAATAGAGGGCAGGGTGTTTTCAAGCTCACGACGCGGGAATCCCCTGTGACCCACCACCACCCGCCGCCTCAGCAACTCCAGAAGATCCATATCACCAACTAACC
Organism: Pyrobaculum sp.; assembly: GCA_036833835.1. GTDB lineage: Archaea > Thermoproteota > Thermoprotei > Thermoproteales > Thermoproteaceae > Pyrobaculum. Next base: position 12,652 of record DAITPC010000004.1, on the reverse strand, counting down.
TCAAACACTTATATATGATCTATTGAACTATATTGCATGAGCTTCTTCTCAGCTCTGAAGCTCGCCCTGCTGGGTCTTCTAGTAATGCTGGTCCTCAGCCCCGCCGCTGGCGCCTCTTTCTTCAAAAAGGCCCTGCTCGTCCTAGCCGGGCTGATCCTCCTGGCAGTAGCCTACCTAAGGGAGCAATGAAGGTGTTAGACCGCTACAGCAGACAGATTCCCGTAATAGGCGAGGAGGGCCAGCGGAGGATTAGAGAGACCTCCGTGGCTGTGTTCGGCGTGGGAGGCCTCGGCAACCTCGTGGCTAGGTATGTGGTCGGCGGCGGCTTTCGGCGGGTTGTGTTGGTGGACTTCGACGCCGTGTCTGTCTCCGACCTCCACCGCCAGATCCTCTACACCACGGAAGACGTGGGGAGGCCCAAGGCGGAGGCGGCGGCGCGGGCGCTAAGGGCTGTAAACCCAGAGGTAGAGGTGGTGCCCGTGGCCGAGCCCATAAGCCCAGACCTCGCCGATGAGGTGCTGAAGGGGGTAGATATCGCCGTCGACGCCTTGGACAACTGGGCGGCGCGGCACGTAGTAAACGCGGCGGCTGTAAAACGCGGGAAAGCCCTTATACACGGGGCGGTGCAGGAGTGGTACGGCCACGTGACAACTGTGATTCCGGGGAAAACGCCGTGTTTAGAAGATCTCTTCGGCCGCTTCAAGTCCTTGCCGTCTTGCGTCGGCTTCTGCCCCGTGCTCGGGCCGGCTGTGGGGGTCGTCTCGTCGCTTATGGCGCTTGAGGTGTTCAACGCTGCGCTGGGCAAGCCGACGCTCGCTGGCAAGTTGCTGGTGGTGGACCTGAAACACATGGCCTTCGACGTTTTGGAGGTGGCCAGAAACCCCAGCTGCCCCGTCTGCGGCGTCTAGGTTTTTAAATCTGCACTCCCCGTCTCCTGTGAAGCTCACGCCGGCGCAGAGGTTAGTGCTTTACTACATGGCCTTCGAACTGGTATACCACGGCAGGGTGTGGTTTACCTTCGAGGAGCTTCAAAGGGGCACCGGACTCGCCGTTAGGACGTTGAGGGCGGCGCTGGTAGCGCTGAGACGGCAGGGCCTCGTCGAAAGCTTCATAGTGCCTGGGAGGGGTAAGCGGCTTCTACACAGGGTCAAGCTGGAGAGGCTGGTGCCTGAGCCGGAGCTGGAGGGGATCTACCTAGTCGACGCGGCGGGGGGCGTCTTGACGCCAGACGCCGTCTCCGTAATCAGCCGGGCGGAGGTCGTGCTCTACACCGACAACGTGCCGTTGAAAAAGGTGGAGGGTCTCGCCAAGAGGCTGGAGCCCTTCCGAGGCGATATGCCCGAGGCCAAGTCGGTTGTAGTGATATTCAACTCCCTTCTAGACTGGGATAAGGTGGCGCATCTGGCGCCTAGGGCCCGGTACATATGCGCCTCCAACGCACTTGACAAGGCAATAGGAGCTTGCCTAACCTGCGGCGCGGTGGATATAGACCTGAAGAACATAAGGATCAAGTCGCCTGGGCCTGACTTGGATAAATTACTTGAGCAATACGACGTGGTGGGGACGGTCACGGTGGACGGCTGCGGCGGGAGGAAGGCCGAGCTCCTCGTGCTCAAGAAGAGGAACTAACGCAACTGCTCCAGCAACAGGGTATATTTCATTAAGCTGTCTGGGAATACCAGCGCGTAAACGCCGTCGCGTCCCTGTGCCGTGAAGGCCTTGTACACAGCCCCTGCGCTGGGCCCTATAAGAAGGCCCGTCTTCTTGGCGAATTCACGCACCCCCTCCAGCGCCTCCCTCAGCGACACCTCAACTATCTCCGCCTCTACTAGAGATATCCACTTCATGCCAGTCTCCACCCGCCTGATGCCAGGGATCCAGTCTTTCGGCTGGACGCCTATCAGCCTCGTGCCGTATCTCGCGCCGAAGTAGAACCCCAGCGCCGACGCGTGGCCGGAGGTGCCGAGACCGGCGACGATGTAGTCGGGCCGCTTCCCCACTGAGGCCAGCTGCCAGTCGAGCTCCGCGGCTGTTCTGAGGTGTGTTATGAAGTTGACGTCGTTGCCGAACTGGTTGGGGTGCACAGCGCCCTCTCTTATGTCTTTCTGGAGGTGTTCCAACGCCTCCACAGTCATGGAGACGTCGAGCATCTGGTACTCGACGCCGAGGAAGTCGAGAAGAGGCGTTACGTACCTCCCCGCCGATGGGATATAGACCTTAACCTTCTTGTTAAGCACGTTGCCTATGGCGGCAAGCGCGATGGCCACATTGCCGCTAGACACCTCCACCACTTTCTCCCCCTCCGCCGACTTCAACAGGTAATACACAGTCCTGTCTTTGATGCTGGCGCTGAAGGGGTTATACCATTCGAGCTTGGCGTAGGCCTCCCTCGGGGGGTTTGACACTTTAAGCAAAGGCGTGGGCCACCCAGCCGTGAGGAGCTCCAGCGGGCTGTCGTACACCCGGTGCGTTTTGGGTCTCGGCATGAGCTCGTCGAGGTTCACATCCTCGTTCAAGTCGACGGGCCTGCCGAGGAGGAGAGAGAGACATTCGGCGGCTTCCCGGTCGGTGGCCTTGTACTTACTGTTTCTTATGAGCTCTCTGTAGTGTTCAAGACACACCCCAGCATCGGTCGTCACGTTTTTCGGGATTTATAACACTAGTGCCCATTTCAGTCCCCAGACGCCCCAAGTCGGCTCTTGGAGCCGCGGCGCCATGGCGCCGGCCTCCCTCTTTAACGCGGCAACGCCGTCTCTTTTAGGTAGACGCCGTATGCCCTTGACAGCGCTATGTGCAAAGCTATCATGGAGGCGTAGACGCCCAACGCGGCGGTTGCCAATCCGTTGATCTCGGCGTGTCGATACGTTTCGGACACGAAGCCGGCGAGGAGGCTGCCGATGCCTATGCCGAGACCCAGCATCACGCTGTATATACCCATGGTGGTGCCTCTGTATCTTATGTCAGCCTCGTCGCCGATTAGGGCAAGTATGCTGGGCCCTATGGCCGAGGTGAGGAAGAGGAGCGGCGCCGTCAGAGCCACCGCCTCTACGGGACCCAGGCCGAGGTGCAACGCGGCGTTGAGCGTGAATAGGGCTAGGAGGCCTCCCAGCAGTCCCAGCCTAAACGTCTTTACGCGGCCCCACCTGTCTGCAAGCCTTCCGAAGAAGACGGCCCCCACGCCGAGCACCGACAAAGCCCCTATGAAGAGGAGCCCCACTACCAGGTTCTCGCCGAGCCTCTCCACGACATGACTCACGACGCCGCTATTGCCTACGCCCTCTACCCGCAGAATCCTCGGCGCATACATGCCGAGGCCGATTATTGTGGTTAGGGCGAGCCAAACGGGGAGGAGCACCACGGCGGACGGCGGCAGGACGGAGAGGAGGAGCTTGCCGCCTGGGGACGCCGCGGGCCTCGTCTCGGGGAGGAACTTGGCAAAGACCGGCGTCGCAACCGCCGTAAGCAAGGCTATCGTCAAGTAGGCAGCCGGGCCCTTAAAGACTGTGTAGAGGAAGGAGCCCAGGAGGTAGCCGACGCCGTAGCTCCCCAGGTTGATGAATTCGAAACCCCCCATGCCCACGCCTCTGTTTCTAACCTCCGTGAGGTCGGTGGCCATGGCTAGAGACGCCGTTAGGATAAACGCGGTGGTGAACCCAATCACGCCGTTGAGCAAAGCCTCGAGCCAAGGCGCCTCGTGTGTGTAGAAAGCCCACGCCAGGAGAAGCATGGCTAAGGACCTCACAAGGTAGCCCACCACCAGCGTCGTCTTTCGGCCCAACGTGTCTGACCACCGGCCCGCTATTAAAGCGCCGAGGGCCTCCAAGAAGGGGTACGCGGCTAGGACGACGCCGGCCTCGAGATTGCCGCCGCTCGCCAGCTTAACAACCAGGAAGGCGCTTGCCCCCGACCCTATACGCGCCACGAAGATGGGGACATATGACGCGGCCAGCCTCACGGCGCTACCCCCGTCCCTTATTTAAAACTTTCCGCGAAGCCCCACAGTAGGTCATGCCGGAACCTAAACACCTCCCTTGTCCGCATGTCGACTATCTCAAACTCGTCATTTACAGGCCTCACGAGATACGGCCCCACACGCTCCGGCGCGTGGCCGGCGGTCGACAGCGCTAGATACATAACCGCGGCCATCATGGGGCCCCTCACCCTGGGGCAGAAGGCCAAGGCGGTTCTGCCGTTTAGAACAACCTCGCCTAGGCGCCTCATGAGCTCCTCAACGGCTTGCGGGTCCTCAAGAAGCTCGACGGCCCTAAGCGCCCACTTAACCGCTATGCCGAACTCTATACCGACTCTGGCGAAAAACCACGCGTCGCTCGTGTTAGCGGCGAGCTTCGCCCTCTGGGCCTCCAGAAGCTTGAGCTGCTCCGTGGAGTACCGCGAGTTGTCCCCGCCCATTAAGACGTGTATATACTCCCTCAGGAGCGACCATCCCTCCGGCCCCAGCCGCTCCTCAAACGCCCTGTCCACCGCCTCGCCCACCCAGTCCACCAGCCTCCTCAGCCCCTCCCTCCAGGGGGCAGGCCCGTCGCAACCGCAGTCTCTGCTCCACCTCCCGAGCCCATGGGGACAGCTCCAAGAGGTCCGCGGAATCACCTCCACCTCGCCCCGGTATCCCCTCTCGTACAACCTGCCGAAGTTCGCCAGCTCGTCCCTGTGATGGGCAATAAACTGGGCCAGCATCCTCTCGGCGCCTCTCTGGTGATGGCCGAAGGTCTCGCCGTCGAGAGCGACCACCACGTCGCCAGATGCGCCTCTTAGCGCCTCGACGAACCGCTCGAAGCCCCCGAAGGCGAGCTCGTTGGAGAGCCTCTCGTCTCGCACAAAAACTGCAATGCTTCTGCCGCTGGGCAGAACCACCTTGTAGGGCCCCCCGGCCCTCCCTCCCCTCACCTGGCTCTGGGAGAGGACGGTGTAGATTATGCCGTTGTCGGCGAGCACCTCCAGCGTCTCCAGATCCACCGCCATCTCGGGCAACCACATGCCCTCGGGGCTCCGGCGGAAGTGGCGCTTGAAGTACTCCACGCCCCAGTACACCAAGACGTCGCGGTCACGCCGCGGCGCCAGCGGCAAGATGACGTGGTAGTAGGGATGCGCCAAGGCGTTGCCGTGGCCCCACCTCTCGAGCCCGGCCTTGTCAGCATCGAGAAGGGCCATGTAGACCAGCGGCCGGTTCTGCCTAAGCCAGCTCAGCAGAGGCGGCCCTACGTCGAAGTTCGCCCAGGCGTAGTTGCCCAGCTCCGCGTTTGGCTCGTAACACTCGTGAGAAACCCTCTCGTTCCAATGCCTATAAGGAGAGGCGGAGGGCTCCGGGAAGATCATCTCAAGCCAGGGATCCGCCCTCTCGGGCTGGTAGAGGTGGAGGTGGAAAACTATCACAAAGAAGTGACGAAGTTGATATAAAAACTAGGAGTCGAAATACGGCAATATCCCACGGCAGAACTACTTATAAAATGTTACCAGCGGCCGTACATGGACGCCGTAGTTGCGCTGGCGGCAGCCACCGTAATATATGTCGTAGTTGTGTCTCTGACGTATATTATTCTTGTCTTGAAGTCGCCACCCGGGCACAACAAGCCGAAGGCCAAGGAGGTTTTGACAATCCTACTGCTCGGCACGGGGTTCTTCGCCCTGGGCTACCTCCTCCTGGTAGGCCTTGGCTAGCTCCTGCACCGCCACCTCGGGGTCGTCGGGGCCGACGTATTTGGCGTTGATGAGCTGGACGCCGCCCGGGAACTGGAAGTATACAAACTCACAGACGCCTTTGAGAAGCGGACGTCTCCTCACGTAAATCCTGTACCGCCCGCCGATTTGTAGAACCTCGGCGTCGGGGGGAGGCGCCGGGACCTCCTTAAACACGTCCATACTCACCACGTAGACGCCGTCCTCCTCCACTATGCGCGCCCTGGGCTCCCCCCTCTCGTCTGTATAGATCCTTATCAGAGGCA
>DAITPC010000004.1:0-6592 GCA_036833835.1 Pyrobaculum sp. | reverse complement strand
TAGATCTGTTCCACCTCTGCTACGGGCTCCTTCCTCCTAGCCAGCGCGAAGTACAGCCCAGCCGCCGAGAGGCCGCCGGCGGTGGCTAGGGCATCGAGGGTTGTGATGGGCACTCCGCCGACCACAGCCACTATCGGCGTTTTGACGACCTTCTCTGTGTCGCCGTTGACCTCCAGGGTGTCGCTTACCTTAACCCTGCCGCTTACATCTATGTTAACCTTGTAGGTGCCGGCCAGCACATCTGGGAATCTTACGGCGCCCGTGCCGTCGGTCTTGCCAGAGGCTGGGAAGCCCTCAAGAGATACGGAAGCCTCCGCAATGGGCTGATTTAACGCGCCGACTATCACCACCTTCACCTGGTAGATGCCCAGAGTCACGGGCTGCGGGTTGGCAACCAGCGAGTTCACCACCACCTGCGCCGCCTTTACGCCCTTGTAGCTTATGTCCAACGTGAAGGGCTCCGGCCTGTAGACCTTCACCTCCACGTAGCCCGTGGAAGCAACAGCCTCGAACTTGTCGGCGGTGGCCGACAGCTGCGCAACCGGCTTGCCACTCGTGTCTACCACGGGTATCCTCATGGGGCTCCAGTTGATCACGAAGGTGTATGTGCCGGTCTCCTTCGTGACGCCCATCTGCACCAGTAGGTACGCCTGCCTCCCGTCTGGCGAGATGGAGGCGGCCCTCACGCCGCCGCCCCACACCAGCTTCACGTCTGTGGCGTTAGATATCATGGCGTTACCCGGCGTCCTTATGGCCACTATCTTGGCGAGCTCGGGCAGTTGCATAACCACGGCGGTCCACTGGCCGTCTGCCACGTCGGCGTCAGTGACGTTTACCAGCGCTCTGTCGGGAAGCCACTTGACCTGGGCCTCTTTATAGACGATCGGTATGTAGATCACGTTGACCGTGCTGGGCAGGTTCGTCGCGATCTTAAACTGCTCGCCGTATGCTATGGCTATCTTGTACCGGATGTTGAAGTTCCACACCGGCGGGATCAGGTAAGACACGCTCCTCACTATTATGTTCTGGTTGACATCTGTCACCGTGTCGACGAGCCCGCCATGGATGTTGATATCGCCGGCGATCTCCTTGCCTATTAGGCTGGCGTCGCCGGTGTAGGCAAACACCACGTAGCCCAGTAGCCTCCAGCCCTGGGGCACGCCCACTTCAGCGCCGGTGACCACGAATTCGCCGTTAGGCGCCACGGTTGCAGTCTGCTTAGATAGGCTCTTCACAAGCATGGCGGCAGGCAACGGCTGGCCCTGTGTAATCGTGATCTTGTACTTCCCCGGCGTGTTTATCTCGGCGACCTTAGGCTCCACCCTGTACACCGTGGCGGGGGTGCCGTCGGGCCTCTCCACGGTCTTTATCACAAAGGGCGCATAGGGCTCGATGGTGAGCCGGGCCATGGCGTTGAAGCCCTGGGCCAGCCTGCCGTCGGGCACGCTGACTTCAACGGTGGTGTCGCCGCTGAGCGGAATGTAGCTGGCCTTTATGTAGATATATGTTACCTTTAGCTTGACCTCTACCTGGCCCTTGGCGGTGTTCACAAGGGTTATCTTAGACGTGTCGGGCCCGGCGTAGACGGCGGAGATGAAGCCGTTCTGATCGAAGGTCTTGCTCAGCTGTCCGTCTGCGCCTATCTGTACCGAGGGGTAGGCGCCGAGGAACTCGATCTTCATGCCGGCGTATACGTACCCCTCGCCGGGGGTCACGTAGGGCTTCGCCAGGGTGGCGAAGCCGGCGCCTTGTATCTTAATTGTTGTCTCTTCCACCTTGTAGGCTATGTGCTCAAGTTTTGCAGTTGGCGGGATTACAACCGTCGTTGCCGCTAAGAGCAACGCCGCCAAGCCAAGCGTAATTAGGAACGTTCTGGTCATGCACCATAGACGCACCTCCTTTTTAATGACAGCATGCAACAACGGACTCAAATTAGTGAGATATGTGGGTGATATGAAGATGATTTATAAACAGCCCCCTCCAGCTGGCTCGAGAATAGAGTTGACGGAGGAGGCTCGCCGTGATGAGCCGCTGGCGATTCGCCTAACGCTCAGAAGCCGCCATCTGCACATCCAGCTCTTTTAAACCAATGCCTCGGTCTCTACGTGTCTATTGACGTGAAGACGCTGGAGGAGGTGATGGAGAGAGCTGGAGAAGGCTCGGATGAGGTGAGAGCTGTGGCGGAGGTCCTAAAAGTCTTGGCGATTGCACCAAAGCAGGTTTTGCACAGATAACTGCCGGGCCTCAAAGAATTGAAAAACGTTGAAAATTTGGCTCGGGTTCATAATCTAGAGAGAGGGTTGAGGAGGGGCTTGGCGCCTTCGCCGAGGCGGCTCTCTCCTGTTGCGTGTGGGAGGATTTTAAGAGAGGAGTTTGGGGCGCGGGGCGAGAGGGTTTTGACGCGGCGCCGTAATGTCCGCGTCGACGGTCTAGATGTCGACCTCCTCGTGGAGACAGACAAGGCGGCGCATGTAGAGGTGAAGGACAAGCCTGCGGATGCCAAGTAGGCTGAGGTTGCCGGTAGGACTTGCGACAAGTTCGCAGTCGTCATTCTTGCCGGCGCCAGAGGCGACGTTGGGAAATACGCGAAAGGAAGGGGAGTACTGACATACAGATACTAGCCGCCCCCGTGCCTCCCTTTCAACTCTCCCGCTGCATCTGGGGGCCTGGGACGGGCTAGTGACGGCGCTGTGCAGATACCCAGCCTTCGCGAGTTTTGACAAGCCCTCTCGTCCTTCTCAGGGCGAGTTCTCTAAGCCTTTGGAAGAGCTGGGCGTCTCCGCACAACAGACGCCCCTCGTAGAAGGCGTCTACAAACACGGTGTTGAACCGCTCCACCTCCGCGGCGGCGTCCTCCGGCGTGGCGAAGTGCACCTGCGCCAGATCGTTAGGAGGCTCCCCCGGCGGGGTCTCCCCAATCACCACGAGATCCCAGTCGCTGTCAATCCTCGCCTCCCCCCTGGCTCTGGAGCCGAAGAGCACCACTGTGTACCCACTGGCACATAGCGACTTAATCCACTCCTCCACCTCGGCATGCGACTCAAGTAGTATTTTTCTCAACACTAGTCCAAATCTTCTCAAGACATTTTATACATTGCTCAGCGTCTTCTCTGTCGTAGTCGAGCATTCTCGCATCGGGGTAGCGGCTACCGATATACTGCTCCGTGAGATACTTAGCGCACCTCGCAACGTCCTCCTCCAGCTCTGTCCCCAAGACCTCAGACAACATTTTGACAAGGTGGTAAACCGAGTGTGTATACGGCCTAGAGCCGGTGGTCTCTATAAGTCTCCCCTTTAGGAGAAACTCCGCGGCTTGTTGGGCGAAGAAACACGCCTCGGGGTAGAGCCCCCGCTGGTGGAACTCGTGCGCCAGTGCCTTATACCTCTCACCCCGCCTGTACCACCGCTCGGCCACGGCCCTCCCTAGTGGCTATTTAAAAACGTTTAAAAACAACGGCAACCACGGCGCGGTAGCCATCTGACTTAACACAAGATCGGCGACGCTCCATCAATCTGACATGCCCCAGCTACAGCGTTGACAGAGGAGTTATGGCTTAGCCCTGGAGGTGCTTAGGCAAAGACGCGGCGCAAACCCCACGTAAGGTACTGACAACTACAAACAGCTCGAAGCGCGTCTGCGCGTAAATGGGACCCTCTGGCGCGTCTCTAATAGAAATTGCGGAGGAGGTTGAAGGCTGAGACCGCGGGTGGGAGGGCCTAGGCGACAGGACAAAGCCCGCACGCCGACCGGGGGCTACCGGACCGCTGGACATAGCGCCGACTCACACGCTATACCTAGTCTTAGGCAGTGACGATGTCTTGTTGACACAGATCCGGAGCGAGGGACGTCGGGCCGCACTTAGCTACGCGGGGGGCGCGTGGCTCTGCTTAGAGTTGCCACAGAGATAACTGCAGGAAAAGAGAGTAGATTTTAGAGCGTCTGAAGTTTGGCGAGGTACTGCCAGTAGGCGTCTAGCTCCTCTTCAAGCTCGGCGATTTCCTCGTCGGTTAGGTGGGCGAATCTTCCCTGTAGTTTTAGGAATTCTCTTAGAGGTTTTCTCCTCGTCTTATCTAAGTGGTTGTTGCTGGGTGGGTTTAGCCTAAGCTTGCCGTGGTCCCACTCGTAGAGGGGGAAGTAGCCGGTCTCCACTGCGAGTCTCGCTATCTCGACGGTCTTGTTCTCTGGGTAGCGCCAGCCCGGCACGCAGGGCGCGTATATGTGTAGGAAGGTGGGGCCCTCCTCGGTGTATTCAAGCGCCGTCTTTATCTTGTTAACCATGTCTAGGATATACGCAATACTGGCGGTGGCAGCGTAGGGAATCCTATGTGCCATTACTATGCCCATTATGTCCTTCTTCCACTGTATCTTGCCCCTCACTGCGGTGCCCACCGGCGTGGTGGTGGTCCAAGCGTATTTAGGTGTGGAGCCGCTCCTCTGTATGCCCGTGTTCATGTAGGCCTCGTTGTCGTAGAGTATGTACAGGACTCCGTGGCGTCTCTCCAGCATTCCGCTTAGCGACTGTAGGCCTATGTCGTAGGTGCCGCCGTCGCCCGCGATGACGACCACCTTGGTGTCGCCGGCGTCCCACATGCCTTTTCTTTTGAGGGTCTTTATGGCCGCCTCCACCCCAGACGCCACCGCCGCTGCGTTCTCAAAAGCCACGTGTATGTAGGGGTGCATCCAGGCGGTTTCTGGATACGGGGTGGTGGTCACCTCCACGCAACCGGTGGCGTTGGCTATAACGGCGTTTGGCCCGACGGTCTTCGTTATCCACCTCATGGCTATGGCGGCGCCGCAACCGGCGCACATCCTGTGGCCGGGGGCGAAGAGCTCCTCCCGCGGCAGGTCTTTTAGGGTTCTGAAGTACACCTTCATACCCGCACCCCCATGAACACCACCTCCTTTCTGGGGTTTTCCCTGAGCATTGTGTATATCTTGTACATATCTTCGACGTATATAGTGCGCTGTCCTATGCCGTGGATTACATTTACCGCCGGCTTGTCTACGCCGTGTATAAACATGGCGGTGGCTATGTCCTTGTAGAGCGGGCCCTCGGCTGGGCTGCCAAACATTATGGCTCTGTCTAACACGGCGAATGCCCTCACCCCCTCCAGGGCCTTTAGCAGATCCGTGGTGGGGAACGGCCGGTAAAGCCTCACCCTGACCACGCCCGCCGCTATGCCTCTCTCCCTCGCGATGTCGGCAGCGGCTTTTGCGTTTCCGAAGGCAACGCCGCCATATGTCACTATGGCGTATTCCGCATCCTCCATCTTATAGGTCTCCACCACGCCGTAGCTCCGGCCGAACTTCTCGCCGTAGAGCGCATCGACGTCCTTGACGACTTTGTACGCCTCTTTAAGGGCTGCGGCTTGTTGGTACTTAAACTCGTAGTACCAGTCGGGGGAGGCGAGGGGGCCCATGGTGACTGGACGCTTGGGGTTGAGGGTGTAGGGCCTCACAGCGCGGGGGAGGAACCTCCGTACCTCCTCCTCGTCGTTGAGCTCCACGGGCTCCACGGTGTGGCTTATGAGGAAACCGTCGTAGGCCGCCATGGCTGGGAGGTTCACCGTCTCTGCCACGCGGTAGGCCTGGATTATTGTATCGTACACCTCCTGCGCCGACGCGGCTATGTAGATTACCCAGCCCGTGTCTCTGGCGTTCACCACGTCGCCGTAGTCGTTGTGTATGCTTATGGGCGCCGAGATGGCCCTGGCCGGCACGGCCATGACTATAGGCAACCGCATGGCGCTGGCTATGTGGAGGATCTCGTGCGCCAGCTCAAGGCCTTGGCTGGACGTGGCGGTGAAGACCCGCGCGCCCGCCGCGGAGGCGCCCACCACTGCTGAGAGCGCCGAGTGTTCGCTCTCCACGTGAATCAGCTCGGCGTTAAGCTCCCCGTTTGCCACGAACTCAGAGAGCTTCTCCACGATGGTGGTCTGGGGGGTGATGGGGTAGACGGCTATCACGTCTACGTCCGCCGCCTTGACGGCGTATGCGGATGCGTAGTTACCCGTCAGAGCCTCCACCCGTCTCGTCTTCTGTATCTGAATCATGGGGCCTCCGGCACCATCTCTATTGCCTTGGTGGGGCATTCGTTGGCGCATATGCCGCAACCCTTGCAGTAGTCATATATTATCTCATATTTGACGTCATAAGTCCTGTTGCCCACTTGGAACACCCCCTTTCTCTCCGCTATGGTTCCCTCTGGGCAGTAGAGCCAGCAGAGCTGGCACCTTATGCACTTGTCGTCATGTATGACGGGCTTAAGAGCCCTCCAGCCGGCGGTGAGGTTTCTCCTGGTGGAGCCGGGCTCCGGAATTACGGCACCTATGGGAAGCTCGGAGGCTTTGGGGAGACTCATAGCTCCTTCGTCTCCTGGTATGCTGATTCTATTAATTTCACGTTTAGGTCGTAGAGCCTGCCTGTGAAGTATTTCTTCAGAGCCTCGGCCACGGAGGTGAGAGAGACTACTCCTGTAGCCTTCACCACGGCGCCTATCAAGGCGGTGTTTACTATTGGCCTACCTAAGATTTTCATCGCCAACGAAGTTGCATCTACATAATAAGTCTTTTGGGGAGCCTTATATATCCC
>DAITPC010000003.1:0-71064 GCA_036833835.1 Pyrobaculum sp. | reverse complement strand
GACGCATAATGGAAATATACGCACAAAACACAAGATTCATACTACTAGCAAACTACGTAAGCGGGGTTATCGAGCCTATACAATCCCGTGTCGTCATGATTAGGTTTAATCCGCTTCCGAAAGACGCCGTCATAGCGAGGTTGAGGTATATCGCTGAAAATGAGGGGGTCAAGGTTGCCGACGACGCATTGGAGGCGATTTACGAATTCACCCAGGGGGACATGAGGAGGGCAATAAACGCTCTCCAGATGGCCGCCGCCGTGAATAAAGAAGTCACTGAGGAGATAGTGGCGAAGGCCCTTGGGCTGGTGAGCCCCAGGTTACTACGCGAATCTCTACATGAGGCGGTAAAAGGCAGTTTTGGGAAGGCCATTACGCAGATATACGGCTTCGTGGTCGATGGAGGCGTTGGGGAGCTGGAAATCGTTAAGCAGATCCACCGCGAGGCTCTGAGACTAGACGTGCCTGAATACATAAAGCCGGAGATCGCGTATATAGTTGCCGAGGCTCACTATGCGGTGTTAAGGGGGGCTAGGGGGCTTGCGCAGATATACGGCGCGCTTGCGAAGATCAGGAGGCTTCTAAAAGCCGGACTCTAGCCGTTAAGTTGTTTTTAAGATAAACGAAAAGTTTATATAGCTAAGAAAAGTTTATATACTCGCCATGTCCACGGGCAACCCACCTTCTTCGGGGAAGCCGTTGAAACTCCGCGTCAATAGAGATAGTGAAGGGTATTTAAGCCTTGTTACTGACACCGGCGAAGTTTATAAGTGCCCTATCTGCGGCAACGATAGATTTGTCTACAACTACGAAAGAGGAGAAGTCGTCTGTATAGTATGCGGCGCGGTGGTACAAGAACAGCTACTAGACCTCGGGCCTGAGTGGAGAGCTTTCACCTCTGAGGAGAAGGGCCAGAGGGCCCGCACCGGCGCACCCCTCACACGTCTCATCTCGGAGGCGCTTACCACGGTGATTGACTGGAGGGACAAGGACGTCTCGGGCAAGGAGCTGGACATAAAACGCAAGCTGGAGGTCATCAGGCTGAGGAAGTGGCAGACGAGGGCCCGCGTCCAGACGTCATACGAGAGAAACTTCATCCAGGCGGCGCAGGAGCTGGAGAGGCTGAGAAGCGCCATGGGCATACCTAGGCCGTGTATAGAGCAGGCCCTAGAGATCTACAGACAGGCGCTGGAGAAGGAGCTTGTAAGGGGCAGATCTGTAGAGGCCATGGCCGCCGCGGCGCTTTACATGGCTTGCCGCATGATGAAAATGCCGAGACCCCTAGACGAGCTTGTGAGATACACCAAGGCGTCTAGAAGAGAGGTGGCCCGTTGCTACCGCCTGCTCCTTCGCGAGTTAAACGTCAAGGTGCCAATAAGCGACCCCGTGTTGTACATTTCCAGGATAGCTGAGCAACTGAAGCTCAGCGGCGAGGTGGTGAAGGCGGCTATTGAAATCTTGCAGAAGGCGAAGAAGGCTGGGATAACGGCAGGAAAAGACCCCGCGGGTCTCGCTGCTGCAGCAGTCTACATAGCCTCCCTAATGTATGGCGATAACAGGACGCAGAAAGACTTCGCAGTAGCTGCCGGCGTTACAGAGGTTACGGTACGCAACAGATACAAAGAGCTTGCAAAAGCCCTAAACATAAAGGTGCCGGTAAAGTAATTAACCGAGGTTTTTCCTAAAGATGTGGATATATCAATTGAGGTGCCAGATGAGCCGTTCAACGGAGGTCACCTAGTCGTAAAAGCAGGTGAACCTATTTTTAACATGCAAGAAAAAGAACTAGTTACGTTGAAAAAAATTCTAGACAAGTTGATAGTTGTTGAGAAACAGAAATTAAAGCCAGAAGGGTTTAATATCTATATTTCTAATAGTGACGTGCATTTAGTGCCTCGTTGGTGCGGCGATATAAACGTGGCGTTTTTCGGCGACATAAAGGTGATCCCCATATCCAAGGAGTATGTTGAGGAAATAATTAAAGATGTGAAGAGGTACTTCTATGAACTTGACACTTGAGATCTTGGGTATTCTTATAGTTGTTGCGTTAGGTGTATACTTGATGCAGAGAATACAGCATGATTATAGATTGATTAAGATTTTTAAAAATTATCCGATTCCGCCGACGTTAAAAGTTGGCGGTATAATAGACCTAGAAAAATTGTATGTATTTATACAAAATTTTAAGTATAAAATAGAGACGAGGGGAAGCGTCAACGTGGAGTCTAGGGATCACATAATTAGGGTTGCCTCGGGCCCTGGAGAGGTCGTCATATCTCTAAGTGCTTGGGGATATCTTGGCTTCTATAAAATAGAGCGGGTTATAAAGATTATAGATTGATTAGGTCTGTATTTGTCTAAACATCATTAAAATTTGTGTGTCCCATATAACAAAAAACATATATGAAACAACGAGGACTATAGAAAGCGTTGTAAAAGACAGCAGAAACCCTATGGAGTCTATTAGGAGAATAAGCCCAACCAGCACGAACCCCACCTCGCCCTCCTGTATTATCCGCATAATCAAGGCAGAGACGGCCATGAGGATGCAACTAACCAATAGCACGGGGTCAAACATCTGGGCTGTGAAGAATACGACGAGAGACGCGAAGAGCTTAAACATTGTCACTGTGGCAAGTGCTCTGTGCATCTATTGGTGGCAAAGCTGTGGTAAATAAGCTTGCTGCAGGCTAAAATTTATAAATAGTCTAATCCTTAGGCCCAATGACTGCGGTACCTAAGCCGCTTGTGAAGGTTCCGATCCGCATAGCTAGCGGTGGCGTAGTAAGGTGGAAGACTGGGAGAGGTTTCTCTATCGCTGAGATAAAGGCGGTAGGCCTAAACGTTGAACAGGCAAGGCTTCTAGGCATACCGGTTGATGAGAGGAGGGATACCTCGTGGCCGCAGAACGTAGAAATGCTGAGGAAATGGCTACTCAACGTTCTCGAGGGGAGAATTACGCCACCTGAGCCCTCGTTCCCCAAGTCTGTTCAAGTTAAGTCCAAGAGGGGTAGGGCGTTTAGAGGCCTTACCGCGGCTGGCAGAAAGTCGCGCGGCCTGGTCTCTACCAAATACAGAGAGACTCACAACTACAAGTTCAAGAAGAAGGCCAAGGAGAGGAGGCTTAAGAAGAGGCACGAGGCCACTAAGGGCCTTGGCAACGTGTTGAGAATATCAAAGATTATTAACGCCCGGAAGAAGTAATTATTTTAATTGTCTAAGGTTTTCTATTAGTTTCTCTATGGGTAGGTTTGTGACTGCAAGCGGTATGTAGCTTCTTTTTGCGATCTCGACGGCTAGAGGATCCACGGCCTCTGGTTTAATGCCGTGAAGTACGACCACCGCAGGTTTTATGCTTAAGACAGAAGACATAGACTTGATGGCTATCATTGGGGATCTTCCCGTGGACACCTTGGTAAATATGGCTGCACGTTGTGTCGTGCTTCCGTAGAGTCTCACGTATTCAACAGGCGGGACCTCTAACACTAGCTTAACGCTGTCGACGACGGTGTATCCGTGTACGTCAAGGCCAGAAGGGGGGTGTATAAGCACCTCTGCCTCTATGGCCTGGAGAAAGGTGGAGACGGGTACGGGTTCACTAAACTCCCTCATGTCGAGCACAGCAAGCCAGAACTTCTCCTTCAGAAGTTGTCTCTCCAGCAGGTTTATCACCAAGCCCCCCCGCTCTAGGTCTGTGTCTATCAGGGCTTGTACGAATTTTTTGACGAAGCGGGAGCCGGGGAACTTCCGCCGCCCAGACTCGTAGTCGCTTATCACGCTGGGGGACGTATTCAGCTTGGTTGCTATGGCGGTTTGGGTGAGACCAAATATGAGTCTCCACTTCTTTATGGCCTCGCCAGGGTTGTCTGACATTATAATATCGCCAGCTATATAAATTCCAACATGTTGATGAGCCATCATGCGACTCGAACAACACGCATTTAAATTTTTACTTTTTGGCTAACACGAGTTGTCGATAGTGCCCTGGGGTTGAGACGGGGGATATAAGATTTAAATTGGGGGTTTTTTAGAAGCGTGCTTAGTAGAGAGGAACTGCTTGAAAAGCTACGCGAGGTGAATTCTCAAATTGAAGAGATCCAGAGACAGATCGACGCGGTTACTAATGAGATAAATGCCCGAAAGGCCCTGCTTGAGGAGATACGTAAACAGCTGGCAGAGGTCAGGTCGCTTATTGACGGGAAACGTCAACAGCTTCAGAAGACGAGGGAGTTGATAAGCTCGTTGGTTGAGAGGAAAAGTCAAATAATAAACCAGATTAGGTCTCTAAGGAACGAGCTTATTCAGATCAATATAGCGTTGCAGAAATACAGAGAGAAGTTGGTAGTGTACAGAAACCTGCTGTCGACTCTTAACGAGTACGTGGGTGGTAAGGTGCTGGAGAAGGAGAAGCTCAAGCGCATTATTGAGCAACTTGAATACTTCTTTGAAACCTCGCCGACGAACCCCGAGTGGGAGCGCCAGTTTATTAAATACATTAGTCAGATAGAGAAGGAGCTTAATCTGGTCGACTCCATGGAGAAGATAAAATCACATATAGCGGAGCTCAAAAAACAGGCAGATGAGTATAAAAACAAGCGTGAGGCCGTCCGTGGCGAAATTGCGCGGCTGGTGCAAGACCTTAACACGGTGAAGCAGGAGCTCACGCAACTGAAGATGAGGAGGGAGGAGGTTTACAAGGAGCTTGCTAGGCTGAAGGAGAAAAGAGAGGAGCTGAAGAAACGCCGTGAGGAGATTAAGGCCGAGGTTCTGCAACTGGCGCTGAAGCGCAAGGAGCTGAGGGAAAAAAGGAGGGCGGTAGAGGAGGAACTCGAGAAGTACAACGTCTTGCTGAAGGCGTTGGAGCTTTCGGAGAAGAATAAGGCGCGTGCCCAAGCCAAGGCGGCGACGGCGCAGAGCCTCAAGGAGAAGGCGGATGTCATATACAACAAGTTGCTAAATGGCGAACGGTTAACTCACGAGGAGATAAAGATTTTGATAGAGGCTGGCTACCTGCCTGAGGAGTAGTGCGTGTCCTTGTACTCTACGTCGACAGGGATGGGGATCTCAAGAGCCAAGGCTTGGAAACGCCTATCATAGGCAGAGACGAGGTTCTGAGGGCTGGCATTAAATACATACTAGAGAACCCAGACGACTCCGATGCAAATGCGATATTCGCCGCCGTTAAAATCTACGACAAATTAGTCGCCGAATACGGCGCGGAGAACATAAACGTGGCTATTGTAAGCGGATCCGCCGACCCGACTATGGCGGATTTTGCGGTATTGAAAGAATTGGGGCAGATTCTTGCCGTATTTGACGCAGACGCCATATATTTCGTCTCGGACGGCCCCAGCGACGAGGCCGCAATTCCTGCGATCCAGTCAAAGAGACCTGTGGTTTCTGTGCACCGAGTAGTGGTTAAGCAGGCTAGGGGGGTGGAGGAGACCGTGACGTTGTTTAGACACTACCTCAACAAGGCGGTGAGAGAGCCGGAGTATAGGCGGTACACCGTCGGCGTACCTGCCCTTCTTGTGTTTATACTGCTACTGGGGGTGGTTTTTAACCAGGCTGTGGTGTGGCAAGTTCTAAATGTGGCGTTTCTATTCCTGGCTTTTTTCGTCATGTTGTATGGATTTGGGATATACGATTTCTTGAGAGAAATATTAAGAAAGTTTGAGGTCACATTTTTAATTACTATCGTATCTCTATTTATACTTGTTATTTACGTATCTCAAATAATTCTTAAGGTCAGTTTGGTGCCTGAGTATATTCCGCAACGCCTAGTGGTGGTTGCCGTGTCTACTTTGCCGTTTATATCCTACGTCGTGGAAGGGTATTTAGCAACGAGGAAAGTTAAATATGGAGGTATCATAGCGGGGGGAGTCTCGTTTTCATTTTTCTACTTTTTACTGCCTGTACTCGTAGAAAATAGAGGCTTTACGGAGGTCCTTTTCGCAGTAGCTCTCTTTTTAGCCTCGACCTTCACAGTGATATTGGCCGCTTACTTTGTGAGGATTTTGACGCGGCGTTAGGGTGCTCTGCCGCGTAGAGCTCAACCTGCGTTTTCCATGCCTCTCCGCCGAGGAGGCTATTGCTGTGGGAGAAGTGGCTGGCTGTGAAGTGGTGAGCCGCGACGAGGGGCGAATTGTATTTGACTGCCCGTCGTGCGACGTGTTCAAGAGGTGCGCCCTTGCCAAGTCGGTTAACGGCGAGAGAATCAGGAAGGAAAGACCTCCAATAGAGAGAGGCATAAAGACTCTAGATGCAATAACTGCACGTCTCATGGTGAACCTGGCCCGCGTGGTACGGGGAAGCAAGGTGTGGGAGCCGTTTCTGGGCACAGGCGCCATAGCTTACGAAGTTGAGAAAGCGGGCGGATACGTCGTAGGAGGAGATCTAGACAAGAGCGCATTGAGATTAGCCAGGCGCAACATAGGCGGAGACATCGTCTTGTGGGACGCCTTGCACCCCCCGCTACGGGGCCATCTCGACGCGGCCGTCGGCGACCCGCCGTATGGCCGCCTCTCAACGTCCTCAATAGACGTAAGGCCTCTCCTCCTGTCCTTCCTGGAAGTTGTCTCTCTACACGTGAAGAAGGGGGGCTACGTGGTTTTCGCATCGCCGGTATATGTGGATCTCCCCTTCGTAAAGAGCTGTATGATGTATCTACACGGGGGTCTTTACAGGGTGGTCTACGTCATGAGGGTTTAGTCGGGGGGCGGCGCCTCGTAGTATACCCTGCCTTTATAGGTGCGTGGGGTTAGCCAGTCGATGAACTGTCTTGTGTTACTGGTTTTTACAGCGAATGTGATGGGGCCGAGCGGCGACTCGCCCAGCTCCGTGACGAAACTAACAACGCCCACGTAGGCGGCTTGTTTGTTTATCGAGAAGATTACGGTGTCCTCCGACACTATGCCCCGCGAAATCACGTTCCTGGCGGCGTCTTGTATGCCCTGTCGCCATATGGCTCCGCGCAACTTCTCCAGGCACCTGGCTCCCTCGCAGGTGGCCTCTATAATAACGCCGGTTTCGCCGGGCTTCTCTTGGATCGACATGGGCGTGAAGACGTTTTCTAGCGCCTTTAGCACCTTCTCTCTGTCTTCTGTGTGCCTAATCTCAACAACCGCCTCAATCCTCATAGTATCCTGTCAATTTCCTTCTCGAGCTCCTCTATGGGTTTGTCCTCGTTTACCAAGATGTAATCGGCACGTGCCAGGAGGTCGGCTAATCCAAACCGTAACTCCCTGATGTCTCGCATCAAGAACTGGGAGTAGGTGGTGGGGTCGTCGCCTCTGCCTCGGCCAGCCAGCCTTTTGTACCTAGTCCTTCGCGAGGCCACGACATATATCAACGTCACGTTGCCGAAAACCTCCTCCAAGGTCTCCACCTCCTCCAAGCTCCTCACTCCGTCGATTACAATTTTTATGCTTGTTTTTACGTTTTTTAAAAGTCCGTGAACCACCGCCCTCTTCCCCCTATCTAGTCTTAGAGCTACGGCGGCTCTGTCTGGCGACATCCCGGTTCTCTGCGCCTCTGCCCTAACCACGTCTCCCAGGCTGTAGTAGTCATATCCACGGCTTTCGATGATCTTCGCTATGGTTGTTTTGCCGGAGCCCGGCAACCCAGCCACTGCGATAACTCTCGACATGGTGACTACACCCTCACCGGGTAATAAATCATATTGCTCCAGCTAGCACCCTCCTCACTTCGCCGTAGCTCTCCTCCGTCTTTATGCCGTCGCTCGCCATATGTGTGGCCGTTGTGTAGATGCCAGCCTCCTTCAGCACGGCGAGCGCCTCTCTAAGAGTTGGGCTTTTCCCGTCAACCACGAACTCTGGAAGTCTGTAGAACCATGGGGCGTGCACTGAGTACTCCAGTTCTAACAGCTGGAGAAACTCGCTGTACTGCCCAAGGGTGGACATCCTGTGTACAAATAGGGGGTCCCCTAGGGGACCTATCCAGAGCGGCCCCGACGTGTGTTGGCCTGGGAATTGCGTAACTCTTCTCTCTTTTCTGTGGTACGTGACGTAGCCAAGGTGGCGGAACACATCGTCGGCGTCTCTGGCGCCTTTTACGGAGTAGACACATATTCTGAAGTAGTGTCTTTCCCAGTATGAAAGAAGCGGTTGGATGTGGAAATCTTCAGAGGCCCCCACTCTGGCTATATAGCCTAACAAGTTCCTCAAGCCGAGCTCGATGTAAAATGGTGTTTTCCTCATGACGGAGCCGTAGCGGCGAAGACATTTCCTGAGGTAGCGCCCCACAAGCACGGCGGTGTCTGTGGCTGTGGCGCAGAGCAACCCCTCCTCCTTGAGCGCTCTGAAGGCGGCGTGGAGAAACGGCGCAGGGGAGCCGAAGGGGTCTATGTCTACGACATCGCAAGTGCCCTTGAGCTTGTGGAGAAGGATGTTGGCGTCTTCGTTGTAGACATAGGCGTCTATGCCGTTGAGTTCCAGATTCTTCTTTATCACTTCAACGGCCTCCTTAGATATATCGTTTAATATAAGTTTCTCCACAGATCCGCTCTCTACGGCGTATCTGATGCCTCGCACGCCGGACCCGCTCAGCGGCTCGCATACGGTCAACCCAGTCCCGAAGCTCTTCAAAGCAAGGACAGACAACGTTCTGTTTTTCTCCATCGCTGGGTTGTAAAACACTGGCGCAGAGTATATGCCTCCGTACTTTGTTGGGTCCGGCACGTAAAACTTCACCCCACCCTCCTGCCTAAGAACCAGGTTCACGTCTTCTCTACTTCGGCGTCGAGGACGTTGGCGAGTTCGACAGTTTTTACATACTTCTCCCTGCTGGCCGATACGAAGACGACACGTCTCTCTACCCTAATCGCGTCGGGGTGGCTCTCCACCAACCTGTACATCTCCTCGGCCATCTGCCGGCTTCTTAGCTCTTCTTGGGTTATCTCTGGACGCTTCCAGATGTTGATTCTGCGTATAACATCTGGGCCGAACATGTGGATTAGCTTCTCAGCCACCCTCAACGGGGCCTCTATCTCTTCCCGCTCATAGCGGTATACGGTCTCTCTGGTGACCCCCAGCTCCTCCGCCAACGCACCTAAGCTCATCCCCGCCTGCTCTCTCCGCTCCCTGAGTTTTTCCCCGTCTATCATTGCAGTGACTGTACCGCGGCTTACTTTAAGCGCCGGCTCCTCCCCGTTTAGGATATCTGTAAATGTAGAAAGCGACATGAACACAATATTGTCCTTAACATAGACTACGCCTCTTTGAAGCAGTTGCCCCCTGACGCCGGAGACGACGCATATGCTTGACACGTCGGCGTATCTACTTATCAGCTTCAGGTCCTTCAACGCGCTTGAGGGCACTTCCTCGGCGTCTGAAGCCACCTTCAGTAGATACTTCTTGTTGTCGAATCTCGCCACTAGGGTATAGGCGTAGGGCCTGCTCACGTCTATGAACAACTGCTCCCCGCGGCTCCTAACTATATTAAGCGTCGCCTGCAGAAGCTTCTCCACTAGAAGTCTATACCATGTAGCTTAAAAAATTAAAACGGTTATATCCGTACACACGGTGAGGAGACCTGGCAAGGCCTACAGATGACGAATCATTTCATGCGCTGACTAAGTTTATATGGCACCGGAATCCTCCTTCACATGAAGCGCATTCGGCTTAGCAATAGAGAAGTGAGAGAGCTACGCGGGGCGAATAAGCCCATGGCGCCGGTTCTGGAGGGGGCCGACGTTGTGGAAGTTGTGCCGCTGTCAGAGAAAGAACACTTATATATAGTTGATGGAGAGCCGCTTTTCCTAAAGATAGTCAATAAAGATGTGGGGGAGTACATAGTGCCGACGCTTTTCCTCATACACAGGTCTGCAAAAGGGAAGACGCTTCCGCCGTATCCCAAAGTGGTGGTTGATGCAGGCGCTGTGAGGCCGATAATCAACGGGGCTGACGTCATGCGGCCTGGCATAAGGGAGTTCGTAGGCGACTTCGGCAAGGGCGGCGTGGTGTTTGTAATCGACGAGAAGGGACGTGTAATAGCCGTTGCGGTTGCCTTATATTCAAGGCAGGAGATGGAGCAAATGCAGAAAGGCAAGGTGCTGATAAATCTACATCACCTCGGCGACAAGATATGGCAAGCGTCACTAGAGCTGGTCAAGGAAAAACCGTAACACCCGCCTGTAGGCGTCTTCACATAGGCACCTCCTGTACACACGCAACGCCTCTAAGGGAAGCTTGAGGCCAAGCCTAGAGAGCCCGTTGGCGACTTGAGTCACGTTACTGCCGCCGCCGACAGTAGCAGACTCGAAATCGATAATCACTGGAAGATCTCTCTCCACTAATACATGTTTCTCAAGTCTCGACAGTTCGTTGTGGGAAATCCCTGCTCTGTCTAGCCTGAAGGCTTGGTCAAAGAGCTCCTCCACGAATGCACGTTTTCTCTCCGCGTCGGCGACTTTCCACCATCTGTCTACGTGGACTCCGTCTACGTAGCGGTAGGCCACCACATCGCGGGAGTAGACGTAGATCCTTGGCCCCACGCCTGTTGCGTTTGCCAGATGTAGCAACTGCCCTTCGGCGGCTAGGCTATCCCTCGTCGCGTCGCCACGTCTAAGTTTACAAGCCAGCTCCAACTGTCCCGTGGTGGGCCTACACCTAAAGACAACGCTGTTTGTGCCCTTCCCGACCACGGAAACGCCGTTTATCAACACACCGCCGCCCTCCACAACCTCGAGTCTGAGTTCGGCTAGTTGCCGATACACATATATGGCGTGTTGCAAACCGCCGCCCAGAGTTAAGAGGAGGATCTTCAACGTATCCACTCGTCTGCCGGCGCCTATGTTTTTATACCTCCTCCCTACGGCGGAACGTGGAGAAAGATGTGGTAAAGAGAATAGCGCAACTAGTCAGGGCAGGGGCTACCCTCACCTCTTACACATGTCCAGCCTGCGGCACAGTGCTGGTGCGGCTCAAAACCGGCGAGCTGTACTGCGCCAACTGCGAGCGGGCGGTTGTCCTAGTCAAGACGGAGGAGGAGGCCCAACAGGCGCTGGAGGTGATACAGTTACGGGAGGTGAGAAGGATAATATTCGACAAGATACTCCAGCTTGGGAAAGAGCTGGAGAACCTGTCGGCATCAGAAATGATAGACCACTTACGCTCCATGTCGCTTCTACTCGACATATACGAACGCCTCAGCCGCGTCCACGTAGAAGCCGCCAAAGCTACCTCCTCGCTAGGCTAGTAAATAGGCCGGCCAGCAGTATGTGCGCCAGCGGCGAGAAGTGAGCGGTGTAGAAACTATAGAGCGTATGGTTGCCCGCCAGATACACCAGCCAATACCCGCCGTATGTGGAGAGGTAGAGAGCCGACACATCGTCTCTTTTATAGAGGGCGTATACAAGCGCCACTAGGTAGACGGGGGTCCCGCTGGCGTACACGTCGGGGTTTATATAAAGCGCGAAGCTGTTTTGCATAAACAGCCAGTCGAGGGGCGTGGAAGCTGTGGGGCCCGGCGGTCTGGAGGTGGTGTGCCACGAGATGGCCCCCAATATTTCGTGAGCCCATCTCTCGATCCCTAGATGCCCCGCTATGGGGATGTTTACAAGCAGAAAAATAGAGACCGCCATGAGGAGGACGGCGGCGAGCTCCCTTAAGCTACGTCTTGCGTAGAGGTAGATGAGTCCGAAGACCGGAAAGGCACCTGAGTACTTAACAGCGGCGGCAAGCCCCAGCGCAGTTCCCGTGGCTAAGACCCGTCTAGACAGATGGAGATACGCGAGGAGTGCGGTGAAGAAGGCTAGGTATATATCGAGCATGGCGATCCCCGCCATGGCCCTGAATGTATTATCGAATAGCATGAGGGCGGTCGCGACGAGTGCCCAGAGTTCCCCCGCCAGCTTTCTGGCCGTGAGGAAGACGAGGAACAATGTGGCAACGCCCAGAACAATCGAGGGCAACCTCCAGAAGACTGGCTCGTCTCTGATAGCCTCCATGGCGGCAATTACGTACTTAGCGAGAGGCGGGTGCTCCAGGTTGTAGTAGCTTAAGACGCCCTCCTTGTCTGGGTAGGGGAAGCCCCTCCTTATGTAGCAAGCCACCATGCCTTCGGCGGCTACCGCCTCTATGTTTACGTACTCCTTCACAACTCTACTCTCGTTAGTTAGGCAGGCTTTTGCGGTCATGAAATACGGCGAATTTGCCGGCGTGCCAAAGAAGCCATGTAAGATGTTGCGGGCCGACGTGACGTACCAAACCTCGTCGCTTATATAGCCGGGCCCCTCGGGGAGCCCGTCCGTGCCTGGAAGCGACGCTGTTGAGTAGGAGAGGTATACAAACGGCGCTATGATTATGGCCAAGGCGACATAGGCGTATCTCATTGTGAGAGGGTTTACGCATGTTTAAAAGAATCAGCGCTGCATACCCCACTCATCTTTCGTAAGCGGTCGTTATCATCACAGATTTAAACCTTGGCGGAGATAATAAAGGTGATGTGGTGGTTCTTCGTGGAGCTGTGACGACGCCCCTACCCAGCTGACTACGCCTTGCTTATTGCAATGCGGATCTTCTCGCCTGCGATATCCCACTCCTTCCCGTTTGTCGCCTTCCCCATAGTTATCTCCACTGCGCGGGTTTCTCTAAGCAAGTAGTCCCGGAAGGCCTCTACCGCCCTCTTCACGTCGTCGGAAGATGTGCTTATCTCAACCCGTATGGCGTCGGTTATTTCAAGACCCGCCTCCTTGCGCATCACCTGTATCCTGCGTACGAGCTCCCTGGCGAGGGCCTCGTAGTACAGCTCGGGCTCCAGCTTGCCTGGTATGCAGGCCTCCACGCCCCCCTCCATGGCTTTTACGTAGTCGGCGGGGCAATCGCCCACCTTCACCTCCTTCACGTTGCCGAGATACTGAAGGAGCTCTCTATATTTCCAGACGTGGCTTGCGCCTCTCACATAGGCCTCCCGTATTGGCCACCTGAGCTTTATCCCGGCCCTGTTCCTGGCCTCTGCCAGGGCTGAGAAGGCTGTGAAAAGCTCGTGGAACGTCTCCAGCAAGTCCTTGTCCACAGGCCCTGCGGCGGGATATTGGGCCAGGTGCACAGACTCAGGCACGTCCTTCTCATACTTCTTTACGTACGCCTGCCAGAGATACTCAGTTACAAACGGCACGAGTGGCGAGCCGAGGATCAGCACGTTTTTAAGAACGTGATGCAACACAGCGTATGCCGCGTATTTGTCGGGGGTCGGCTCGTCGGACCAGACGCGTCTGCGGAGGAGCCTTATGTAGCGGTGGCTCAGAGTCTCCACCACGAACTCCCGCCAGAGGTTTGCAGCTTTGTGGAACTCGAAGCTTCTCATGTGTTTCGTGAAGTTCTCGATGAGGAGGTTAAGCTCTGAGAGCAACCATTTGTCTTCGTCGAGGGCCTTGTCTAGCCATCTATCCAGCGGGTGCCTCTCGGCGGAGAAGCCGTCTAGCGACATGTAGGTGTCTGCGAACTTCACCACGTTCCACAGTATGTTGAGGTCGCTGATTACGTGTTTCACCTCGTCCGGGTCAAAGGAGAGATCTTCCCAGGGCGCCGCCTTTGAGAGTATGTAAAGTCTGACAGGGTCTGCGCCGTATTTCTCAAAGAGCTCTCTGGCCCACACCACGTTGCCCTTGCTTTTAGACATCTTCTGGCCGTGTTTGTCCAAGATGAGACCTTGTATCAACACGGTCTTGTAAGGGGCCTTGCTGGTGTAGAGGACCGAGGTGACTAGGAGGGAGTAGAACCAGCCTCTCGTCTGGTCGATGCCCTCGGTCACGAAGTCATAGGGGAAGAGCTTCTCCCAAAGCTCCTTGTTTCTCCCGCCGTCTACGGCGGCTATCCAGGCCACCCCGCTGTCTAGCCACACGTCCATGACGTAGGGCTCTCTGACCCATTCGTCGCAGTCCGGCGTTGAGAGCTTGACTTGGTCTATCCACGGTCTGTGGACCAGTTTGAAGTCGTCCACTGGCGGGACCTCCCTTGCCAGTTTCTTCAGCTCCTCCAGCGACCCCACGACAAGTATCCTTCCGTCTTTCTTACACCTCCAGACAGGTAGCGGAGTCCCCCATATCCTGCTTCTTGAGATGTTCCAGTCCCTTGCGTTTTGCACAAACACGTCGAATCTGTCTCTGAGCTTTGCAGGCACCACATTTACCTTTTGTAGCTCTGAGTACATCCTCTCGCGTATGCGTGAAATCGCAATGAACCACTGCCTATCTGCGCGGAGGATCAGCTTAGATCCACAACGCCAGCAGTGTGGGTACTCGTGTCGTATCTTCTCCTCGTAGACGAGAAGTCCCTTTGCCCGCAGGTCTCTTACTACCTCCTTATCCACGTCGTAGACGTGTTTACCCCTGTATTTGCCCCCCATCTCGTTGTATACGCCGTTTATCTCCACGCTGTTTGTAACCGCGAGGCCGTATTTCTTAGCCACCTCGAAGTCCTCAGGCCCGTGGCCCGGCGCGATGTGGACGAGCCCGGTACCCTGCTCCAGGGTCACGAATTCCGCCGTGACAACCACGTGGGGTCTTGACGCTCTCTCGGGCACTTCCTCCACAAGCGGATGGACGTAGCGCAAGCCGGCTAGCTCGGAGCCTCTCTTCGTCTCCGCTACGCGCCAAGATTTAACGCCGAATTTCTGCATTAACGCAGACGCCAGCGTCTCGGCCACCCACCAAAACTCTCCGCCCTCGACCTCGACCTTGGCATATGTGTAGTCGGGATGAACGGCCACAGACTCGTTGTCCACCAAGGTCCAAGGCGTCGTTGTCCAAATTACAAGGAATTCGTTGGCGGCCCCCTCTACCCTAAACTTGACATATATAGAGGGGTCTTCCCTCTCCTCATACCCGAGGGCCACCTCGTGGTCGCTCAGCGATGTCTCGCAACGAGGGCAGAACCAGAGCACCCGGTAGTCCTCGGCCAGTAATCCCTGCTCATGCGCCTTTTTCACCATGCGCCAGGCGTACTCTAGGTACCTAGGTTGCCTAGTCTCGTAGGCGTTTTCTAAGTCGAGCCAAAGCCCCAGCCTCCTGGTGCCCCACTCCCTCCAGTGGACTAGGTACTCGTCTACAAGCGCGTTGCAGGCAAGCGCGAACTTCTCAAGGCCGTACTGCTCAATATCTTTCTTGCTTCGAAGCTTAAGCCTCTTCTCCACTTCCCACTCTACGGGCATTCCCTGCATATCCCAGCCGCCCTGAACCCACACGTCGTAGCCCAGGAGGCGGTGGAACCTCAGCACAACGTCTTTGTAGGTACGTCCTCTTACGTGCCCCACGTGGGGCGTCCCGTTTGTAGTCGGAGGACCTTCGAGAAACGCAAATAGCGGGCCGCCGCGCCAGGTTTTCCACTTTTCGAATATTTTGTTCTGTTGCCAGTACTCAGAAACCTTAGTCTCTACCGCTTGCGAATTATACGTGGTTAAATTCCTAAAATCCCCATCGCCCATCGGAGGGGGTGATTATTTAAGTTTTAATCTTTTGTCAGTTGGCTTTAAACCGGTCAACATATCGTGAAAGTAGTTGAAGATTCCCTCTACTTTGTCATCGTGGCCGTTTTGGTGTCCGTCCTGTTGTTGTTTTTAGCGGCGGAGTTCCCCACCGATAAATTCCGCGCCTTTTTAGACGCGGTTTTGAAGGACCTTGAGTACATGACGGCATTTGTGCGGTTGTTATGAGGTTCCTGTACCACCTGTTTATGGCGGTTTTAGCCACGGCATTACTTTATGTGGCCGTTACGGTGTTCCACTACTTAGATACGTTGTATAAAGTGTTTCTGCCGTGAATCTCCTCGAGGGTCTCCTGGCGGCGGCGCTTTTCGCCTTGTCCGTGGTTCTGTCTTTATACGTGGGTTACCTGAGTGTTGAGCTGACAAAGCTGAAATACCTATTTGAAGCCACGCGTCACAGCAACTGTAGTTCCTCAAACTCCTCCGGTCTTCTTGTGCTTTCATCCTGCATAAGCCTTTATTTCAACGGAACTATCGTCGTTGAGGTCTATAACATAACGGGGGACTATCCACATACCTCATAGACCAGGTTCCCCTCATCGTCTAGCCTTTTGCGGATCCTCTTCTCGGCGACTAGCCTCTCCACAGCCCTGATGAGGTCGGCGGTGGAGATGCCTCTCTCCCTCGCCCAGCGAGTTATCTCCTCTTTGGTGATTCTTCTCCTGCTTTTTATCAGTGCAAACAGTTCCTCCGACACGTCTCTTCCGCCTTCCGTCCTCGTCGGTCTCCTCTCCTCCTGTTTCCTGTCCTGTTGTATAAAGTCAAACAGCGTGGGGCCCCGTCTCTCCTCCTTTTTCCTCATCGCATATCGCTTGTTAGCATGCTATATATCTTTGAGACCACGCAGTCTACGTCCACCTTGTAGAGATTATGCGGGGGCTCCTCCTTTCCGCATTCTCTAACCACCACCCTGTCTCGCTGTATGTAAAAACTTTGGCCTATTCTCACTCCATGTTTAGCATAATACTCCAAAACCGCCTTGGCGACGGGGTCGCCTAAGAAGCTGTAAAGCCCGTTTAACCTCTTCACGGCGCCTAGCTCCTCGGCTATTTGAAGAAGAGTCTTAAACGCCACTCTGTTGAGCCACGCGGTCGGAGAAATCTTTGAGAGACGATCGTTAACCACGGCGTACAGCTCCTCAACGCCGATATTTCCCGCGTCTCTCGTTACGTCTACTAACAGCTTATACTGCGGCACCTCCTGGTAAAACAACGCGTGGTACACGGCCGGCCCCAGCACCTCTCTAAGAGAGACGAGAGCCCTCCCTAGGGGGGTTAACGTCACAACGCCGTTAACCACCTCCACCATCTTCAACCGCTCCAGAAACCTGGTGATATCGCCCTTCCCACGCCCGATGTCAAGCCCTCTCTCCCTTAACTCCTCTAAAGAGCTGTTGTTTCTAGCCACATATAGTACGTAATCATCTATTCTTTTCAACTTTATTGGCGGAAACGTAATCGAGCGCTGGACCGTCACCACCACGATAGGAGAAAACTCGTAGCTTATATGGTGGCGCATCCGCGCTCATAGGACTGTGGTATTATCTCACCACTAAAGATTTATATATAGATATTCAGAGATCCATATGGAGCTTAGAGACGAGATACTGAGCCTATTGCGCGAAAGAGGCGAGCTGACAACCTCCGAGTTGGTTTCGCTCCTTAAACAGCCGCGGCATAGAGTACTAAAAATCCTAAACAAACTGTATTTCGAAGGCGTGGTGGAACCGTTTAAAAAGAACCGGAAGTACTACTGGCGACTTGCCTCTGGCTACGTGGCAATCGCGCCGTTGCACCTAACCATAGAGCCTGTACTCTATATCGAAGGTGTAGTAGAGCCGATCTACAGGAGGGTGGAGGATAGAATAGACACCTTCATATTCACCCACGTAAAAAACAAGGAGTATTGGCTCTGCGACTGCGACGTGGAGTATTACATCATCACAGACCAGCCAATAGAGGGGTGCAACTGCCGGATGAGACACGCGTTCGGCGACAGGAAACTCGCCATGCTCTACCTGCCGAAAGAGTTAAAGTTTAGGTATTGGAGAAGTTACCGGTACGGCGAGGGAGACGCTGAGTTTATCCTGCTCGTGCCGGAGGAACAAGACGCGCCCGAGCTCGTAAAGAAGTACGAGGCCTACCTGTTACATTAATCTCTTTTTAACCAAGCTGTCAGCGGCGTCGCCCTCCCCAGAAGAGAGTCGAGTTCTGACTCGGTAACTCTCTTACACACAGTCTCCTCCACTACGTCGTCAAAGTGTCTGGTCTCGGAAAGCGCTTCCTCGATGGTGCCGCGCGTCACGATTTCGTAGACCCGCGCAACTCTCTTGCCTGGGGTTGCTCTCACCACGCGGCCTACCCTCTGTATCATCTGTCTCTTGGAGCCTGTTCCGCTCACAATCACAGCAACCTCGGCGTCAGGCACGTCGACGCCTTCGTCTAGAACGGTGGTTGTTACAACCGCTCTGCTGGCCCCGACGCCGAACTTCCTCAACGCAACCTCTCTATTCCCCTCCTCGGAGGTTATGAGCTCCGCCGCCACGCCCGCCTCCCGTAGCCTCTTGTAGAGCTCCTCCGCCTGGTCTATAAATTGCGTAAAGACCAAAACCTTAGACCCCAGCGCCACCTCCCTCGTTACTATGCGCACGGCTACCGGTATCTTCCGCGAACTCCTAGCGGCTACGTTTCTCAAGATAATGGCGTTATCGCTAGGCAGAGATCCATATGTGGCGGCTTCCTCGTTGCTCATCCTCACATAGATCCTGTAGTGCTCCACCGGCACCACCAAGCCCGCCTCCACCATGGATCGGTATGAGGCTCTGTACACTGGCGGCCCCACTGCCTCATAGATCAAGTGCTCGTTCTGATCCTCCCTCTCAGGTGTTGCGGAGAGGGCCAGCCTATAAGGCGAGTCGAGACCCAGCGCCACCTCTTTAAAAGTCTCAGCAGGTACGTGATGCGCCTCGTCAAACACCACAAGACCAAACCTGCCGACTAACTCGTCCAGGTACTTCACGGCGGAGTTGTAGATAGCCACTGTGACGTCTCTTACATCTCTCTGACCGCCGCCTAACATGCCGGGCGAGACGCCGAGGAACTTCCTTATGCGCTCCATCCACTGAAGAGCCAGTTCACGTGTGACCACCAAAACAAGCGCAGAGACACCTGACCTGTACATAGCCTCAAGACCTATAAACGTCTTTCCCCCACCAGTCGGGATTACGACGGTTCCCCTCATCCCATGTGCAACCCAGTTCTCCACAGCCTCGGCCTGAAACGGGAAGAGGGTAAACAGCCTCTTGTAAGCCACGCGTGGATACTCCCTACCCTCCTCCACAACCACATACCCAAATTCCCTTAGCAGCTCCACCACACGGCTCCTCACAAACACAGGAAACCTCACCACGTATCTGCCCCCCTCCTGAGCCACGGCCACCAGCTTTAGATCTCGTTGCTCCAACTCCCCCTCCCTAGTTACGACGTTGTACTTCAGCCTAAATTCGGCCAGCCGCCTCAGAAGGCCGGACGCCAAGAAGTTGAGCCTGGCGTAGTTGGGACCCACCACAGCCGCCCTCCAGCTTCTCCTCCTTTCGAAAAGCTCCCGCAACCTATCGGACGCTAAGACAAACTCCCGGGCGCTCCTCAACGCTACCTCTAGATCGCCCAGGACTTGAACTCCTCTCAACAGCCTCCGCAATCTCTCGAGGCCCATCTCTACGAACTCCTCAAAGGAGGTAGCTCTGGCAACCCCGGCGTCCTTCGCAACAAACCTCCGCAGGAAGCCCGAAAGAGAGACTAGGTGAACGTTTCCGTCGCTAGAGAGCACATGTTCCTTCAGCTCCTCCGGCAATTGGCCCATGACGGCTACGACGCCACCTGAGGAGTCGTGGACAAGGGTCGAAAATACCCTAACGTACTCCTCGTCGCTCAGTTCTAGCAACTCCCTAAGCCTAGCCAAGACGCTGACGTCGCGAGTCTTACTGTGCCAAGAGGCCCCATCCCATCGAAACCCTAGACGCTTCAGCTCCTCCTTAACCTTAAAGATCTTGTCCCATCCCCACTCTCTGACGATCTCAACGCCGTTAACCACAACGCTGAAACGAGGCACGTCATTCATCACTGCATAATTTAAAAGCAGTGATGCACATCTTACCATGAGCGTTATGTTGAACGACTACCTAAACTGGGAGAGGAACATAGTCAGACACGTGGAGGTGCCGACTCGCTACACCGTAGACGGCGAAGTTGTGGAGATAGCCCCAAGGCCGAGGCTTTACGTAAGCGGAATGGGCGGCTCCGGCGTCGTGGGGGATCTGCTGAGGGACCTCTCTCTTGTGTGGAGCTGGGATGTGGAGGTGATACCAGTCAAAGATTATTTCCTCAAGGCCAGGGACGGGCTGTTGATAGCGGTATCTTACTCGGGCAACACAGCGGAGACGTTGCATACGGTGGAGTACGCCAAGAGGAGGAGGATGCCCGTAATTGCGATAACGACGGGTGGCAGGCTGGCGCAAATGGGGATCCCCGTCATAATTGTGCCAAAGTCCAGCGCCCCGCGGGCCGCGTTGCCGCAACTCTTCACAGCCGCGCTTCACGTGGTCAGGAAGATCTACGGCATCGACGTGGAGGTGCCAACTGCGCTGGAGCCTGTAAGCGAGGGGACGGTGCAGAGGCTGGTAGAGGACTTCCAGAGGAGGCCCACGGTTGTTGCGCCGGAGAGCATGAGGGGCGTGGCGTTCCGCGTAAAGAACGAGTTTAACGAAAACAGCAAGATAGAACCTTCCGTGGAGATACTGCCGGAGGCGCACCACAACTGGATAGAGGGGGCCGAAAGGCCCGTGGTAACCCTCACGAGCCCACACATACCGCCCGAACATCAAGAAAGAATAAAAGCAACGCTGGAGATTCTGGGCGGCTCCCAATACACGGTGGAGATGCATCCACGCGGAATACTCACCTTCCTAAGGGAAGTAGGCATCGCCTCTATTAAACTCGCCGAGGCCAGGGGGATCAACCCGCTGGCCACACCGCGTATAGACGCGTTGAAGCGCCGCCTCCAGCAATGATACAGGAGGTTGCCGTATTGACAATAGGGGCTTTGCTAAGCCTCGCCACTTGGCAAGACGTAAAGACGCGCGAAATCGACGCCTGGATTTTCGCCGCGGCCGCCGTGCCGGCCGCCGTGCTTAATTACCTCAACTGGCACAACCCGCTTTACCTCTTCTCCCTAGCCGTGGGGGCCGTCTTGGCTCTCTTGACGCGGCTACTCGGCTCAGGTTACGCAGACTCGCTCGCCCTTGTGTCGATCAGCGTTGCGCCACCAATAGCCTTACTCCCTGCGCCCTTCATAGCGGTTACGGCCGGATCTCTGCTTCTCCCAGCAACTATGCTATGGCTCTACCTAAAAAACCGCGGCCGCCCCTGCAAGATGAGGACGTTGGAGAGGCTAACCCATATATGCATATCCCGGGACGAGTTCATAAAGAACCCCCTCAAGTTCATCGTAGGCGATGTAAAAGATGTGGAGAGATACGACCCCGCAAAGGTGGAGATACAGGGCTGGGTCAAGGCGAAATACGGCCTCCCCTACCTCCTCCACCTCACAGTAGGCTACTGGGTTTACGTCCTTGTTTTGTTAAGTTGAGAAGGCCCTGTCGCCCGCGTCGCCAAGCCCAGGCACTATGAAGCCCTTATCGTTTAAAACGGGGTCTATCGCCACGGCGTAGATCTCGGCGTGCGGGAACTTCGAAAGCACGTGCTCCACACCTACGGGGGTCGCTATCACGGACACGACGATAAGCCGCCCCGGCACGCCAGCCTTGTACACCTCCTCTATGGCCCTAGTTATAGTAGTGCCGGTGGCCAACATGGGATCTGCCACTATTACGGTATCCTCCGCGGTGACGGGAGGTATCTTTGAATAGAAGATATCCACATCTATTGTACCCCCCTCCTCCCTCCTCCTCGCAGCCACCACGCCGAGTCTGGCTTGAGGAAACGCCTTGAGCAATCCCTCAACAAACGGCATGGCTGCGCGGAGGATCTGCACAATCACCACCTTGTCGAGCCCCACGATCTCCACCCCCGTAGCCCTGCCCAGCGGCGTCTCCACCTCCACGGCCCTCACAGGGAAGGTCTTGACGAGCTCATACCCAACGATACGCCCAAGCCTGACAAGCCCCTTGCGGAACTCGATGCCTACGGTGGATTTATCGCGGAGGCGCGTAAGGAGGTGCTGGGCGTAGACGTGGTCTATGACTTTAACCGGCATCAACGCTCCAGGCGGCCTAACCTGTCAAGGATCTTCCGGTACTCCTCTCTGAGCTTCTCCACCTCCTCCCTCAGCTTCTGATACTCTGTGCCTCTATCCATGAACTTCTTTATCTTATCGGCGACCTCCCTTGCCATGCGTCTAATGCGACCGTCGATATCCTGCTCTACGCGTTCCTGCAGATCCGGCAGGAGCCGCGGATCCAGCAACTCAAGCGCCGCAACCACCGCGGCGTATCTCACCCTGAAGTTCTCATCCCTCATAGCTCTCTTAACTGTCTCCAACACCTCCTTACGAGGTCCAAACTTGGCCAACGCTTGGACTGCCGTCATCCTGACAGGCGTAGATACGTCGGGCTCCGTGTGGCGGAGCACGATCTTCAAGGCGTCCTCGGTGCCCAGCTCTGCCAGACCCTCCAACGCCCCCCTCTTAATCACGTCGAGGTGGCTGGGGTAGTCAAGGGCCTTTCTGAGGCTGTGTTCTGCGAACTCCCACTTGATCTTCCCGAGCGACCTACCCGCCTCAGCCCTCACGTAGTAGCTCTCATTTGGATTGTGGAGGATCTGGTCTAGGAACTCCGCCGCCTCCCTCCTCCTTGCGGTGCCCAGCGCCTCCACGATCGCCCTCCTTACCCGTGGATGCATCGCCCTGCCGTACGCCTCGATGAGCTTTGACACGGCCTCGGCGGTGCCTATCTCCCCCAATGCCCTGGCCGCCTCAGCGGCCACACCCCAGAACTTGTCCTGAAGCGCCTTCGCAAGGGCGTCGACCGCCCTGGAGCTGCCGTTTCTCTTAAGCACGTCGATTGCCTGGAGGCGGCAGTACATATCCTCATCTTCCAACATCGCGACGGCGGATTCCAACGGGTACTGGAGGTCAAGCGCCTTCATCACCCTAAAAGCCGGGTCTATGCAGACGTATCTAGGCTTTCCACCCGACAGATGCAGAGTCATCTCCTTCTCATTAAGCGCGATCTCCCTCCGCTCCCTCCGTCCGTCTTCATACACAACCTTGACCTCAAGCGGTAGCGTATACACAGGGTAGCTGTCCTCGCCCTGCGCTTGTTTTATCTGAAGCTTCAAGACGCCGTCTGAGTAGCTCCACGACACCTTCAACACGGGGTGTCCGGCGGAATAGAAGAACTGCTTCCAGAACCACTCCAAGTCCTGCCCCGAGGCCTCCTCCATGGTCTTCCGCAGATCCTCTATGTCCACTGCCTTGTACCTATACCTCTCCAGAAAGAGCTTGAGCCCCTTCCTAAACGCCTCCTCGCCTAGGAGGCTACGCAACATGTGAAGCACGACGGAGCCCTTCTCGTAGGCGTGGCGGTCAAACACCTCGTCGGGGATCTTGTAGAGGTTGGTAACTATAGGCCTGGAGTATCGCCTGGAGTACTCGCCGAGATACGTCTTGAAGTTTGTGTAGATCTCATAGAGGTAATCATCACGGCCCTTAAACCTCTCAGTCCATAAGGCCTCCACAAACGTGGCGAAAGACTCGTTGATGGCGATGTGACCCCAGTCCTTGGCCGTTACCAAGTCGCCGAACCACATATGAGCCATCTCGTGGGCAACCAGGGGGTCGGAGCTGAAGTCCTCGTGCTCCGGGCAGGGGAACCCAACATATGGACAATGGGCATGTTTATCGTGGATAGTCCAATCCGTCAAGATGGTGAAAGTAGTATTCTCCATACCACCATAGATAAACTCCGGCACCACCACCTGGGCGTACCGCTCGTAGGGATACGGCACGCCGAGGTGCTCGGAGAAGAACTCCATGATTCTACAGGTGTTGTAGAAGGAGAAACGCCAGGAGTCGCCCACGTATTTAGGCACGTAGTACTCAAGGAGAACCTCGCCGCATTTCTCCCTATGAACCTCGAAATCGCCTACTGCGATAGCGAGAAGGTATGGTGACATGGGATGCCTCATGTCCCACACATACGTCTGTCTCTCTCCCCTGTCCCGCACCTCAACCAACACGCCGTTGCTACCCGCCACAAACGGCTTGGGCACGGTCACGGCGACAGTCCAGGGGAACTTTATGTTGGGGGAGTCCGGAATAGGCACCCAGTAGCGGTTGTACTCGCTCTCGCCCTGGGTCCACACATATACGGCTCTCCTCTGCCGCATATCAGGCTTCACAAAGTACATGCCGGTCCTAGGCCTGGCCCGGTACCTAACCACCACCTCCGCCTCTTCCCCGGCCCTCCACTGGGGCCTTACCTCTATCTTCTCACCGTCGTAGTAATAGTCATGGCTTACGTCAAGAACCTCCATCTCCACAGCGTCGAGCAAGACCTTTGCGCCATCTTTCTTGGCCTTCACCCGGTACCTCACCGCCCCCTCAACGGCGCCGCCCTCAACGTCTATGTCTACGTCCAGCCGCATATGCACCACGTCGAAGTCATACGACCTGGGGTACCGGGGCAGGTATTCCGGGAACGCGAAATCTCTCCCCACAAGGTGCTTCATAGCCCCCTAGGGGATGCGGTTTAAAAGTGTTGCTCAGAAACCGCAAAACTTTAATCCCGAGACACATGGACCCCTGGGCGGAGGGTATGATGACAAGGGAGCTCGAGGCAAAAATAGCGTACAACATAGCATGGCTACTCTATGTGCTGGGGATCAGGAACATCGCGAAGTTGCCGGACATAAAACAGCTATATGCAAGGGCCATGGCGGCTTAAGTGGTGCGACAAGAAAGACAGGAGATTCTGCGAGCTCGCCTTCTACAAGCTCTACAACTACGACATAGCTAAATATCTGCGCCCCGGCGAGACCTCCCTCATACTATCCCTCGCGCTATACGACGTCGAGCGCGGCGACGCCGCCCTCACGACGGTTAGGAGCTACGTGGAGAAGGGCGTAATGCCGGCTGAGCTCGGAATACTCACGGGCAAGGTAGACCTAGAGCGCATAATCCCCATAGTGGCGGGGCTCTTGAAGGCGGTCGGCGAGGCGTCGCCCGAGCTCCTCGCCGCGGTTTGGCAGATAGTGGCAAGTAGAAGCAGATTTTTGCCGCCGCTTGAGACAGTAAGAGACAACGTGATACTCGGCGCTATATTGACTGAGATGGAGAAACGAGGATACGTGACGAAAGACGGCGAGCGCTACAGGTTGACAGACGAGGGAGAAGCCATCGCGGCCGACGTGTGGATACCTCCAGACGTCGAGAAACTGAAGACGTTTAGATACGTGACCCCGACCTTCTACGCTGTCTTAAACACCTCGACAGGGCTTATTTAGCGGAGAAAAAGAAGTAAAGAAGTTATTCTTTAATAGCGCCTATGGAAATGAAGGTTTTTGTTTCCTTCACGCCCTCCATGTTATTTATGGAGTCCAACACCTTATCCAGCACGGTCTCCTGCGTTATGATGGCTAGGTCGTAATCACCAGCAAGCCTAAGCGCCTTCTCAATGGGAAGTTTCTTAGTAGCGTCGTATACCTTGTCTCGGTACTTCGGCTCGATCTTCACCAGTATAATAACATCGCTAGACTGGCCCTTCAGAAGTTTCACAGCCTTCTCGGTGATGTCTACAAACTCGCGGCCGGTCCTGACAAGGCCGAGCTCCTTAAGCCTCTTGAGGTGTATAGCCAAGGCTTGCCTGGTCATCCCCAGCTCCCTAGCGATTTCGTCCTGATCACCATATACGGTATATACCCTCATGGGCTGGGCCCTCTGTAGCAGGTGGTTCAACAGCTGGTACTGGCGGTCTGTTAACTTGGTCTCCTCGGTCATAGTAATCTACAGAATTTTAGATATTTAAATGTATCGCTAAATTGAAAGCATGGGGGCTCTGTATTTTTTTAGTTAAGAAAAACGACGTAAAATACGCGGCAAGAAACGACATGCCGCCGTTGGTTGTAAATATATAAACTTTTCTCACAACCTGTAAAGCCCACGTGAGGCGTCTTTACATGGCTATAGATTTATTTAGGAGGCAGAATCAGCCGCATATATGAGGCTGGTGACGCTGCTTCTACTAACGTCAATAATGACCCTAGGCGCCGTGGTGGAGGTCCGAGACGGCCTAGGTTTCCCCATTCCAAACGCCACGGTGTGCGCCCCCAACGGATGCGTCCAGACAAACACTACCGGCATAGCGGAGACCCCGCTCGGCGTTGCTGTGGAGATCTACGTCAGAGACATGCTGGTCTGGAGGACGTACACCACCGGCCACGACGTAGTTACGGTGCATTATCTGGAGACCCTCCCTATCCAGCCGGTTGAGGCGAGCGGGTACATAGTTGTCAAGATGGCTAAGCTAATCAACGGGACATACAGAGACATCAAGATAGAACTTAGAAAAAACAACCTTTCAGAGCCCCTACCTGTAGGCGGTATAAACTACCAGCTGGAAATATACATAACAGAGGTGGGAGACTACAAACTTCTAAACACAACGCTGATCAAGACAGATCTGTGGAATCCCGCCGTTGACCTAGAGGCGGCGGGTCTGGTTAAGACATGCCAGATAATGCTAGCGCCGCCCGTCGCCACGGCGGCCATATACGCAGACGGCCGCGTCGCGGCGAGGGGCTCGAGGAACCTTACGCTTTATCTCATAACTGGGCTGAACTACCGCGCGGTTGCCGACACAGAGATACTTCTCCCCAACGGCACGAGATACAGAACCGTCTTCCAGCCCCAGAACCACTGCGGCCGCCTCTACGTGGTAAACGCAACGAGGCTGACCATACGCGCGGTGGATTCCTTCGGAGCCGTGAGAAACGACTGGACCATCAAGATAGCTGGCAACACCTACAGAGGCCAGGCTGGGCTCTGGATCCTACCCGGCGAGGTCTACACGGTGGAGGTAGACGCAGGTTTCGCCAAGAGGGAGGCGCCTATCGCCACGAAATACCCCTCCGAAACGCTCATCATAAGTATCGAAAACGCATACCTTGTCCTCAACTACCGCCAGCCCCCCACCAAGGTGTACATACTGGGTAACTACAGCGTTATAGACCGCATGCCGCGTCGCGTGGAGCTACCGCCCGGGCATTATACGGTAGTGGCCGACATGGGGGGCAGAAACGTGACATATACGGTGACGCTCAAGCCAGGACAGGTGACGCAACTGACGGTGGAGCCCCCAGCCACGGCCACCACTGCTACTGCCGCGCCGCCGCAAGGCACAGACACAACCTACGTCTTCGTAGGCGTCATAGCTGTGATCATCGCCGCGGCCGCGCTTCTCGCGCTTAAAGCGACTCGCCGCCGTCCACCACAAGCACATGCCCAGTCACGTAGCTAGACGCCGGCGACAGAAGCCAGTACACGGCCTCAGCGGCCTCCTCCGGGGTGCCCAGCCGCCTGAGCACGGTCCTGTCTCTAAAAGTGGCGAGCTCCTGCGGAGAGACCCACCCGGTCCACCCGGTCTCGATGGGGCCGAACGCCACTGCGTTAACTCTGACCGGCGCCAGTGCCTTCGCAAGGCTTCTAGTGAGTGCCACGAGGGCCCCCTTAGCCGTTGCGTAGGGTATGCCGTAGACATCGCCGATTAGGCCAGGCGTCGACGCGACGAAGACTATGGAGGAGCTGGGCGTTAGGCTGGGCAGAAATGCCTTAACAACATTAAAACTCCCCACGACGTCGACGTTGAAAACCTCCAGGAGGTCCTGCGCCTCTAGCTCCTCCACACTCCTCGCCCATAGCTTGGGGTTGCCGTGACCGTGTAACAGCGCCACGCCGTCCACCACACCGACCTCCTTAGCTACGTTTCTGAGACACTGCAAATCTAGCACGTCGCAACTGTAGTGAACGTCTGCGTCGGAGCGCCTACGCGAAATCCCAACCACGTAATCGCCGCGGCTTCTCGCCAGCCTGACCAAGGCCCTGCCAATGCCTCCGCTTACCCCTGTAACTATAATTTTCATCTACAGATAAGCGGTCGCCTGCAGTCCAGCTGGACGTCTATGTCGCCTCTTTTGGCCTCGGTTACCATGTTATGGTGCTCATCCCGCGCCCCTCTGACAAAGGAGCACATGTGGACCCCACACACCTTCACCTTGACGGCGCGGGCCCTCAGCTTCTCCATGAGCAGATCCGCCAGCCACTCCGTGAACCGCTCCTGCATGACGGGCCTCGCCGCGGCCCACTTCACCAGCTTAATCACCTTGCTCAGCCCTGGGACCCCATCGCCCGGGACGTAGGCAACTGAGACCCGGAGCAAGATCGGCAACAGATGGTGCTCGCAGACAGCCACGGCGCCTATGTTCTCAATAACCACGGGCCCCACCTCAGCGTCGTACTCAAGCGGGAAAAACACCACCTCAGGAGGCGGCTCCCTCAGCCCCCTAGTCAGCTCTTCCATAGCCTTCACAAACCTCTTCGGCGTATCGGCGAGGCCGGGCCTGGACAAATCCTCGCCCAGATGCCTCAACAAAACCTCCACGACCTTTTCAGACCTAAGCCTCTGCTCCCTCTCGGTGATCACAGCACAGACTCGAAACCACTATTTTAACATTTGCCACAAACAACACGGCCCCGCCACTCGAAACACCGCCTAAACGCAGACGCGAGAAACACCGCCGCCTGCAACGGTCTCTCCAGAGGCGAAAGAACCACATGCGCCCAGTCCACCCTCCCCAAGGCCCTCCGCGACCTTAGGGCCGTCCTCGCCGCGTGTATGAGGAAGAGAGGCGGAAAGAAAACGGCCGCCGCCGTCCACAAGACGTAGTAGAAGGTCTCCACGAGCCACAGCCTGAAATTCGCCAGCTTAGCCGCCGTGGCTTGCCTCAAGAAGAACCCCCACGCATCCTCCGCTCCCTCCATCGGGACCAACACGGGCAGAACCTCTATGTCGCCGGCCACCGCCGTGAGGGCCATGTCGTCCACGGGACACTTCTTAAGCGCCTCCGCCGCCTCCCGCCTTCTAGCCGCAGGCACCGTCATGGCCCCGCCGTAGAGAAACCGGGTCTGCCTCCAAACCATCCAGTCGAAACCCCCCAGCGAGAAGAGGTTCTGGAACTTGTCCAACACCCAGCGATACGCCGTGGCGAACCTCCCGCAGGCCCCCCTAAGCGCCTCCAGCCAACGCCCCGGGTATGCGTCGTCGTCAATGAAGACGTACAAATCCGCGTCGACCGTCTCCAGGGCCGTGGCCAGCGCCCCCGACTTGCCGCTGTATCTGTTCAAAATCCACCGAAGCCCCGCCGCCTCGGCGACCTTGGCATCCTCCAAGTCGTCCACAACCACGTAATCCACGGACCCGGCAAACCTCCGGAGGTCGCGGGGTCTTCTGACGGGCAGAACCACCACCGCCTTACAGCCGCCGCCCTCGGCTACGCGCAGAGAAAACTCAGCGGCCAGATGCAAAAGCTCATACGCCAACACGGCAAGTATCCACACCGCGGCTCGGGGAGAGGTATAGATAAATAGCTAATCCATATATTATAGATATGATTAGGACAGAGGAATACGGCTTGGTTTTAAAGGAGGAGAAGCTAGAGGGAGGCCGCCGCGTTCTCGACCTTTTCTGGGGCCCGCAACACCCCTCCTCAGGCCACACGCGCTTCATCGTGGAGCTAGACGGCGACATCGTGGTCAACGTCACGCCTGACCCGGGCTACGTCCACCGCACCATGGAGAAGCTCGGCGAAACGAGGCACTGGATCCAGAACATACCGCTCTTCGAGAGGCTCTCCCTGCCAGACGCCATAAACGTCACCTGGGCATACGCCATGGCCATCGAACGCCTAGCCAAGATAGACGTCTCGCCCAGAGCCCAGTACCTCAGGGTGATAATGGCGGAGCTCAGCCGCATCTCCACACACCTCTACGACCTAGGCCTGCACGCCATAATGATAGGCTCCTCCACAGGCTTCATGTGGGGCTTCGGCCTCAGAGAGCTGGTGGTGCAACTCTGGGCCATGGTTTCCGGCTCGAGGACCACTCCCAGCTGGGTCCTCCCCGGCGGCGTCCGCACAGCGCCGCCAGACGCCTTCTATGAACAGACGAAGGGCTTCCTAGACTACCTAGAGAAAAAGATAGATGAGTTCGTCCGCCTAGTCATAAAGAACCCCGTCGGCTACTACAGGCTTAAAGACGTGGGCTACCTAAGCAAGGA
Source organism: Pyrobaculum sp. (assembly GCA_036833835.1). Classification (GTDB taxonomy): domain Archaea; phylum Thermoproteota; class Thermoprotei; order Thermoproteales; family Thermoproteaceae; genus Pyrobaculum. Next base: position 41,214 of record DAITPC010000003.1, on the reverse strand, counting down.
AGACGCGGCGAGGCTTATGGCCACCGGCCCCGCCGCCCGCGGCTCCGGCATAGACTGGGACGCCCGCCGGGTGTACAAATACGGCGTCTACGACGAGCTGGAGTGGGAGGTATGTGTAGAAGACGGCGGCGACTCCTTGGCAAGAGCCATGGTGAGGATATGTGAGATAAGACAAAGCGCCAAGATCATCAGACAGACCCTCGACCGCGTGCCCAGAGACGGCCCACTGGTGGGAGAGGCGGTGCTCCACAGAATGCCCCCAAAACAAAAAGAGACAGTAAACCAGATCATAAGACTGGGGTCCCTCTTCGCCACCAGGTTGCCAGAAGGCGAGGGCCTGGGCATCACAGAAGGCGGCCGCGGTCGCTACTTCTTCCACGTTTACGGCGACGGCACAGAAAGGCCATATAGGGTTAGGATATCCACGCCCTCTTGGCAGAACCTACGCGCCATGATAAAAGCCTTCATAGGCGCAAGGCTCATGGACCTACCGGCCATCTACGGCTCCTTCGGCTACTTCCCGCCTGAGCAAGACAGATAATAAATTAAAATGGATAATGTTGGACATGTCCATGGACCTCTGGAGTCTCCTTCTCTCCGCCCGCCTCTGGTTTTTCATACTTATGTTCGCCGTGTCGGGGGTGGTGCTACTCACCGTGGTGTGGTTTGAGCGCAAGGCGGCCGCGAGGGTGCAGATGCGCGTCGGGCCGTACCACGTGTCGCCGTGGCTCGGCGGATACCTACAGCTGCTGGCAGACGCCTTCAAGTTTATCATAAGCGAACCCATCGTGCCGAGGGGCGCCCACAAGATCCTCTTCGTCTGGGGCCCCGCCATATTCGTCACGCTGGCCTTCGGCGCCTCCCTCCTCCTCCCGCTGACCCCCGAGCTCAGGCTGATAAAAGACCCCTCCCTCCTCCCCTACGGCCTTGTCTTTTCGCTCGTGATACTCCTCCTGGTGTCAATATCGGTCGTCATAATCGGCTGGTCTGTAAATAACAAGTTCGCCTACATCGGCGCTGCCCGAGAGGCGTTGCTCGTGGCGGCATATGAGCTACCCCTGATACTCTCCTTCCTAGCCATGGCCATCCTCTACGGCACGCTGAACCCCATAGAGATAGTTCAGAAGCAGACCTTCCTCGTCGGCGCAATCCTCAACCCCCTCGCCTTCCTCGTCTTCATCATAACAACGGCAATGGCCACAGCCCGTTTTCCGTTTGAAATCGCCGACTACGAGGGCGACGTGGCGACGGGACCCTACAGCGACTACGGCGGCATATTCCTAGTCCTATCCTTCGCAGGCGGCACTTACTATGCCACGTTCTCCTACTCTTTCCTCGCCACACTCCTCTTCCTCGGCGGCTGGGCGTTCCCCGGCTATGCCCCAGGGCCGTGGCCGCAGGACATAACGGGACACCTAACGCTGGCCATATGGGTCTTCCTCAAAACCACGGCGCTTATGCTCTTCTTTGCCTTCCTACGCGCGGCCATGCCGGTGTTGCGTCTCGACCACACGCTGGTCCTCGGCTGGCGCGGTCTGCTGACGCTGGGCTTCTTGGCGGTGGTGTGGTCTGCGGCGCTGCGTCTCGCGGGGGTGGCGCCATGAGCGCCGAGAAGACGACCCTGGGGGCCGCGGTAAAGGCGACCATCGACGCGTTGGCAGTTGCGGCCAGAAACTTCGTGAAGCCTGAGAGGATAACTATCTATTACCCCTACGAGAAGTTGGAGTACGGCAAGATGCGCGGCTGGATCGGCCTGTGGACCGAGAAATGCACCTCCTGCATGATGTGTGCCAGGATATGTCCCACAAACGCCATAAAGATGTACCCAGCCCCAAACGGGAAGCGGTACCCCGGCATAGATTACGGCCGTTGTATCATGTGTCACTTCTGCATAGACGTGTGCCCCACAGATGCGCTATACGGCACGGACCTAAAGGAGCTCGCCTGGTACGACTACAAGGAGATGATCTACACGCCAGATGTGGAGAGGGAGCCCCCCAAGATACAGGAGCCCTACAAGTCTGTGAAGGTCACCATTAAATACGTCGGCGGAGTTCCGAAAAAGGTGAGGCTACATGGGTAATACTTTAAAGGCTTTACTTACTTAAACACCATGATAGATGTCCTACTCCTGTTGGCGGCCCTGTTTTTCGGCCTGCTAACTGTGTACTCCAGAGACAACGTCTACTCGGCGGTGAGCCTCGCCTCAGCCGCTGGCGCTGTCGGCGCGTACTACGCCTACTTGACGCAGTTCGCCGCCGCCTTCCTGATCTTCGTAATTTACATAGGCGCGGTGATGTTGTTGGTCATCATCACGGCCGCGATGTACGGCGGCGTCCAGAGGTGGGGCGGCAGATACTTCCTCGCCACAACACTGGTCTTCCTTGCCGCGGCAGCTCTGGGGGTGTTATTGTGGGGGATTCCGCCGGCCAAGCCGACGCCGGTACAGCTGGGCGACCTCCTACCGGCGGTGATGTTGCTGATAGGCGTCGCCGCCGTCTCCCTGGTAGTAGGGATCGAGGTGGCGAGAAGGGTATGAGCCCCGCGGTTGTGGTCGGGTTTATACTCATATTACTAGGTCTCTACAGCATAGCGACTACTAGAAACCTCGTAAGAGTTCTAATCGCCCTCGAGCTCGTAACCGTAGGAGCCTTCGCGGCGCTGGCCCCATTGGCGTCGGTCAACCCCAGCCTTTTCTTCTACGGAGTCCTCATCCTCGTCATGATAAGCGTCTCGGAGGCCTCCATATTGGCCGCGTTGATATTCCGCACCTACGCCCTCACAAAGAGCACAGACGTCTCGACGGTTACCGGGGGTAGGGAGCCGTGATAATCCTGTTCTCAGTCCTCATACCGATGGTGTTGTCGCTTGTGGCCTACGCGGCGGCGAAGAGGTCGCCCTACCTCGCCGGCTACATCTCGGCCGTTGCGTTGTTGCCCCTCCTCGTGATCTCGGCGTATTCTGTCTTCGGAGGTGTGGAGTTTAGGGAGGGCACCTTCCAGGGGTTCGACGTCACGGCGTTTAGGATAACGCCCTTCAACGGCGTATTTGCATTCACCGTGGCGCTTGTGGGCATCTTCGTCGCGCTGTATAGTCCGCCGTATATGGAACACAGAAGCCACGAGCTCGGCCGCGACACGTCGATATTCTATCTCACTTACGGCTTTTTCCTCGGCGGGCTCGCCGGCGCCTTCGTGGCGGCAAACCTCATAATGGTCTACGTCTTTATCGAAATAGCCCTGATAGCCTCGCTGTTTCAAGTGCTCTACTACGGCTACGGCGACAGAGTCCGGATAACCATCATGTACCTAGTCTGGTCCCACGTAGGCGCATTGCTCGCCCTAGCCGGCTTCCTGCTCCTATATTTAAAAGGCGTCTACTACGTGCCGCTTCTAGCCGACCTCAGATACCTAGGCGCGGACCAGACGGCCTTCCTCCTCATCCTGGTAGGCTCCCTCATCAAGATGGCTACGCTAGGCGTACACATGTGGTTGCCCTACGTCCACGCGGAGGCGCCCACTCCGCTTTCTGCCCTTTTGTCTCCTGTTCTTGTGGGCATCGGCGGTTATTTGATCGCCGCCGTGGCCATGTACGTGGTTCCCAGCGCCGAGTGGGTCCGTTGGCTTGTCTACTACGCCATCGCCACAGCCATCTACGGAGGGTTGATGGCGTTTCTGCAGAAAGACATCAAGAGGCTTTTTGCCTACTCCACCGTGTCGCAGATGGGTTACTTGTTGCTCGGCGTGGCGCTGTTTAACCCACACGGCTACGCGGCCGCAGCCCTTTTCTATCTCAGCCACGGCCTCGGCAAGGCTGTCCTCTTCATGACGGCGGGCTACTTCATAACGTATCTCCACACCCGCGACATAGAGAAGATGGGCGGGCTCTACGGCTGGAGGCCCGAACTGGCCGGCGCGGCGGTCGTGGGCTTCCTCAACCTCGCCGGCATCTTGACCGTGGGCATGATATCTGAAATCGTCCTCACCGTGGCTTATGCGAAGTATTTCGTACAGGACTACATGTACTACATCCCATACGCCGTTGTGCTATTGATCACCGGCGTCTACGCCTTCAACACAATCCGCGTTGTGTTCTTCGGGCCGCACAAGCGGGAGGATAGGGGGCCCGTGGACATAGCGCTCGTGTCTATCGTGGTAGTGGCTTTCCTCTCTGTGCTTCTGTTTCTGCCGCCGTTTTCCAGCGTGTTGGCGGACAATATATATAAGACTATAGTTGCGGCGGGGCTATGGAAGTAGTGCTTCTCACTATTTTCGCGCCGCTTGTCGCCTCCGTCATCTCGTTGTTTAGCGGAGCCGAGAAGTTCAAGGCGTGGTCAGTCACCCTAGGGACCTTCGTCTCCGCGTTGCTGGCGACTTATGTCTACACGTCTCTTCAGCCGGGCGTCTACAGCGTCGCCTGGATAGGTTCTATAGGCGCCGAGATAGGCGTGCGGCTGGATCACTTCAGTCTCCCCATGGGCGTGCTCGTGGCGTGGCTGATAGCGGCGATTTCGCTCTACTCGGTGAAGTACATGGAGGGAGACTACAGGCCTGGGTGGTACTGGTTCTTCTTTGGCTTCTTCGCCACCTCTATGTTGATAATTGTATACGCTGACAACCTCTGGTTCCTCCTCGCGGGCTGGGAGGGCGTCGGGCTGGCCTCCTGGGCTCTTATTGGCCATTGGTACAGAGACGAGTACGACAAGTGGGTAGGCAGGGAGGAAAAGGTATTTGGCGTGCCGTATTGGTGGACGCCGAGTAAGGCCGGCCTCCGCGCCATATTGACTGTGCGTTTTGGAGACGCCTTCTTCCTAGTTGCCATCGCGCTGATTTACGTGGTCGCTAATACTGTTTCGCTTACCGGTTTGGAGAAGGCAGAGGCTCTGAAGGCGTTGGGAGTTGTTCCGTTGATCCTCTTCGCTCTTGGACCATTTACGAAGAGCGCGCAGTTTCCGTTTCATGAGTGGTTGTTAACGGCGATGACGGGTCCGACAAGCGTCTCGGCGCTGATCCACGCGGCGACGATGGTCAAGGCCGGTGTCTACGTGCTGATCATTACAACGCCTATTTTTCTGCATGTGCCTGGGGCGGAGCTGTACTTCTGGCTTGTGGCAGTGGTAGGGGTTGCGACGGCGCTGGCGGCTACCATAATCGCCTTGACGTCTATGGAGTTTAAGCTTGTGCTTGCTGGCTCGACTGCGGCGAACCTCGGCATAATTGCGGCGGCGGCAGGCGCCGCAGGTCTGGTGGGTCTGTATGAACACGAGCTGTTGCAGGGTCTGCTGTTTTTTGCCTTTCTGCACATAGTGGGTCACGCCGTTTCTAAGGCGTCTCTGTTTATGGGGTTCGGCGCCGTGATCCACGAGGCTGGCACACGCTTCATAGGCGAGGTGGGCAGGCTGTGGCGCCACATGAAGATCACGGCTGTCGCCATGGTCCTCTCCATGTTGAGCCTGGTGGGCATCCCTCCGTTTGTAGGCTACATAACCAAGGACCTCGCGCTGGAAAACGTCTTTGAAGCGGGCCACGTATACCACATGGATTGGCTCGCTCCGGCGCTTTATCTGCTTCTGTTTATAACGCCGATTTACGGCCTGAGACTGATCGGCCTCACCTTTGTGCACGGGAGGGAGCCTGAGGAGGTCCACGAGGCGCCACTTCTCATGTGGCTTCCCTACACGGCGCTTGCGGTGGCCACGCTGGTGTTGGGCGGCTACTTCGCCGTCTTTGTGAAGTTCCCGCTTACAGAGGCCTTGATAGCGGTGTTGCTGGGCTTTCTGACCGGCCTTGTGTTGTATATCTGGCTCCCCGGCGTGAGGTCTGAGACGTTGAGACCTCTGTGGGAAGTGGCGTATCGCAGGTTCTACCTGCCCATTCTCTACGACGGCGTGTTTCCGTTGCTGTATCTCTGGTTCTCCAGGTTTATCTACGTGGTGTTCGACAGGGGGCTGTTCGACGGCTTGTACCACCACGTGATTCCGGGGGTTTTCGAGACGTTGTCTAACTGGGCTAGGAGGCTGATCACGGGCAACATCAGCCTCTACGTGCTATACGGCGTGGTAGGCATATTAGTAACACTACTTCTGTTGGTGGTGCTATGATTGAGCTATTCGCCTACCTAGTCCTCGCGCTGTCTGTCGCCGCGGTGGCTGCGGGCAGGTTGGAGGGACGCTACGTGGCCGTGGCGACGTCAGTGGTTTTGCTCGCAATCTCGGCATATCTCGGCCTGTCAATAGGCGTGGTGATCGCCGTCGCGGCGCTGGCTCTGTCTCTGGACTGGCGCATGGGGTCCTTCAGTTTTGCATTGGCGTTTTCCGCCTCGGCGGCGGTCTTGGCGGCGTATGTCTACTACGGCGGGGCACCTCCTGTGTATGGGCTGGTAGCGCTGGCGCTTGCCACAGCCGCCGTGTACGGCCTCCTCGCCATGGAGAGGACCCGGGAAAACGTGGAGGGGGCTATGAAGTATCTTGTTTTCTCAGGCGTGGGGAAGGTACTCATCGTACTGGGCTACGCCTTGGCGGCGCATGGCTGGGTCCAGGGTCTCTACTTGGCGGTGCTGGGCTTCATGTTTGAGCTGGGGATTGCGCCGTTTCACGCCTGGGTTGTAGATGCCTACGCCCTAGGCTCGCCGAGGGGTGCGGCGGCCCTCGCGGCGTTTAGCAAGGTGACGGCCCTCTTTGTGTTGCTTACGCTGTTTAGATCTCTGCCGGGGGATGGCGCCGTCGGCCTAGTGGCGTTGGTGGTGGCCTTGGCGTCGATGCTTGTGGCCAACGTGGCAGGTCTCACGGCGAAGACCCTCGGCAGGGTTATGGCATGGTCCTCCATCGCACACATGTCCTACGCGCTGGCGGCAGTTGCCCTGGTGTGGTGGCTCGGCGAGCCGGCGGCAGCCCCGCAGCTCTTCGGCATGCGCATCTCCGCGGCCGACCTGGCTACTCTGGTGGTGGTTTTGGAGGCCTTGACTTCGGGCCTTGCCAAGGCGGGGGTTTTCGGCTACTTATCTACGGCGTTTTCCGACCAGCTTCCGCCGAGGAGGAGCGTGCTGAACGTGCTTAATATTTTCTCACTGCTTGGGCTTCCGCCGCTTCTGGGCTTCTGGCCTAAGCTCTTTCTGGTTCTCCTCGCCTTGTCGTACCCGGCCTCGATCGCGGCGTTTCTGGTGTTGTGGATCGTGATGAACAGCGCCATGGCCACGCCGTATTACCTACGGGCTCTGCGGATGGTCGCCGAGGCGCCGGGCCCCGTCGCCGACAATGTTACCACATCATATACCGCCTTCGTGTCGACGGCCCTCGGCCTGGTGATGCCCCTGATGGCCCACGTGCTTCTCTGATCTTTATTACTGGGCTCCTTACGTAAGGAATAGTTTTTTATCTTGTTCCATTCTCCCTTTTATGCCTGTAGAGAGGACGCTTGTGATTTTGAAGCCCGACGCAGTTGCGCGGGGGCTGGTGGGGGAGATAATTTCCAGGTTTGAGAGGGCCGGTCTTAAAATCATCGCCATGAAGATGGTAAGGGCTACGCCGGAGCAGATGGAGCGTTTCTACCCCTCGTCTGAGGAGTGGTTTAGGTCTGCCGGCTCCAAGCTGTTGAAGGCGTATCAGGAGTTGGGCGTAGACCCCAAGAGTAGGCTGGGGACAGACGACCCCGTGGAGGCGGGCCGTAGGATAAAGGAGAATTTGGTGAGGTACATGACGTCGGGGCCCATAGTTGTTATGGTGCTTAGGGGAAACAGGGCGGTGGAGGTGGTTAGGAAGCTGGTGGGGCCCACCGCGCCTCACGCCGCGCCTCCGGGGACCATACGTGGGGACTATTCGGTGGATTCCCCCGACTTAGCTGCTGAGGAGGGGAGAGTTGTCTTTAACCTAGTCCACGCCTCGGACAGCCCGGCGGAGGCTGAGCGGGAGATAAAGTTCTGGTTTAGAGAAGAGGAGCTCGTGGATTAGGCTATCTGTATCCGGTAGGCAAGTAGCGTGAGGACTAGGGGCGGCGGCGTTTTTGTCCTCCTAGTCACCGGCACAACTGCGAAGACGGGGCCTGAGATGGAGGGGTCTAGTATCTTGCTCTGTATTTTTCTGTTGCACACCACGCCCTCTAGTACGCCGTCTGTCACCTCCCCCTCTATGAGTTGGTCTAGGTGTTCAAGGAGCCACTCGTCTAGGTCGAGGGGGGTTATGTTTAGGAGGGCGGCGCCCCACCTGGTCTTGAGGAGGTTGGCCTTGAAGGGCGGCTCCGCATTCGTGGGTAGCTCCATGAGTTTTACTGGAAGTTGGCCGCAACGTGGGGGGGCCGTGGCGACGTAGTATAGGCCTGTGTGTGGCCCCCTGTCTATTACGACGATTTCCATGGATTCTTGTTCCTCGCCGTTTTTAAGGGCTAAGGGAAGTTCACGACGTTTTCTACGTGAGGAACTCAAGTTCACTGCGGGAACTGCGCCGTTGAGAAAAATTTATAAATGGTTCACCCGCCTTTCGCATTATCTATAATTAAGGTTTTTAACTAGAAATCGAAGTGTCTTCATGGACTTAACAATCAGGATCTCGGGGGCGCAGGGAGAGGGCGTAGAGACAACAGGCAGGACGCTTGCCACCGTGTTTGCGAGGCTCGGCTACCACGTCTTCGCCTATAGGCAGTACGGCTCTATAATAAAGGGCAACCCCACCATGTTTTACCAGATAAGGGTCTCCGAGAGGCGTGTATATAGCCACGGCAGGTGGAGGATCTATGACGTGTTAATAGCGCTTAACGATTCGGCTCTCTCTGCTTACAGATCCGGCGCTAGGTACGTGATTTCTGAAAAAGAGATTCCGCTCACGGAAATAGCCGCTAAGCACGGGAACAGGATTATGCGAAACGTGGCGGCGCTGGGCGGCCTCGCGGCTCTCATAGGTCTTGACCCGTCTCGCATAGCCGAGCAGATCCGGAGGGAGTTCGGCGAGCGGGGCGAGAAAATTGCAGAGACCAACATCGCCGTTCTTGAGGAGGCGTATCGATACGCCAGCGGCAGGTTTCCACCAGTGGCCGAGGTGAAGAAAGTGGGCGAGCCCAGGCTTTTGATGTCGGGAGCTGAGACCCTCGCGCTAGGCGCCGTTATGGCCGGCATGAAGTTCTATGCGGCGTATCCCATGACCCCGGCAAGTCCCATCTTGCACTGGCTGGCTGAGTGGGGTCCGAAATTCGGCGTGGCCGTGGTGCAGCCCGAAGACGAGATAGCAGCGATAAACATAGCCATAGGGGCTGCCTATGCCGGAGTCAGAGCCGCCACCGGCACCTCGGGCGGAGGCTTCGACCTTATGCATGAGGCTTTTGGGCTGGCGGCCATGATAGAGACGCCGATCGTGGTGTTTCTGGCACAGAGAGGCGGCCCTAGCACCGGCGTGCCTACCGAGACCGAGCAGTCCGATTTCAACATGGCCCTCTCCCCCGCTCACGGCGAGTATCCACATGCAGTCATCGCCCCCCGCTGGATTGAGGAGGGTTTACACGCGGCGGCCAGGGCCTTCAACATAGCGGAGAAGTACCAGATGCCGGTTATAGTACTTGTGGATCTTTACTTCAACGAGTCGCTTTCCACTGTGGAGTTTGACCCTACACGCTTCAAGATTGAGAGAGGCGAGCTGGCGGCCGGGCCTCTTGTGTGGGAGGAGTACAAGAGGTACAAAATCACAGAAAGCGGCGTGTCGCCCCGCGCCATCCCCGGCACGCCTGGGGGCATGCATGTAGCCACCAGCGATGAACACGACGAGAGAGGAGACGTCATAACCGACCGCCACATGCCAGATGTTAGGAAGGCCATGCACGCGAAGCGTATGAGGAAGCTTGCCAAAGTCCTGGAGGAGATGGAACCCCCATACCTCTTGGGAGACGGGGATAGGTACGTGGTGGCGTGGGGCTCCACCGCCATGCCGTTACTTGACTACGCGGCCGAAAGGAAGATCGGCCTCGCCTTATTTAGGGACCTCCACCCGTTGCCGCTTGATTCCTGGGTGGAGAGGCTGAATTCCGCCAAGGAGGTGGTGGCCGTGGAGCTCAACTACTTGGGTCAGTTCGCCAACTACCTAGCGTCAAAGGGCGTTAGGATAGACCGGAAAGTGTTGAAGTGGTGGGGCGAGCCGTTTAGCATAGACGAGCTCGAAGAGTGGTTATGAAAGTCGAGGTCAGGAGGCCGTTAGACTACGCCGTCAACCGGCCGCCTATTTGGTGTCCCGGTTGCGGCGACTACGGCATACTGGAGGCCCTCCGAAGGGCTTTGGCCGAGGTGGGGGTGCCCAACGAGGAGGTGGTCGTGGTGTCTGGCATCGGTTGCAGCTCCCAGCTTCCACACTTTATGAAGACCTATGGGATTCACGGCATACACGGCCGGGCGGTGGCCATAGCCACGGGGATCAAGATCGCCAACCCGAGGCTTAAGGTAGTCGTGGTGGGCGGCGACGGCGATGGCTACGGCATAGGTTTAAACCACATGATCCACGCGGCGAGGCGAAACGTGGGCATCACGTATATAGTATCTAACAACCAGGTATACGGCCTCACAACGGGGCAGATGTCTCCCACTACGCTCAGAGGGACTAAGACTAAGACGACGCCCTTCGGCTCCGTGGATGAGCCGGTCAACCCGCTCGCACTTGCCTTGGCGGCCGGCGCTACCTACGTGGCCAGGGGATTCAGCGGAGACGTCCCACACCTCACACAACTCATAAAGTCCGCGCTTGTGCATAGAGGCTTCGCGTTGGTGGACGTGCTGAGCCCCTGCGTCACCTTCAACAAGGTGAACACCTACGACTGGTTCAGGGCACGCGTGTATAAGCTTGAGGAGTCCAACCACGACCCCTCAGACCACGTCCAGGCCTACAAGAAGGCGCTTGAGTGGCCCACGTTGGACCCCTATGGGAAGATACCCATAGGGCTTTTCTACAGAACCGAGGAGAGGCCCACCTACGAGGAGGAGCTCCTGAGGCTCATCGGCAAGGCGCCTATTGAGGCGGAATTGCAACCGAGAGAGGTTTTGAAACTACTGGAGGGGTAGCTCCGCCTGCTGGAGGGGCTCCGGCGAGTGCTCAACCCTTATCTTCTCCCTGTCAACGTAGAACACGTAGTCGTAGCTCGCGGCGTCAGGCGGAGTGGTGTATATGTCGACCCAGACCGCCTTAGGATCTCTAAAACGTCTAAGCCACTTAGGTATCTGTTCGGCATCGAGCGTAATTACGTAGTGAGACAGCACTCTTTGGGCGTAGTGTTCTAGGCGCATGTGCTCCATCGGCGAGACCAAGCGGGTTTTCGCCTTCTTGAAGAAGCCCAGCTGAAGGGGCTTGTGGACATACGCCACCGAGTTGTGCGAGTCTACCACTGCGGCGGAGAGACGCTGGTAGGGGCCGTACACAGCTATCTGACTGCCTAATGGCACCTCCTTGACGAGGTGCGCCAAGAGGCCCGGCGGCGGTACGTGACTCTGCTCCATGGAGGGCACATGTTCGTCGCTTAGCAAGACGGGACCTGTGGGAAGTATTGCAAGGTAATAAACTGGTTTCGGCACCTCCAAGCCCCGTGCCTTCTGTATCTTAACACGCCTAATAGCGGCGTAGTTTGTATATCTGGCCTCCATTTTTATAATCACGTCGGCGATATCCCCAAGCGGGTTGTACCTCGCCTCTATGCCTATAATGCTGAAGAGACCGATCTTAGTCAAGGCATCTGCCGAGGCGCGGTCAAAAACCATTGCCTCCACCCCGTCAATGACGAAGACCTCGGCCCTCTCCCTGTAGGCGATGTCCACCACCTGGTTAAACAGAGTTTCTCTATACTGCGGCACGAAGGGGAAGTCGTAGACAACAATTTCCTCGGGTCTCCAGCCGAAGCTTCTCCAAGTCTCGTGGAGCGTGTCCCTCCCCTCGTTGAAGGTCACCCACAGCACTCTCTTGCCCTCCTTGGCGAAGTCGAAGGCGACCTTTGAAATAAGCACGGTTTTCCCCGCGCCGCCGGGCCCATACACGAAGGCCACTCTTTCTGCAAAAAGTTGCTTTAGATCCACACATAAATGGAACACGGCGTTTTAATACTTTGCGGTTATGGAGATATTTAAAATTGTGCGTATCGCGGCAAGATGAAAAGTCCACGGCGTCGACGCACATGATCTCCGTGGTGGTGCCGACGTATAACGAGGCTGAGAATCTGCCGGAGCTACTGGAGCGTCTGGATCGGGTCTTGGCGGGGAGGAGTTACGAGGTTGTTGTGGTTGACGACGGGAGCCCGGACGGCACCGCGGAGGTGGCCAGAAAGCTGGCTGGGCGGTACCCCGTGAGGGTTCTCGTGAGGAGATGCCGCCGGGGGCTTTCAAGCGCGGTGGTAGAGGGGGCCCAGCTGGCGAGGGGGGATGTGGTGGTGGTTATGGACGCCGACTTGCAACACCCCCCGGAGCTTGTGCCGAAGCTCGCGGAGGCGGCGGAGAGAGGTTGCCTCGCCGTTGCGTCGAGGTACGTGAAGGGCGGCGGGGTTGAGGGCTGGCCTTGGCATAGGCGTATCGTCTCCCGCGGCGCCGTCCTCCTGGCGAGGATCCTCCTCCCCGAGGCGAGGCCGGTGAAAGACGCCGTCTCCGGCTTCTTCGCATATCGAAGAGAGTGTGTAGCCAACGTGAAGCCCATGGGGCTGTACAAAATCCTCCTAGACGTCCTGGTCCAATGCAAGCCCCGGTGCGTAGTGGAGATACCCTACCTCTTCGGCCTCAGGACGCGGGGCCGCTCCAAGCTGGGCGCCCGCCACATAGCGGACTTCCTCAAGCAGGTCTTAGCCCTCGCCAGGTGGCGTCCCCTCAAGTTCGCCACGGTGGGCGTCTCGGGAATCGGCGTCGCCCTCGCCGTGATATATCTCACCTCTTTCCTCCCAAAGCCGGCGTCTGTCGCCCTCGCCATAGAGGCGAGTCTCACCTCTAACTACATTCTCAACCGGCGGTGGACCTTCGCAGATCGGCATACGCCGCTTCTCGCCGGGTGGGCCAAGTACCACGTAGCCACCGCGGTGGGCAACGGGGTAAACTACGTAACGACGCTGACCCTCCACTTACTCGGCGTTTGGATATATGCGGCGTATGTGGTTGGGGTGGCGGCTGGATACTTTGCGAATTACGTCATCTCGGAGCTTAGAGTATTCAAATAGTATAAAAATACAGTAAATCGAGGGAGTTGTGAGGATACTTCTGCTGGGGTGTGGGCATATAGGCAGATACCTCCACGAAGTTCTCTCCACTAGACATGAGGTGGTGGCGGTGGACAAGGCTAGGGGTTGCCCCGCCGCCGTTCAGCAAGACGCCTTGGAGGTTCCCCTAGGAGGTTACGACCTCGTGGTAAACGCCCTCCCGGGTAACGTGGCGTACAAGGCGTCTAGACGCGCACTTGAGGCGGGGCTGGACACAATAGACGTATCCTTCTACCCGGAGGACCCCTTCACGTTGCATGAGGTCGCTGTGAAGACGGGGGCTAGATACGTGCCCGACGCAGGCGTGGCGCCGGGCCTCAGCAACGTGCTGGCGGGGAGGCTCGTGGCCGACTTGGGGCACGTGGACGAGCTCGGCATATACGTGGGTGGCATACCGGAGAGACCGGTGGGTCCGCTGGGCTACTCCATCACTTGGAGCCCGCTGGACCTAATCGAGGAGTACACAAGACCCGCCAGGCTTATCAAAGGCGGGGAGACCGTTGTAGTTGACCCCCTCAGCGAGGTGGAGCAGGTCAATTCGCCCGTAGGCACGCTGGAGGCGTTCTACACAGACGGTCTCAGAACCCTCCTTACGACTCTGGCCGGCAAGGTCACCACTATGTACGAAAAAACGCTCAGGTGGCCGGGCCATGTGGAGAAGATCCGCCTCCTCAGAGACCTAGGCCTCATGTCGGAGGAGGGGGAGCCACCGCCCCGGGCGGTGACTGCTAGACTCCTCTCACGGCTTAAGTTCGACGTGCCAGACTTGGTATATATGAAGGTAGTAGGCGTCAGGGGGGAGAAGAGGGTGGTCTACGAGGTGCTCGTGAGGCCACACGGCGGCTGGACTGCCATGCAGATAGCGACGGGTAGCGTGGCCGTGGGCATGCAATATGTAATTAAGGAGCTGGAGCCAGGCGTCACGCCCACTGAATATATCGGCATGTCTAACAGGCTCTTCCCCAGGCTTCTAACGGCTATCAAACAACGGGGGGTCTCCGTCACGCAGGAGGTGGTGGAGAGAACCGCTTTATGAGTGGGCTACCCGACCACCTTAGGAGGCCTCCGCGGGGCATGAGGGACTGGCTTCCGCCGCAGTTCTACGCGTTGAGACACATGGAGGATGTTCTGTCAAGAGTCGCCGAATCCTTTGGATACAGGAGGGTGGAGACGCCGGTCGTCGAGCATTTCGAGGTGCTGGCCAAGAAGGCGGGACGGGAGGTGATCAACGAGATCTACTACTTCAAGGACAAGGCCGGCCGAGACCTAGGGCTTAGGTTCGACATGACGGTCCCCGTCGCCAGGGCGCTCTCCTACAGCCTAGACATGCCGAGGCCCGTCAGGTGGTATTACTTCACGAAGGTGTTTAGATACGACGAGCCGCAGCATGGGCGGTACAGGGAGTTTTACCAATTCGGCATAGAGCTGGTCGGGTCGGCCAGCCCGAGGGCAGACGCGGAGGTTCTGCAGGTGTTGGCTGAGTCCCTCTCGGCGGCCGGCGCCGCGGATTACGTGGTTAAGATAAACGACCGGAGGGCCGTGGATAAGATGCTGGAGACCCTGGGACTCTCCGCCTACCGAGATGCGGTGTATCGCGCCCTGGATAAAAAGCTCAAGCTCCCGCGGGAGGAGGTAGTAGCCATAATGACCAGCGGCGGCGTCTCACGGGATAAGGCGGAGAAGATATACGACATGAGTAGCGAGGTGGCATTGCAAGACGCTGTAGACCTCCTGGCGGGGCTGGACCAGAGCCTCGGCGCCCACTACGCCAAGCTGGTGAAGTACCTAGACGTCTCGACGGGGCTGGGGAGGTTTAGGTTCGATATGTCCATCGTGAGGGGGCTTGACTACTACACTGGGATCGTCTTCGAGGCGTTTGCGGGGGAGTACAAGCTGGCAGTCGGGGGAGGCGGCAGATACGACGACTTGTTGGAGCTATACAGCGGCATAAAAACCCCTGCGCTGGGATTTGCCATAGGCGTTGAGAGGCTTATGGAGGCCGTGGGGCTTCACAGCGTGGAGAAGCCGCTGGACTACTACATCTACATCTTTGACGATGAGGCGTACCCGCAGGCCGTGGCTGTTGCGAAAAAACTGCGAGGCGCGGGCTTCAGCGTGGCTGTGGAGCTGGGCGAGAAAAGCCTAAAAGACGCCTTTGAATACATCCTTAAGATAGGCACGCGGTACCTAATCATAATCGGCAAGAAAGAGCTGGAACGCGGCGTGGTGAAGATAAGAGACCTCCAGAGGAGGGAGGAATACGAAAGACCAATAAACGAGCTCTAAGGCGTTACCTGCGTCCCCTTTATTCCTCTAAACACCTCGTAGCCCTCCTCCAGCGCCCCAATCGCAGCTCTCTTTCCACTCTTCTTCACGAAGTTTATCACGGCTTGCACCTTCGGCCCCATGGAGCCCGGCGGGAAGTGGCCCTCGGCGAAATACCTCTCCAGTTCCTCAACCCTAACCTTGTCTAGCCTCCTCTGGTTTGGCTTCCGGTAGTTTAGGTAGACGGCGTCTGTGTCGGTTAGTATCATGAAGAAGTCCGCGTCGAGCTCCAAAGCCAGCAGGGAGGAGGCCAAGTCCTTGTCTATAACCCCCTCTACGCCTCTGTCTCCGCAGATAGGTATGCCGCCGCCGCCCGCCGCCACAACGATGAATCCTGCGTCCAACAGCCTCTTCACGGCCTCCACCTCCACGATCTTGAGCGGGGTGGGCGACGCGGCAACACGTCGCCAGCCTCCTCTTGGGTCTTGCCTAATTTGCCATCCATATTTCTGTGCAAGGGCTTCAGCCTGTTCCCTGCTGTATAGGGGGCCTATGAACTTGGTGGGGTTTTTAAAAGCTGGGTCGTCGCAGTCCACCTCGACTCTGGTCACCAAAGCCACGGCCCTCCCTCTGCCTAAATACCTATCAAGCGCAGAGACGATGAAGTAGCCGAGCATTCCCTGCGTCATGGCGTTTAGGGCGTCTAGCCGAAATGTGCCGTTCTCCTTCTGCAACTCTGCCAGGTAGCCCACCTGCGGCCCGTTGCCATGTGTCACCACGACCTGGTGACCCTCCTGCACGATCCTTGCCACGACTCTGGCAGCTACGTCGACGTTTCTTAAGTGGGTTTCTTGGGTTATGGGCTCCCCAGGTCGGTTAAATGCGTTGCCCCCCAACGCCACGACTGCCCTCACCCCTGCCATGATATCGTCTATTAATAAATCTTTATCCTATTTATGACTATATACGTAGATGCGGCTGAGGAAAGTGCTAGTGACGACAGGAGAAGCCACGGATATACGGGTCCCATGACCATGAGCCAGGAGAAGACGTAGCTGAAGTGTAGGCCCAGCGCCATGTTTGACAGGTTGATCACCGCCAGCGCGGCGGCGGGATTCTCCGAAATCTTAGAAGCGGTAGCATACACCGCGGTGATGTAGGCAGAGAAAGACGCCCCGTAGAGAAATACCAGCAACGGCACAGCCCCCAGCGGGACGTGGGGAAGAGCCGCGTAAGCCAGAGCGGCTACAAGCGGCGCGCCGAGGAAGATATACAGCTTGTTCCTGGCTCTGTCATAAAGCCTGCCGAGTAAGCCGCCGAAGAAGCCAGAGAACATAGCGGCCGAGGATATGGCGCCGGCGAGGTCCTCGCCCACACGGCGATATAGGTGGATCCAAGTGGCCGTGAGGCTGTTGGCGGCGTACACCGCACCCCAAAACGGAAAAGACGCCAACCCAAAGAGGGCGGTCTCCCAGTTTATCGCCGACCGGCTCCTGACGCCGCGGCCCATGAGAAGCGCGGCTCCCAAAGCCGCGGCCAAGACGCCGGGCGCCGCCAACGCGAGGCGCCAGCCGGCGATGGAGGCGACGTAGCCCCAATAATACCCCACGAAGCCTCCTATGTTAAAAGAGGCGTTATACCACCCCAAGGCGGACCCCACCGCGTTGGGCCTCAGGGCGACCAAGACGGCGCCAGCGGTGGAGAAGAAAAGCCCAGCGCCAACCCCGCCCAGTGCCCTAAAGCCGAGGGCCCAACCCCAGCTGGTGGCGAGGCCCATCAACGCCGAGGAGGCTCCGAAGATCACCATACCCACGCCCGCCACCTTGTCATGGCCGTAGCGGGCTCCGAGGTGGCTTGCGGGGAGCTGAGCTGATGCGGCGCCTACGATGAAGGCCGCGGGCAGAAGCCCGGCGGCGGCGGGGTCTACGCCGAATTCGCGTAGCATGATGGGGATCGCGGGGGCCACGTAGAACCACATAAGAGCATAGACGCCTCTAGCCAGGAGGACCAGGGGGAAGAGGTTCAGCATTCGAAAACTACCTCACAGATCGGTGCCGGGGTTGGCTCATCACGCGTAGTGGGGCGTCTGCTGGGGTTGCGGCTGGACGGGCAGAGGCGGCGGGAAGCCCAGCTCCCTCATTATCAACGCCGCCTCAAAGAGGGCGGCCTGCATTATAGGCCCGGCCACATGTGGTGGGAGGTTCTTCACATCCACCTCCCCCTGTACGGTAGCCACGCCTCTTATGGTGACCGTGACGACGCTTGGGCTTGAGGAGATGCTTATGGTAAACGGTATCTCCGTGGTGCCGCCTCTCTTGACGGCCCTCTCCCCCTCTATCATGACTTGCATGTTCATCTGAATTTGGACCCCCGGGGGCGGCACGCCGAGTCTCTCCGCATGTATATAATCAAACCTAATACCTGCCACGCTCATGCCCCTTTAATAGCCCCCATATATAAAGATGTAGCCATGCCCACGCAAATAGTCGACCACAGCGAGATGCCGCACGTACTTGGGGAGGTGGACGTGCTGGTGGCTCCACGTTGCGGAGCCCCGCCCCCAGCCCCCCGCCTCGCGTCTGGTCTCCACATAGCCAGAGCCATACGCCAGATACATGGACCGCAGATACTGCCCGCCCTACAGGACCAGAGAAATCTAGGGCTGGAGACCGCGGACCCGGTTCTCCTCTTCGGCCAGCTGTCGCTAGACGTAGCATGGGTCGCGCGGTTGATGCCTCACGGCGACGGTCTCCGGAGATGCGTCGCCCCGCGGCCGGACCCCATCACTGCGGCGGTCGCCGTGCTTTCCCACCGGCCGGGCTCCGTGGCCGTGGACCTCCGGTTCGGCTATGCGAGGTTTGTCCATATTGTGGCGGATTACGCCGAGGAGATCGGCGCTGTGTTTCAGGCGATAGTGACGGAGCCTCTAGACCTCCCCGGCGAGGTGGTGTTCCACATCTCAACGCCTCCATACATAAGGGAGAGGTACGTGAAGGCGCCGGGCAACGTGTCTGTGCGGCGAGGTGAGGTCACCCTACAGGCGGCACAGCTGGAGGACTCAGCCGTCGGCGTGGACGAACCGCCCTTTCACAAAGCTCTGGAAAGAGTGGCAGAGGTCCTCGGCGTAGACACAGACGTGTTCGACGACCTAACCGCACAGGGCGTTGTGAGCCACGGCTACCTCATGGACTTCCTATCGTCCTGGCAACTGGGCTACCTCGTGAAGTGGGACTTGGTGAGGCAGGTGCCCGGCGGCTGGTCCGCCACGCCGAAGTTGCTGCTCCTCTACGGCCTCCTCCGAGGACGTTGAATATCGGAGCACTTACGCACGATTCTCCTGCTCCACACCAGGCTAAGTTCGAGGAGGATCACAAATGGGATAAATGTCAGAAACGTGGAGATGAGCGTCGTGTCTGGAGTTATTGTAGCTATTAGTATGAGGGCACCGGCGTAAACCAGAGGCCTGTATTCAGCAACCGTCCATGGGTTGAGCAGGCAAATTTCCGACAGAATTGCTATTACAATAGGCGTCTCGAAAATAACGCCTGTCCAGAAGGCGATTTGAATCCAAGTGTTTACAACTGACGAGACGCTGAAGAGCTGTCCAACGTCGAGTAGTTGCGCGAGACCCGCTATAAACCTAAAGAGAGTGGGATATATAATTAATATGCCGAAGAAATTGCCGGCGTAAAACAACACCAGACCAACCCAGAGGTATTTCTTCACGGCACGCTCCTCATGGGGGTAGAGGGCTGGCTGGATGTAGAGCCAGAGTTCGTAGAGGAAGTAGGGAAATACAACTAACGTAGCTAGGTAGATAGAGGCGTACATAACAGCTGATAAAGGGCTCCACACCTCGCCGCCTATCAACACAATTTTGATATTCCCTGTGCTGTTTAGTTGATTAAGCATAGGCTGCATAGATTGCATGAAGACCCAGTAGGCAAACGGCTTGTATTCGCCTGTTACAAAAAAGGATGCCAAAACATTCAATAAACCTCCCGAGTTGAGGTCAGGCGCTGGCATCCACATGACAATCAAAGCCACGACAAAGGCGATGAGCACACGTTTCAACCGCCTCCCCAACTCCGCAAGATGCTCCCACAGAGGCAACTCCCTATCTCTAGGCGGCTTAGATTCCACACACACACCAAGCAATCGATTAAAAAGCTTATAGGGCATAAAACTAATAAAGCCCCAACCCCTTGATCCTATGTACCTCCCTATCGGCGGGCAAGAATGGATCATAATCCTAATAGCAATCGTGATTATCCTCATCTGGGGTCCTTCTAAGCTTCCTTCTCTGGCTAGGGGGATGGGTGAGGCCATTAGAGAATTTAGGAAAGCCGCTTCGGGGGTGGAGGAGGAGGTCAAGAGGACTGAGAAGAAGGAGGAGATTGACCAGAAGATCATCGAGATGGCTAGGTCGTTGGGCATATCTACTGAGGGGAAGACCAAGGAGCAGATACTAGACGAGATAAACAAGAGGTTGGACGAGTTGAAGAAGTAATCAGACCGTCGTCAGCTCTTCATTTTTCTGCTGTCTAATTATTCATCACTGTAGTCGCTATGCCGAGTGCTACCAGCGACGCACCTAATATATGTTTCGGCGAGATGGGGCTCTTGTTTATCGCCCTATCTAGCATCTGCGACAGTATCGGCGTGAGGGAGGTGGACACCACGGTGGCGGCGACTTTTATCTTCGATATGGCGTAGATGAAAGCCAGGGAGCCCAAGGCGAGGCCCACGACGCCTGATAAAACGGCGTAGGGGAGCCCCGGCGCGGAGACCTTCCGCCCCTCTGGGAGGATTAGGAAAAGCGGTGCGAGTATCGCGGATCGCACAGCGGCGATCGTATATGGCGTGGTCTCCTTGGTGGCTACCCCCAGCAACGCGGAGGCGAGGCCCCATGCCGCAGACGCTATGGCTCCGTAGAACACGCCGGGTCCCTTGGGCCTTCCGCCAAGCGCCACTACGACGCCGAGAAAGGCCAAGGCGGCCCCCACGGCGGCGGAGGACCTGAAGCTCTCCAAGCCCATCGCGACCGAGAACAGTTGCGCCGTGAATATATATGTATAGCCGATGGTCACCGCCGTGGCCACCCCGCTGTGGTACATGGCCTTGAAGTAGGCGTAGTCGCCGAGGCCTGGTCCGAGCAGGGCGGAGGCGGTAATCACAAGAAGCGTCGATGTAGATGCCTTGAAATCTGCGAGTGGTAGCAACACAGAGAGCGCGACTGCGTTGCGTATTGCCACTAGAGCGGTGGAGCTCACCCCTTTTCTAGTCGTTGCGTACGCCAGCGGTGCGTTGAAGGAAAAAGCCAGGGTAGCCGCGAGAGCCGACACGTATCCGTCCATCGGAGCCCGGATGTTGGGGAGCTATAAAATCAAACGCCGTCTAGTTTGTACTTATTCAGTAGCTCTCTAAGGGCGGCTCTAATTGCCTCGCTCCTGCTGGGGTAGAGCCCCAGCTTCACCAGCTCATCAAGCATCTCGACATAGGACTGAGGCACGTGAAACGATATAAGCACCATCCTCTTCCTCTCTTTAGACACGCCGCTAGTTGAGTGGGAAGTTTTTAAACATTACGGAGCAAAACGGCGCCCCACTCGTGGCGCTCAGCCACCTCGCAGGGGTTGAAGGGCTTGGCGTCAAGATACCTCTCCAGCCTGAACGCGTCGTCTGAACCGCGGCCGCCTATGAGCTTGGCGAGATGTTCAGCAAGGGCGGGCCCCACCATGCTTCCATAGCCGTCGAAGCCGCCGATGATGTACAGGTTCTCCACAGCAAGGTGCCGCCCATACAGCGGGCCGCCGTGTGGCCCCACCTCGCAGTAGCCGGTTTTTAAATACAACGGAAGAGCCGGCACCCCCCGCTGTCTTATCAAGGCCGTGATTCGTCTTACGTAATTCGGCGGCGGCCCCTGCCCAAGCCGCCCGCAACCATCCCCGGCTATGTAGAGGGGAGGCGCCGCCGGCCTCCCGTACCAGCCCAAGACGTAATCCCCAACGCTGTATCTCCACAGCCGCCTCCCCACTATGTACAACACCGCGTAGCACTCGTAGGGCTCCAGAGGCAGAGCCAAGCCCGCCTCCTTCGCCAAAATGCTGTTTCTGTAGCCGGCGGCCAGCACAACTACGTCGCCCCCTATCTTCTTGCCATCTGCCACGACGAACGCCCTACCATCCCTAACCTTCAGAAGGCCGTATGAATCTGAGAAGCCCAGTTCCTTACGCAGGCGCGCCACTATCCTCCTCACGGGTATAAGGTAGTCGCGGGTTATCACAGCCACCTCGTCGGGGCTCAGCCGAAGACCTTCAACCCTATCGGTCACCTCATGCGGCGTGGTGAGCCTAGAGAGGTCAACCCACCTGGGGAGGATATCCACCGAGACGACCTCCCGCGGCTCCACAAACCTCCTATATATCTCTAGACTTCTGCGGGCCAGCTCCACGTCTTCTCCATACGGCATAGATTGAGTAAGCACCAGCGACGACAGCGGATACACGAGCTCGCCGCCGACGCCTACCACATCGAAGCCGGCCTCCCTGAGGAAGTAAGCTGTGAACACCCCGGCTATCCCGCCTCCCAAAACCACCACCTTCACGTGGCGGCTTAGGCAAAGGGGGTTTAAAACAACATCCCGAGGAGAGAGACCAGCAGTTGCGTAGGTACTATCGTCGTTTCTCTATACTCCATTAGACCCAACGAGATGAGCTTCATGAGCTGGGGGTCCGTCAAGAAGGCTTGCGGCATGGCGGGGACTAGTACCGACAGCAACGCGTCTTTCTCGTAGGTGGCTTCCTTCGGAAGTATGGTCCTTAGGCGCTCCGCCACGCATTCGCCATTAACCTCATGTTGGTTGAGATACGGCCCGAACTCGACGTAGTTAGAGATGTGTATGTTCCACCCCTCGCTCTGTGCGAGCGTCTCGAACAGCCCGTCGAGGTAGTCCCTGCCTAGGGGTCTGAGGACCGCCCTCCTCCCCGACGCGGCTGTAAACAACGCGCCGAGGTAGGGGTCCGGGTAGAGAGACGTGTGCTCGACCGCCTCCGGCACGTCGTTAGAGAAATATGCGAAGTGTTTGTAGCCGTTGGGGAGGACTATGTAAAGCCAGCAGGGGTCCAGCGGCTCGCCGTATCTCTGCACGCCAGCCTTAACCAGCCTGGCGATGAAGACGCCCAGGTCGAAAAGGCCGTAGAGCCTGGTGGAGATGACCGAAGTCGCCGTGATGAGCTGAGGTGTGAGGACGGAAGGCGGCGGGTACTGCAACAACTTAGCCCTAGCGGTGGCCTGCGTGGGGAGAACGGCGCCTATGCTAATATGGGTTGCGGTGTCCCCTGGTTTTGCAAACGTCGGCGTTTACAAACGGGTTGTCCGCCGCCTCCAGCCCTATGTACGTCTCGGGGCCGTGGCCGGGGTACACCACGTAGTTCCGCGGAAGGCTGTAGAGCCTACAGAGGGATTGAACCAGCAGATCCCAATCGCCCAGGGGGAGGTCGGTCCTGCCGACGGACTGGTAGAAGAGCGTATCACCAGTAAACACGGCGCCGTCAGCCACGAGGGAGACAGACCCGGGGGTGTGACCCGGCGTGTGCCACACGTCGAAAATCCACAGCCTTTCGCCCAGGGGCTTGGGCGTCGGGAGGTCGGGCGTCTCGAAACCCCACTCCTCGGCCACCGCGTTGAGCTCCCTGTAGACAGCCCAGTCAGCCGGGTGCGCGTAGAAGGGCGCCCCCGCGGCCTCCGTCAACGCGGCGACTGCGGCCACGTGGTCGAAGTGGAGGTGGGTCGCCACCACAGCCGCCACAGATCTGCCGCCCAGACGCGCCAGGATCTTGTCCGCATCGCCGCCGGGGTCCACCACGACGCACTCCTCAGCGCTACATATTATGTACGTGTTAGTCGCCAAGGGCCCTGTGACCAACTTCTCAACGTACACAAACATAAATAGGTAATCCGTAATATAGCTTTCATGAAAACCGCAACGGCGCTCTTACTGCTGGCCGCCCTCGCGGCGGCGTTGCAGATAGGCCAGTTGCAGTTCACAGACATCAAGTCCCAGCAGGACCTGGCCGCCGCCCTCGGGAGAGATGGGCCTATCCTCATATTTATCCACCAGCCGGACTGCCCGGGGTGTCTCTACCTTAAGACGCAGGTGTTCCCAGACGGGCGGGTGGCGTCGGCGTTGAGGGGTGTCAACCTGGTGTCTGTGGACCTCTCCAGCTACCTTGTGCGGGGCGTGGAGGCGGTGGCCGATGGGCGGGTCTACATATACTACGGCGGCTCGCTCCGGGAGCAGAAAGCCTCCGGCAGACAGAACATCCCGGTGATCGGCACACCCACCATTATCATGGGATACGTGAAAGACGGCGCTCTGCACGTCACCTTCGTGATGATCGGCGCCGCCGACCCAGACACCTTCCTAAAATTCCTCGACATGGCCTACGGGCAACAGACCTCGACGCCGCAACAGCAGATGCCGCCGCGGCAACCCGCCGCGGGCGAGGGCGCGCAGGCGTTTGCCCAGATCGCCCTGTCCTTCGCCGCCGGCGCCGCCAGCGTGTTTTCGCCCTGCGTCCTGCCGGTTTTGACTATTGCGGCGACCACCTACCTCGTTAGGCGTAGCCTGCCGCTTGTGTTGGCCGGCATGGCGGCGTCTTACGCCGTGATAGCCACAGTGGTGTCGGCGGCGGCGGCTTGGGTGGGCGAGGTGGCCAACGTCGTGCTCTACGCGGTGGGCGGGGTTCTGCTGGTGGCTATGGGGGCGGTGCTGGTGGTGGAAAGGCTAAACAAGGCCTTCGTCATCTGGGCCTCCCGCTTCCAGACCTCGGCTTACAAGGCCTCCAGGCGTGGCGTCGGGAGGGCGGGCGACTTCATTCTTGGCGCGTCTCTGGGCGCCGTGTGGACTCCCTGCATAGCTCCCTTCTTCGGCGCCGTGGTGGTGGCGAACCTTGTGGCCTCGGCGTTGACAGGCAACTACCTGCTCCTCTTCGCCGCGACTCTCGCCTACGCCGCCGGCCTGGCCCTCGTCATCTACCTGCTTATAGTAGCGGTGAGGAGGGGCGCGGGCCGCGCCGCGAAGAGCATGAGGTGGGGCTCCCTCGGCCGGAAGATCGAATACGCCGTAGGCATAGTATCGATAATACTCGGCGTCCTCCTCATCGGGGAGGCCCTCGGCCTGGGCACCTTCTCCGCGCTTTTCAAGATTTAACCCGCAAAAACCGCTTAACCAAACTTTAAAACTGCCGGCACTACTCCACCTATGCCACGTTGGCTACTCCTAACTCTCCTGGCCGCGGCTGTGGCCCTCTTCATCGCGTTTTTCCTGCTCCAGACCGCCCAGGCTCCGCCTCCCAAGCTGAGGATCGGCCTACTGCCCATAGTAGACGCCCTGCCCTTCGTCGTGGCGGAGAAGGAGGGGCTTTTCGAGAAGGAGGGTCTGTCTGTGGAGCTCGTCTATTTCGGCTCAGCCAGAGATAGGGACTCCGCCATAATGAGCGGCCAGGTGGACGCGGCGGTACACGACCCCGTGGGGGCGCTTATGTTGATAGGCAACGGCGTCCCCATAAAGATAGTGGGCTTCCTCTGTTGCGCCGGCGAGGGGGATTCCAACGTCGGGTTTTACTACGTGAAGGCCCCCGGGGCGTCGCAGATAAGGACAGTCGCCATATCTAGAAACACCATAATTGAATACGTCGCCTCCAAGATGGTCAAGGGCGACGTGGAGCTTGTAGACGTGCCTAGCATAGCGAATAGGTTCCAGTTACTTGTGGAGGGCAAGGTAGACGCCGCGGTTTTGCCCGACCCCTGGGGCACCCTTGCGCTGAGCAGAAACGCCACGCTCATCGCTAAACACAGAGACCTGGTCGTGGTTGTGGCTAGCGAATCCCTGTTAAAAACGCCGGAGGGCAGAGAGGCCGTGAGGAGGCTCATAACGGCGCTAAACAAGGCCGTCGACCTATACAACGCCGACCCGGAGAAGTACTGGGACCTGCTGGCGGACAAGCTCAGGATCCCGGCCGAGCTCCGGCAGAATTACCAGATAGTGTGGAGGGCCAAGGTAACGGAGATGCCTAGAGATGTGTTTAGCGACGCCGCGTCGTGGTTACTCCAGAAGGGGCTTGTTAAACAGCAGCTTAAATACGAAGATTGCGTTTCGTGATTAGGCTAAGCGGCGTGACGTACAGATACCGGAGAGGCCCCGTAGTGATGCAGAACTTCACCGCGGAGTTCCCCCAGGGGATAACGGTTATACTAGGCCCCAACGGAAGCGGAAAGACAACGTTGCTGAAGATCATAGCAGGCATGCTGAAGCCCCAAAGCGGCGCCGTGGAGGTCATGGGGAGGCCCCCGGAGGAGCTCAGAGGCAAAATCGCGTATACACCCCAGACGGGAGGCCTCTACCCCTGGATGACCGTGCGGGAAAACATCGCCCTTCCTCTAAAACTACAGCGCCGCCCCAACCCAGAGAGGGAGGCGGAGTCCGTGGCAGGGTCGCTGGGGATAAGCCACCTGCTTGACAGATACCCTAAGGAGATCTCGGGGGGAGAACAGCAGAAGACGTTAATAGCAAGGGCCTTGGCCTCCGGGGCTGAGGTCTGGCTCCTAGACGAGCCGCTCTCCATGATCGACATAGACTACCGCAGGGAGATAATCCAGTTGCTGAAGAAGATAGGGAAACCCATGGTGGTTATTACACACAACGTGCAAGACGCCGTGGATCTCGGTGGCTACGTCTGCATCGTGAAGGGGCCCCCGCTACAGCTGGTCGCGACGGCGGCACCTGGCCAATACACAGATGCCGAAAGACTCGCAGAGACGGCACGGGAGGCATTTAGGTCATGAGGTACTACCTGGCGGCACTTGTGTTGTTACTCGTGCTGTGGCAGGTAGCCGCCTACGTGGTGAACAAGCCGTATCTCCCGCCGTTTACAGACGTGGCGATGCGCGCCGCATCGGACCATCAGACACTGCTTAAAAACCTAGCCTCAACCCTTGCCAGAATCGCCGCCGCAACGGCCCTGGCTCTGGCGGCGGGTCTGGCAGGCGGGCTCGCCGCCAGCTGGCTTTCAGAAAGAACAAGCGCAAACCTCCTCAAGGCCTTCATACTGCTCACGTACCCCATCCCCCACGTGGCGTTGCTGCCCATATTGCTACACCTCTTCGGCATAGAAGTCAGCAAAATCGCCTTGATCTCGCTCATAGCCTTCTACCCAATTGCCCTCTCGGTGATGGAGTGGTCCCAGCGGTATCCCCGGGACCTCGCCGCCCTCATATACACCATGGGCGGGAGACGACGCGACGTGGTGAGATACGTGGTTCTCCCCTCCGCCCTGCCGGGCATAGTGACGGGCCTAAAGATAGCGCTAAACACGGCGTACTCCGTCTCCTTCATAGCGGAGAGCCTCGCCCTCACTGACGGACTAGGCGCGTTGATATACGACAGCTGGCACCGCCTCGACTTCCTGGAGATGTACGCCGCCATAATCACGCTGGGCACCGCCGGCGTGGCGACCTACGCCGCAATGACCACACTAGAGAAAAAACTGATAAAATGGGCATGAGGAAGAGAAAAAAGATGGAATGCCCATACTTCGTGGAGCCCAAGGTAGCCGGTTCCTGCATGCCCAGGAGGGAGGACCTGGACAAATGGGCGCAACTCGGCGTGAAAACGGTCATATCCCTCGCCGAGGCGTGGGAGATCGAGTACTACGGCAGATGGGGCCTCCTAGAGCTCCGCAAGTCCCTCGCAGATAGGGGAATGGAGTGGATCCACTGGCCGACGCCCGACGGATACCCGCCCAGGAGGCTCGACGAACTCGTAGAGGTCATAAAGAAGGCGGCAAAAAGCGGCGTGGTGGTAGTCCACTGCGTCGGCGGCATGGGGAGGACGCCGACCGCCCTCGCGGCCTATCTAATAGCTACCAGATGCATGAAGGCAGACGATGCCATAAGAGCTGTTGAGCAGGTGAATCCCAACGTCTCTCTCACAGACCAGCAGTACTACGCCCTTCTAGAGATCGAGGCGACGACCCGCGATATATGTAGATGAGATGTCTTGCGGTGGGGTACTTGGAGTGGGTGGTGTCGGGAAGACTTACATCTATCGCCTCGTGGGAGTGCCAGTAGAGCCGAAATTCACGTCGAGACCCGGCTTTAGGACCACGCTCAGCATCAGGCATGTGCGCATCTTAGATGCAGGCAATCATGCAACGGAGGTAGCCGAGGCCCTTGCTAAGGCTTGGCCCTTCTATCTAGACCTCGTCGTTTACATGTACGACGTAACTGATGTCACCACGCTATGGAGTCTGCTGGAGATAGAACGGCACATGCAGAGCAGAGATGCAAGCCTTACAACAGATGTGTAGTTGTGGATAATAAAAACCGACTTGGTGGCAGTTCGCAAAAATCTTCATCGGAGCAGATGACATAGCGAAGAGGCTAGGGGCTGTCGGCGTCTTCTACATTTCAGCAGTAAGGGACCCTGTGAGAATTTACTTAAACCGATAGAAATAGGGCATAAATAACTCAACATAAATCATATAGCTCCCGGCAGATTAAAAGATTACTATAGGCTTTACCACGACTGCAACAACGCGGTGATGCACCTAGGGAAAACATACCTGCAAGGTCGAAAGGGATGCGAGGGGTGGCGTAGATATTCTCATATTTCCTGGTTTAACACCTTTTCCACAGAGCTTAGCCACTTAGCTGTTACGTCTTCTCCCACATGGCCTAAAAGGTATTCCCTAAGTACCTCATGGCTCTCCTCTACGAAATCCATCCAACGAGGCCCCCTAATGGGTGCCGCCGTCTCTATGAACCTCCGCCACGCGCCAGCCACCTCCGGATACGGTGGCGGGTACGCGTAGGCGGGGACTTCTCTCTCCAGATCCGCCAAACCCCATATGCCCGAGAGCGGCCGGCCCAAGGCGGGGTAGGGCCTGAGCTCCACCCCGAGGTTCACGGCCCAAGCAAGCCAGATGTACCCAGCTACGTACCTCCCCTCTTTAACCCCCTTCACTAGCTCATCTCTGCTCTGCGGCAATCCGCACTTGAAGAGGGCTTTGGCGGCGCGGAGGGCCTTCGCCACGTCGCCCAGCTCAAGAAACAACGGAAGGAAGAGGTCTGTGACCAGCGGCTCGCCCCACTTGGCGAGGAGCCCCACCCGCCCGCAGGGGGCCTCAGAGGCCGCGTTGAAGCGCCCGTCTGTAAAGAAGAGGTGGACGTTCCCCAAAAGGGGATACATCCTCCTCTCCAGCCATCTGGCTGGTCGTGTCAACCTAAGCGGGGGAGGAGGCGCCTTGGTAGGCCGCGACCAGAGCCAGGGCTCCTCCACGTAGAACACGCCGCCTCCCCGGAGGAAGGCGCGGTAGAGCTCCAGGTACTCCAACGCGACGTATCTACAGCCCAGAAGCTCGGCTATGGGCTTGAGAAATAGAGCGTGGTACCCCTCCCGGCCGTACAAGACGCAGGCCACGGCTTATATACCGCAGATAAATTTCTTCCCCCGTGCCGACGGCCTACTTCAAGAGCCCAGACGTTGAGGTAGCTGTCAGCGGCCGTGTCGTATATGGGATAGACCAGGTGCTGAGGGAGGTGGAGAGGGGCAAGGTGGCGGTGGCCCTATTCACCTTCGACGCCGTCTCGCCCTGGGACGGGCCGGTGGAGGTGCCGGGGAGACCCGGCTGGCCAAAAACCGTCTTCATAGTGGGGGACCGCGCCGAGGCGGCTAGGGAGACCGGGCGCTGGGAGGCCAGGTTGGACTGGGAGGAGCCCCGCGAGGCGTTCCACAGGAGGGTGGCGGAGGCCAAGAGGGCGCTTGAGGCCGGGGAGGTGTTTCAACTGGTGGTGGCGCGGTACAGGAGGTACAAATTCGCCGGGGACCCCTGGCCCCTCCTCTCAGCCCTCAAGAGGAGGGTCTCCGCCAAGTACTACTTCCTGGTGGACCTAGACGGCTTCTTCCTCGTCGGCGCGTCGCCGGAGACTCTTGTGAGAGTTGAAAACGGCTACGCCGTCTCGGGGCCAATCGGCGGCACCAGGCCGAGGGGTTCCACCCCGGAGGAAGACGCCGTGTTGGAACGGGATCTCATAAACAGCGTAAAAGACCGGGCGGAGCACATCATGCTTGTAGACTCTGTCAGAAACGACCTAGGCAGGATATGCCGCTGGGGAACCGTGGAGGTCACCGACATGTTGAGGGTGGAGAAATACAGCCACTACCAGCATCTCGTCTCCTACGTACGTTGCAAGCTCGACAAGCTTTACAGACCCATAGACGCCGTCTTAGCCCTAAATCCGACAACCACCGTGTCTGGGGTGCCCAAGCCCAGGGCGCTTGAGCTTCTGGCCCAGCTGGAGGAGCCCCGCGGCCCCTTCACCGGCTCAGTAGGTGTGATTACCAGAGATGCCCTGGACTTCGCAGTGGTGATACGAAGCCTCTACGTGGAGCAGGACTACGCATACGTCTGGGCGGGCGCCGGCATAGTGACGGACTCCATGGAGCAAAACGAGTGGGAAGAAACAGCTGTGAAGATGAGACCCCTAGTGGAGATCCTGGAGAAGAGTGGTGCGGGGGGTGGGATTTGAACCCACGCAGGCCTACGCCACAGGGTCTTGAGCCCTGCCCCTTTGGCCTGGCTCGGGCACCCCCGCCACTTTAGCTTGACACCTAGGTTTAATAAGTTTTCGCGGCGTTATTTCTTCCTAGTCTTTAGGTATTCCTCCAATGCTTTTAGCTCGTCCTCGCGGAGGTACTGTTTGTATTGGAAGAGCCATTGGCGGGCTTGCTCGTCGGGCACGTAGACGTAAAGTATGTCCCCTTCTTTAACCTGTCTGCCGACGATGATGTCGCCTTGTATAGATATGGCGACTTCGTCGCCCGTCGTTGCCTGGCCCACCGCCTGCCCCATCTTCTGGATCTGCATTATCTTCCCCACCTCCCTCCCGTCTTTGACCAGGGTGACGCCCGGCTTGATGGTGCCGGCCAGCACCTTCACGCCGACTATCGCCGGGTCGCTCCTCCTGAACACGTAGCCGGGCAGTATCTGGACCTTCCCGGGCCGGGTCATCTGGGAAAGAATCTGCTCCACAGTCTTCGTCTTGACCTCCTGTGACCACTTCATGTACTCGTCGAAGATGCGGTATAAAATCTCGCCTCTTATGAGCCTGACGCCGGCGGACATGGCCTCCTTCTCCACCTCCGGCGGGATCTTCACGTTGAAGGCCAGGATGACGCCGTAGGCTGGGTTTTTCCTCCTGCTGAGCACCGCCTCCACCACGTCTTTATGCGTGGGCGGCCCCACGTCGGCTTTTCTCACCGGCACGCCCTGTTGCTTGAGGAACAGGACTATGCTCTCCAGCGTGCCGAAGGTATCGGCCCTCACGATTACGCCCTCTCTGTCTGACTCTATCTTTATCTCTGAGATCTCCTCCTTGACAAGCTTGAGGGCGTTGGCGAGGTCCTGGGGCGTCCACGCCGCGAATACTGGCGCGCCTGAGACGACGCCCTCAAGCCCATCTGCTACTATGCGCACGCCGGCGGCCGCCTTGACCTCCTCCACTGCCATGTAGCGGTCCTCCGGGTCTCTCATCTCCTCGAGAGGCTTCGGCATTATCAACATCCTGACCCTTGCCTCCTTCGGACCGTCTATTCCGGCGGTCACCACGGTGTCCCCCTTTCTCAGCCTTCCGTCGTAAAGGATCGCGTCGGCCACCACCCCAAGCCCCCTCTCCTCCTTAACCTCCATGACGACGCCCTTGGCCGGCCCCTCGTGGACCTCCAGCTTCTCCCTTGGGATAAACCTTTGGCTGACGCCGGCTAGGACGAGGAGGAGGTCGGGCACGCCTTCGCCCGTCACTGCGCTTGTTGGTATTATGGGGACCTGTGTCTTGAAGTCTCTGACGCGGTCGTACCTGTCCGCCTCTATGCCGAAGCGGGAGAGCTGGTCGATGAGCTTCCCGATCCTCTCCTCAAGGGTCGCTACGGCGTGCCACACCTGGTCCTCGACGGAGAAGAGAAACGGCCTGTTCTCCACAGACTTCCACCCGTATATCCTGTCTAGCTTGTTTGCGGCGATGACGAAGGGCACCCCTCTGCTTTGGATAAGCTTGAGAGACTCGACGCCCTGGTCCTCCAGGCCGGAGGTTATGTCCACGACGAGGATAGCCAGGTCGGCCACCGACCCGCCCCGTCTGCGCAGGTTGGCGAAGGCCGCGTGTCCCGGCGTGTCTATAAACAGGAAGCCCGGTATCCAGATTCTGCCTCTCAGCTTGAGCCTGTCTACCAGCGGGCCTGCGAATTTCTCCACGGCTTGCCACGGGACGAAGCTCATGCCTATATGTTGTGTGATCATGCCAGGCTCCCTATAAGCCACGGAGGTCCCTCTTATCTTATCAAGCAGAAGCGTCTTCCCCACGTCGACGTGCCCCATCACCACCACGAAAGGCGATCTGACAGACATAGGAAAAGCGGCGGCACTTGTTAAAAAACCTTATACCGGCGACTCCGCCGGGGTGTAACTGATATGTTTTAAAGACGGATTCAGCCGCGGCCGTGAGGAGGCTCGTGGTGTACTCTAGGGAGTGGCGCGGCGAGGAGACCCTAAAGCTGTACCGAGCCTTCACGTCGCTTCTCCAGAAGCACCGCGTGTATATAATAGAGAAGGTACTCCAGATGTCGCCGGCGAGAGCCCTTGTCTTCACGTACCCATGTGGCTGGCACGGCGACGCCCTGTTTCTCGCGCCGTATGTGGTGGCGGTGGGGCCCTTTGAGACCTCCAGCGCCCTTGAGCTCGTCGCGTCGCTTCCAGACCGCGTTGCGTTTATCATGCTAGAGGGCGGCTGGACTGCCGAGGAGGTCTTCAGGGAGTTCGGTCCCTTCGACGTCGGCGTTTCCTGCGTAGGGACACCTCTGCCAGACGCGAGACGCTACGTGCGTAAGATGCTCGTCGCAAGGATCGGAGGCCCCGTGGGAGAGCTCCTGGAGGCTCTGCACAAGCCGGCATACGACGAGGCAGACGTCGTGGTGGATGTGCCTAACAACCTTTTATAGCTGGGTGTAGTCCTCTACATGGCTGAGGAGATACTCAACAGCGTCTACGAGGTGGAGTACGGAGGCAAGAAGTACTGGCTTAAGCCGGTGAAGGCGTGGGTCCTCCAGCCCCCTGGCAAGCCGGGGGTGGTGGTGGCCCTCTTCAAGTTGCCAGACGGCAAAACGGTGAGGAAGGTTGTGATGCGGCTACCTCCCTGACTCCGTCAGTGCGTTGATCAACATGCGGATGGTCACGTGGGACCTCTCCAGCGACTTCTCCAACGCGGCGACAAGCTCAAGCTCCAGAGGCGTCTTCGCCGCCTCCCTAAGCCGCTTCACGTCTGCCAGGTGTTGCTCGTAGCGGGCGCACATATCCTCCAAGGTCTTCACAACGTCCTCCAGCGGCTTTCCCCCGTCCGAGTCCAGCGATATCTCGGGCAGAGATAACACGTCCAGGAGCCTCAGCCTTAGGTAGGTCTCCCTAATTATGCCGTCTATAAACTCCTTAAGGTAGTCGGACTTCACGGCGGACTTCAGCTTGACAAGCTCCACGAGGTGGAGTAGGTCCTCGCTCCTGAGCCTATCCATAGAGAAGCCTCGACGTCACTATAAATATTTATGCGGGACAATTTTGATACATGATCGGAAAATATGTAAAGACCGACGTCATTAAGGCATACCCAACGACGCCCATAAGAGAAGTGGCAAGGCTTATGTCTCAACACAAGGTTGGCCTGGTAGTGTTGGTAGACCCCGAAGACCCCTACAAAATCGTCGGCATCGTCTCCGAACGCGACATCGTGAAGGCCGTGGCATACGACGTGTCTCTAGACGCGGCTGTGGACACCATAGCTACAAAAAACGTAATCACGCTGGACTACAACGAGCCGGTGGCGAGGGCGGCCGAGATTTTCAAGAAATACGGGATTAGACACGTCGTAGCTACAAAAGACGGAAAGCTCTACGGAGTACTCTCCATAAGGGATCTGATCAGGGAAGAGGCGGTCCTCAGAGAAATCGCCGAATACTACGAGTGGACCTTCGAACCCGGGATGAGCGCCTAGCGGCGGCTGCCGGCGTGCGCCTTTGTAGGTACATGACTGCCGCGGGCCAAATTAAATAAATCTGAGTCGGATGCCTCACAATGAGGCTTGTGGAGGTGGTGGGGCTTGGCCCCTCCGGCGCGGCCTTTTTGAAGACCTACGGAAGGGCGAGGGGGGTGGAGAGGTCTAGGCGGTATTTCAAGGCCTGCGGCGAGGCGGTGCCCGTCGAGACGCCCATGGTGGATCAGAGGTACGTGGTGGATAAGGTGCGTCGCTACGTCTTCTACTCGTGGAAGAAGGCGCTCGGAGAGGTGTCCTACCGCGCCCCGCGGTGGTACATAGTGGATAAGCGGGCGTGGGTTGAGTCCATGCGCGTAGACGGCGCAGCCGGAGAGGAGCCCGCCGAGATCCGGGTGAATGCTGGCGGGCCCTACATGAGCGTCGGCGAGAAGATAACGGTGGCGAGGGCTTATGTGGAGGGTGTGAAGCTGGATGACGAAACCGCCTACTTTGTCTTCCCGCCGGACGCGGTGGGGTTCTACTGGGTGTTTCCGCATGGCGGGGTTTACAACGTCGGGGGAGGATTCTACGGAGTGGAGAACCCCGTGCCCCACGTATATGCCTTTGTGGAGAGGTGGCTGGGGGGCGGCCGGGTGGTGGATGTCCGGGGCGCACACCTGACCGTCATGCCCAAGGTGATGCTACACGACGGCGAGGCCTTCCGCGTAGGCGAAGCGGCTGGCCTCGTGTACCCGCTGGCAGGCGAGGGCATTAGGCCGGGCATACTCTCCGCGCTTGCTCTGGCGGAGGCGCTTAAGTCCAAGCGGCCGCTGGAGGCATACCGCCGCGGCGTGGAGAAAATAATACGACAGATTGAGTTTCAGAAGAAGCTTCTCAGGATTGCGCAGAGGCTTCTCGCCCGGGGGGAGGCCCTCGTGGAGCTTGCAGATGAGTCCGTGTTTAGAGACTACATAGAGGAAAACCTCACCGCAAAGACGCTGTTTACCGCCCTCTCAAGAAAACCTACACATGCGGCTAAACTCATCGTAAAGCTAGTTAGATAGCTACAAAACGTAGTTAAGCTTTAAGAAGTGTGCCGTTTTCATGCACGTGAAAACGAAGATGTCGTGGGTGGTGTGGGCTGTAGTCGCAGTTGTGATCGTAACGATGTCGCTCGTGGCGGCGACGATTAGGGCCTCTGGCGAGGCGGGGGAGCTCTACCCCGTTGAGCATGTCGGCGGGTGGGTGAGGTTCAACAACTTAGAGGGGCTGAGCGGTATATGGGCAACATGACTCAAAGCGTCGGTGGCTTCCTCGCGCCGCGCCTCTATCAAGAGTTGACGGCTTCGCAGAGTGAAGGCGTGCGTTATCTCAATAGGTCTGCGCTTAAGGGGACGCCGCTTGAGCCCTTGATCAACCGTACAGTGGCCGTGGTGGAGAGGGGCGGCGTGGTCTACGCAGTGGTTTTGCCGAAGGAAACGCCGCGTCCAGCCTCCCAGTTCGAAGTATACAAGGTGCGTACAGGACGCCGGATTAACGCCCGGACAATAGAAACGGCGAGAGCCGACTCCACAGATATCGTGCCTATCGACGGCAATATTACGGCAAAAATCAACGTAGGAGGCGCCGTCTATAGAGTTGTGATAAGGGATGTGGAGACGTTTAGTGCTATTACAGTGTGGAATTATTACGGCATTAATTGGCATATGTCGCAGACGTGGGCTACCTCGGCATATGCCGCTGGATACTTCTCAATTGGACGAGGAGTGGCAGATATCTTGCCAAACGGCTGAGTTTGAGACGAATTACAACATCGTCACAGTTTGTCAAACCGACGCGCCTGGCAAGCCCTACTACTCGCAGACCAAGAGATACGGAGCTGTGCAGACTGTAGCGGTGCACGCTAGCTACTGGTGTCCCGGAGGCAGCGCCCTGGTGAGCTACCCGTGGATAGCCATAGACGGCGTGACGGGTCGGTGGATCTACCCCACCGGCGTGCCTGGATACAAATCATGGAGCCCCACGTATTGTGTATGTTCAAATATAGACGTATCTATAGAACTGCCGTCAGTCATTAGATAATAGAGTCAAACCCCCGTTTTTCTCTCTGGCTTAGTTGGCGGGGGGGTTGTAGAGACATCTAGATGTACGTGTTGAGCATAGAGGCTTTGCTCTCCTAATTTCTGATATACAGATTGTAGATCAAACTTAAATTCGTTCCTTGAGGCGGTTTGTGCGAAGTTAGTCTTGTTGCTACTGGTGGGAATTGTGCTTCTCTCGTCTCTAGTGGTTTTTCTGAGTGGACCCTTTGCTCTCTGCAGCACCTCCAGCGATGTGTTGAGATGTGACATATATAACAGCGCGGGCCCGCTTAGGCACGTGAAGACTTACCCCAACGGCACCTTCTACATTATATCCAATGGCTACGAGGTCAAGGGAGTGTTTAGGTGTGTGAACTGTAACCAGTCCTCCGCTGTGCCGCTAGACGTAAGGGAGGTCGTCATCATGCAGGGTGGTGGCGTCGTAGAGACAGTGCCCGTATATCAGCTAAGCCTCTTGGCTACTTACATGCTGACGATACCCTTGGCGCTTAACGTACTCGCAGTGTTAAAGGCGTTACGGGGCCGGCTCTACGGCCTATATCAAGGGCTTAGGTACGCCTTGTGGAGTTCATTAACGTCAACTGCGCTGGCAGCCGTAGTATTCCCACTGAGTCCCCCCTCTGCGTTTGTGTTAGGGCTCTACGGGGTAATCACGGCGGCGGCGACTATACATGTGAATAGACGGCTTAGGCGATGGGTAGAATTTCTATTGACGTAGTGATAAGACTATTCTCCCTACTCCTAGAGGGGCCGAGGAAAAAGACTGAGCTCTGGAGACTCAGCCGCACTAACTACAACAGCTTCGTTAAGCACCTCGACGTACTCATCGGGAGAGGGCTAGTTGCTGAGCGTGACGGGTACTACGTACTCACTGAGAGGGGGGTCAGAGAGGCAAAAGAAATACTGGAATGGCTCAAAAGGACATTTCAATGATTTCTACAAATTGTAGATCATGTTTAAAACAACACAGAAAGCTCTTTTTCATGTTAACAACAATGGTGCTGGGTCTGGTGGTCGGCCTCGTATTAAGCGGCGGCTCTGCGGTAGATACGTGCAGCCTCAACGACGTGGTGTTTGTGGCGGCTGGCAAAGTATCGTATAAGACGTACTACATGCCGTATGCCCTAGAGGCGTGGGTGGACAACGTCGTTACCAACGTGCCCGAGGTATACTACACATACTACTTTGACCCCAAGGCAAAGATGCTGACGGCGTTGTTCTACGACGCCGGGCCTGAAAGCGGCTACGTCACGTACACGGTCTACTTCAAGACCGCCGGCTCATGTCCCATGGAGCCGCCTAAGACTGAGACGGCTATATTAAGGCTCTACAAGGCCAAAGTTGTGAATTCCAGCGACTTCCGTCCCGTGAGCACAAGGCCGGCATCGATAGAAACCACCGAGGCGATACTGCCGCTATACAAGGCACGCGTTAAATAAATCTTTTTTCCCTCCCTCCTTTTCGAAAATCAGCGGCCTATGTCTTCTTCAAACTCCGCAGACCCGAGTTCCTCATCACCACACGGCTACTCGCTTTAAGTTTTATCTTTTACGAGGCGTCCGCCAGCTTTGTGGCCAGCTTAGGTGCCAGCGTATAGAGGCGAGGTATCACTAGATATGTGGGGGAGCGCGGATCTATCCCCAGCTCGTGCAAGATTTTCGAGACAGGGCCTAGTATTTCCATAATCGTTCTCATATGCCGCCGGGAGTCCAGCTTAAAAATATTTGCGTAGCGCCGTGGACCCAACGGCGATGGGAAAGTTCTTATTTACGCGTCCGCTCGATGCTGTGGTGATTCCGGCGTTGCTCCTCGTGGTTTTGGCCGTGTTGATTGGGACCGGGCCTCTTTTTATCGAACGCCAGGTGGGGGCGTTGCCGGTGGAGCCTACGCCTTATGTCAAGGCGGAGGACGTCGGGGCCACTATGTACAACCTGGCGCTGTTTTTTGTACTGCTGGTGGTCGCCACCGCCGTGGTCTATATCATATTCACCAGGAGGAGACTCCTCTCCCTATTCCTCTCCTTCATCTGGTTTGTGCTTTCCGTCGGCGTATTTCAGTTCTACGTGATACTGTACTACTGGGCCGGCTTCATCGATGAGGTAAACGCCATAAGACTCATGTGGATCTCACTCCTCTTCGGAGGCTTTACCGTGTTTTTACTCCGGAAGAAGAGGGGGGACCTCCTCCTCGGCTTCCTGGGCTCTCTCGCCGGGGCCATGTTTGTATGGCTCCTGCCGCCAGCCACCGTCGTGGCGCTCCTAGCCGCCCTCCCCATCTACGACTACGTGATGGTTAGCAAAGGGCTCCTCGGGAAGATCGTGAGGAAGAGCAGGGAGATGTCTCCCCCCTCGGCGGGCGGCGGAGGAGAGGGGAAGGCCGACACGCCTCTGTTCGGCTTCGTGGTCAGACTCAAAACGCTATCCCTCGGCGTAGGCGATTTCGTGGTATTCTCAATGGCGCTAACATTTATTGTAATGCGGTTCGTTCAATACGGCAGAGATGCGGCGCTTATTGCGGTGGGCCTCGGCGCGGTGCTTATATACTTCGGCTTGATGCTCACGGTCGAGGTTTTCCTCAAGCGGTGGGGCTACGGGCCAGCCCTCCCCTTCCCCATCCTCCTGCTCTCGCCCCTCATCGCGCTGGCCTGGTTCTTTTAAATACAAACTCCTTTCACGCTATGCTAGATACAAAGACCCTCTACGAGGAGCTTAGGAGGTACGAGCAGGTCAAGGACGAGGTGGTGCAGACCTCCATAAAGGTGGCCAGGCTTTCCAAGGCAGTGGTCTATTCCGTGATTAGGAGGGACATGGCCGCCGCGGAGAAGGCTCTTCGCGACATGGAGGAGGTGGTTGCCAAGCTCAGGAAGATGATTGAGGAGTGGCCCATGTTCTACGGCAACGCCGTGACGGGCCTCCAGGAGTACGTGGAGGCCTACTCCCTCTACCTCTTCGCAAAGGAGGGCCGCCTGCCCAGCAGAGAGGAGCTGGGAGTAGACGTCTACACCTACCTGATGGGCATAGCGGACGTGGCTGGGGAGCTGGGCCGCTCAGCCACCGAGGAGCTGTTGCGCAAAAACGTAGATGCAGCCAGGCGGCTGAAGGAGGCCGTGGAGCGCCTCTACCTAGACCTCCTCTCGCTGGAGCCCCGCGACTACGAGCTCAGGAAGAAGGTAGACTACGTGGGCTCCCAGGCAAATTGGATCTCGGAGAAGCTGTTCTACGCCACCACCTGCCGCCAGGCGGTGGAGGAAGTTAAATAAGGGGCGTAGATTTTGCCATGGACTACGTAGAGCCTCTCCTGAAAAGCCTTGGCATATCTCCGCCCGACGTGGAGGAGGTGAAGCGTCAGTTGGAGAGAATTCTGAGGGGTCTTCAGCTGATATGAGCGAGGTGGTAAGGAAGATAGAGGAGGCTAGGCGGCGGGCCGATCTGAACTACTTCCTCTTCCTAAACGAGAGGGCGGCTGAGGAGGTGGAGTTGCTGAAGAAGGCCGGCAGATGTGGCGCGTTGTGCGGGGTCGCGTTGGCCGTTAAGGACAACATAGAGGTGGCGGGCATGCCTGTGACAAACGGCGCGCCGTATATGAGGAGGATAGCCGACAAGACGGCCGCGGTTGTCCGCAGGCTTATGGCCGAGGGCGCGGTGGTGGTCGGCAAGACTAACATGCACGAGCTGGCGCTGGGGGCCACCAACGTGAACCCCCACTTCGGCCCTGCTAGAAACCCCCACGACACCTCCCGCATAACCGGAGGCTCCAGCGGGGGGAGCGCGGGCGCGGTGGCCATCGGCGTTGCCGACTTGGGCATAGGCACCGACACGGGAGGCTCTGTGAGGATACCTGCGGCGTTGTGTGGTGTCGTTGGGTACAAGCCGCCCTACGGCAAAATACCAATGGAGGGGATCTACCCTTTGGCGCAAAGCCTGGACCACGTGGGGTTCTTGACGCGGTCGGTTCGCGACTTGGTGAAGATGCTGTCGGCGGTGGGGTGGGCGCCTCAGCAACTTACCCCCCTCAAGAGGTTTAGATTTGCCGTGTTGATTGGCGTGGCGGAGCCGACGAGATACGTGGAGAAATCCTTCTGGAGGGGGGTGGATGTGTTGGAGAGCATCGGCGGGGTGAGGGACGAGGTGTTTATAGACGCCTCCAGATACTCCTCCGCGAGAGCCGCCATCTTGCTTTCGGAGGCCGCGGCCAACTACTACGACTATCTGCGAAGCGCCGCGGATTATATGGGCCGAGACGTCGCCACTCTGCTCAGCGCCGGGGCCGCGCTCCCCGCCGTGGCGTACATAACCGCAAGGAGAGTCAAGGAGGAGGCTACGCAGTTTTTCAACTCGCTGTTCAAGAAATACGATGTGGTAGTGTCGCCCACCACCGCCACAGAGGCTGTGCCGATAGAAGAGGCAGCAAACATCGCCGTGAGGCCGAAGCTTCTGGCGTATACAGAGCTTTTCAACCTCACGGGGCATCCCGCAATATCGGTGCCCGCCCCCACCTCTGGACTGCCTGTAGGTCTCCAAATGGCTGCTAGAGACGAAGACGTGTTGCTCGCGGTGGCCGCCTCCTACGAGGAGGAGGCGCTCTGACGGAGATACTCCATAAAGCCCAACACGCTAAACCTAAGGTAGAAGTCTAGGTAGAGGCCGCCTGCCTCCAGCACTTTGGCGACGTTTTCGTCTTCCTTCGCCAACAGCCGCAGAGCCTCGTCCACCGGCAGATCTAAACGTCCCTGCAAAACCTCTACCCACGTCTTCACCTGGTCTCTGTGTCTCTTCAGAAGCTCTACATCACGTGTACAAGAATAGTGCGGGTAACACACCACATCTACGTCAAGACCCTGTAATCTGTCGAGAGACTGTAGATATAAATCAAGCCTAAAAGGCGGCGGCGTCGTGGGGACCACGGTGCCGAGCTCCGGGATGTGCACCCCCGCCCCATCCCCCACAAACAGCACCCTGCGGTCTCTGTGGTAATACGTGACGTGATGTGGCGCGTGGCCGGGGGTGTGTATGGCGTTGAACACGTCGAAAAGCCTAGCCCCGTCCGACACGCCGATTACTCTTTCATTCGGCAACGGACGGCCGAACTTCTCGGCAAAAACCCCCAGCACGGCTCTGCTGGATTCATACAGCTTCGAAGGATCTGCCACATGTCTGGTATACCTCTCGTGGACGTAGGTGGGATTTCCCAAATGGCCGGCGGAGCCGCAGTGATCCAGATGTATATGCGTACAAATCACCGCGTCTACATCCAGCGGAGAGTGGAGAGCCGCCGGTCCCGGGTCAACAGCCACCTTAACCCCGCCGGCATCAACCACAAACACCGTTATGAGAGGAACGCCCTCAAGATACCGAGTTACAACCTGCATATCCAGCTCTTCCCCAAGCTTTTAATATATTCACATCAACCTGGCAAGACGTGTTTAAAGGCGAAAAATTTTTAAACGCCCCAGTAATCAAGGTCGCTCCGGCGACGTCACGGGGGCCGTAGCCAGCGCCGGCTACCCCAACCGGTAGTCTAGCCCGGTCAAGGATGCGGGCCTCTCGAGCCCGTGACCCGGGTTCAAATCCCGGCCGGGGCACC
>DAITPC010000002.1:0-76236 GCA_036833835.1 Pyrobaculum sp. | reverse complement strand
GTTGGAAGTTCTACATGACCCAGTGCCCGGGTACTGGGAGATGCAGGGGTACTCCATAAATGCAGATCCCTGGCGTGAAGAACGCTTTGACTTCGGCAATCCCATGATGAGAGGCAGACGCGTATCATTTTAATAAGTAGGTAAGGTGTCTCATGGATCCCGATCTAGCCAAGGCACTCGCCGGGCTGGGCGGCATCGCGGCCGGGGTGGAGGTTCTCGCCAGCTGGATAGTGACCTTAGTAGGCACTGTTTTGATATATCTAGACCTCTCGGAAGACGCAGAGCGGCTGGGGGCCCCGCGGCGAGAGACAAGTCGTGAAGTGGCTGGTCTACTTGGCGTTTGCATCCGTAGCCTTCGCCGTTGCCCACAGCGCCGTGGGCTTCTTCCTGTTTAGCCTCCACGCGGTTTGGGCGTGGCCCCTAGCCGGCGCGGCGCTGGTAGTGGCAGTTGCGGCGTGGCTGTCAGTTGGATCCTGCAGGCAGCTTCGGCATATAGGATGCGGCGGTTGCTGGGTCCACTGGCTGAGGCGGCCGGGGAGGGGCTCTTCCGCATTGTGGACATCTTGTAGTTGGGAAGCTCCGCCCTCGTCATCGTGGTCGTCGGCGTCTTCCTCCTCTTCTTGGCCTGCATAATAATTGGAGTCGGCTTCCTCACAGCCAGGCTTCAGAAATGACGTGGCCGGCTCCGGGGAGGGTTTGCGTCGAGAAGACGCTCGTTTCTGTAGCGATGCTTTCCGTGTCGCCGCGGTCATCAGGCGCTTCTCGGCATAGCTACTTGGCCCGTCCCGCCTACCCTCCCCAGACATCTATATTTTTAACCTCTCCACTCTGGCCATGGATCTGAGTAGCCTCGTGGAGAAGGTCTCCCGCTCCGTGGTGGCCGTCGTCACGAGGAGATTTGACTTCACAGGCGACTTCGGCTTCGGGACCGCCTTCGCCGTGGACCGCGGCGTGTACATAACGGCCTACCACGTGGTGGCGTCCAACGGCGAGATAGCGCTGGTGACGCCCGAGGGTGAGAGAGGCGAGGCAGCGATCGCGGCGGCGGACCCAGCCGAGGATCTCGCCGTGTTGTACTCGGAGCTTTCAGCCCCCCCGCTTGACGTCGGTAGCGTCCTCAGGCTCAGGGTAGGCCAGGGGGTGGTCGCAGTTGGGTTTCCCCTAGCTCTGCTGGACAAGCCCACCGCCACCTTCGGCATTGTAAGCGCCGTGGGGAGGGCGCTGAGGGCTGGCGATAAGTTCTTCGAGTACCTCATACAGACAGACGCCGCCATAAACCCCGGCAACTCCGGCGGCCCCCTAGTCAACATGTCGGGTGAGGCGGTGGGGGTGTGCTCAGCTGTCATCGCCGGCGCCCAAGGGGTGGGCTTCGCAGTCCCCATAGACATCGCCAAGATCATGTACGAGATGTTGAGGCGTTATGGCAGGTATGTCAGACCAGCCCTGGGGGTCTACGTCGTCGCCCTCAACAAGGCGTTGAAAGCCCTCCACCGCCTCCCCACAGACAAAGGCCTGCTGGTGGTCGACGTGGTGCCTAACTCACCCGCCGAGGAGATAGGCATAGTCAGAGGCGACGTACTCGTCAAGGTCAACGGACGCGAGGTGACAAACGTCTTCGAGTTCAGGCTACTACTGGGCGAGTCCCTGCTACAAAACAGACGCCCCAGGCTTGAGGTGATACGCGGCGGGAGGACGCTGGAGCTCTAAGACTCCTTCTTAACCAGCGTCTGCAAGTAGGCAAGGACCTCCATGGGGATCACGATTTTTGTAGAGGGCGACGACGCCATGGCCTTCAACGCTTCGAGGTACTGGAGCAGTATGGCGTTCTGACCCAGCTTCGACGCCGCCTCGTTGAGTAGTTCCAGCGCCTTGGCCTGCCCCTCGGCCCGCAAGATGGCAGCTTGCCGCTCGCCCTCAGCTTGGAGGATGGCGGACTGCTTCTGGCCCTCAGCTCTGAGAATCGCCGCCTGTCTCTCGCCGTCTGCCTGCGCGATCATGGCACGCCTCTCCCTCTCGGCTGCGATCTGCTTCACCATAGCCGACTGAACTGTAGAAGGCGGCGTAATCTCCCTGATCTCCACCGCAGTCACCTTCACCCCCCACCGGGCCGTCACCTCATCCAGCTTCGCCCTAAGCACCGAGTTGATGTATTCACGTTTAGCCAAAACCTCATCAAGCTCGATATCGCCCACGACGGCCCTCAGCGTGGTGGTGGCGATGCCCACCGCCGCCTGTTTGAAGTTCTGGACTTGCGTAATCACCTTCTCCGGGTCCGTTACCTTGAGATAGATGAGCAGGTCTATATCCACGGGGGCGTTGTCCTTCGTGATGCAGGTCTGCTTAGAGACTTCGATGACCTGCTCTCTGAGGTCCACGGGGAAGGCTTGGTCAATCACAGGTATGAGGAAGACCAGCCCCGGGCCCTTGACCCCAATAAGGCGGCCCAGCCTAAAAATCACAAGCCTCATAAACTCGGGCACCACCCGGATGGACTTAGCCAACACCACTACGACGATTACAAAGACGAGGAGAGCCGCGAACAAGCCGACGAGCTCGGCCTGGAGGAACATAGCTACCTATTGTGAATGCTTTTTAACCTTTACCGTGAGGCCCTCGACGGCGGTCACCACAACCTTGGCGCCTTGTGGTATCTCCTCCTCGGCCTCGGCGGTCCACTCCTCGCCAGCCGCGTAAACAACCCCCGGCTTACCCGGGGCAATGGGGGTCTTGGCCACGCCTACGGCGCCTATCAGCT
The DNA here is from genome assembly GCA_036833835.1 of Pyrobaculum sp. Lineage (GTDB taxonomy): Archaea > Thermoproteota > Thermoprotei > Thermoproteales > Thermoproteaceae > Pyrobaculum. Next base: position 73,481 of record DAITPC010000002.1, on the reverse strand, counting down.
GAGAGGCGAGATCCTGGGGACGGCGCCTAAGCGCCTGCCTGACTTTGTAGCCTATGTAAGCAAACGCAACGGCGGCCACGGCTGTTATCCCCGCCGCCGCGTATGTCGCCGCCTGGGCCTGGTGGTAGGGCTGACCCGCGGTTGCCATGTAGAGAGACATAGCCATTAACGCGACGCCGGCTAGGGCCAATGCGCCCTGGCCTACCAACATCTCCGCCGCTACCAACAGGGCGCCTCCCAGCGCGAGGGCGGCCCAAAGCCACTCCACGCCTAGTTGCCCCAGGAGGTAAAGGGCTAGGACGACCAACACGCCGCCGAAGACCCCTACGCCTTGGAAGCCGGCTGTAATGATTTCGTAAGCTATTAGGATGACGCCCAGCGCCATGAGGGCTAGGAGTATTGCTGGGTCTGAAAGGGCGGTTAGAAGCCGGGCGAGCGGGTCGCGCCTATGCTCCGCGGCGAAGACCCACCGGGGAGGCGGCTCGGCTATGCCGAGCTCCACCGCCTCTCTCCCCGTCAACACCTTGTTCTGGGTGACGAAGGATACTGCGATGTCAACCCGGCTGTCGTTCCACTTGGTCTCAGCCAGGCTCCTCATGCGGGCCGTTGCGTAGTTTACCACCTTGGGGTCAGGGGGACGCGGCTCGCAGGCGCCTATTTGCGCCGTGGGGTCCATGTATATCTTGTCGGCCGCCATAGCTATGAAGGCCCCTGCCGAGACTGCCTTCGCGCCCGCCGGCACGTAGGCGTAGATCGGCACCTCCGCGTTGAGGAGACGCTCCACTATCTGGTCCATGGGGGCGAGGTAGCCGCCGTATGTGTTTATAACGACTACCAGCGGGGCTCCTCTGTCTTCGGCGTCGGCCAGCGCCTTCTGCACAAGCGATACGGCGGTGCCGTCTACCGTGCCGTCTAGATAGACGGCCACTGCCGTCTCGGCGTATGCAAGCGCCGCCGCCAGCAGTAGGAGGAAGAGAGACCTCACGTAGATGTCTTCTTTAAAACTTAAAAAAAAGTTGGGGGGCAACCAGCCTTAACCGAGCCGCGTCGTGGCCACTTGTCTCAGGTCGGTGGTGTATTTCCAGAGCTGCGTCCTGCCCACTAGATATATGGCGTCTTGTCCGAAGAACGCCCTGTCTGCCGTGGCGTTTACCACAGCTCCTAAAGACAGCCTATCGCCTACTTCCACCGCCAGGACGAAGCCGGCCGGGTAGCCCGCCACGGGTACGAGGGCTAGCCTGAGGCTGGGGCTGTAGGCGAAGGCATGGTGGTCGTGGAACACGGGCGAGTAGAGGTTTGTGGCTGTGATGTTGGAGATCTCTCTGGGTTGCGTGGGATCGGAGACGTCGAATAACGCGATTTTAACCCCCCTCTCGTAGAGGCCGACGCCTAGTAGCTTCCCGTCGCCTACCGGGTGGAGGTACTCAGAGAAGCCGGGTGTTTTGAGGAAGCCCAGCACCCTGGGTTGCGTGGGGTTTGTGAGATCTATGGCGTAGAGCGGGTCTACCTGTCTAAACGTGACTAGGTAGAGCGTCCTCCCCACGAGCCGCGCCGCGTAGATCCTCTCGCCTGGCGCCAAGCCTTCCAAGACGCCGACGATCCTCCCCCCGGCGTCGAGCAGGTAGACGGCGTTACGCGGCTCGCCTTCCAAAGGATATACCACAGGCGGTGGGGCGGGGGGCGGCGGGGGTCTTATGGTTATTACAGGTTTGTTGTCTTGCGATATTACTATATCCACCGCGGGGGGCGGGATGAAGATGCGGGAGGTTTGGAATTTGACGTTGCTTACTGTGGTGGCTACTAGTAGATACTCGTCAAGCTCCTCCATGGCGTATTGGTCGAGAATTTTTCCGGGGACCTCCACAACTGTCTTAAGCCTTATGTCGACCCCATCTACGCTGAATATGTAAATGTTCGTGGCGGTGGTCACCTCGGCGCTGTTTAACACCTCTAGTACCTCCTCCACCTCCTCTCTTGGGAGAGAGGTCAGCGATTTGTAGAAAGTCCACGGGTTTGTGGGGTCTAGCTTCGCCCTGGTCTCCGGCGGGAGCTTCTCCCAGGTCTTAACCGCGGCTTTGTATAACATCTGCGGCGTGCCAAGAGCCGTTGCGATGTAGAGACTGTTGTTCCTCATGTAGATTCGCGAGGCGTGGCTAGACACGAACACCGACGCGTTGAACTTGGCGGTTTTCATATCCACGGCGGCGACCACTAGGACTGAGGGAGGCACGTCTATGGACAACACCGGCGCCTCGGCCACCTCAACGCCGTTGATAATTACGTCTCGAGGAGGCGCCGTGGCTACGATGTACACAACGCCGTTTGTCATCCGAGCCCCCAGGGGGGAGCCGGAGAAGTTGAACTCCGCTGTCTTGACGAGGCGCGGGAGCCGGTAGAGATACGCCGATACAAGCCCAAACTCTTTAACGCCGTATACAAGCAAGGAGTCGCCCCACACGAAGACTACGCAGTCGTAGGCGGGACACGGCGCGGAGGCCTTGACGTTGAGGTTTGAGTCGACGACATAGATCTTCCCGCCGGTTGCCACGTATAAGTTCTCTCCATCGAACTTCACGTAATCTTCCTCGTCGACGCCAACCACCTGCACGTTAGCCGCCGTTGCCATCCGGGCGTCCCAAGACGTTGGTTGCGCTAGGGGGGTAATCGTCTTTGTTAAAAACGCTTGGGTTGTCTGGAGGAGCTGGTCAAGTTCTGACAGCTTTACAACAGGTAACGCGGGGGTTTCTACAACGGGCGGCTCGGCGTGGGGAGACTCGGGGGTTACGTTGAGTAGGATGAGAAGGGCTACAGAAGCCAACGCGAGGGCGGTTATTTCACGTTTCATATGCATGGTGGGGAGTCTTGTTAAAAACCTGATGTACTTCGGGTACATGGCTATTTTGCATTTTTACGAGAGGCTCGGCGGCGTAGCAACACGGCGGATGTCACGACAGCGGCGACTACCAGGGCAAGAACCGGCGCGATGCTGTAGACCTCTGCCGAGAGACTAGGCGCCATGGGGACCTCAGCTATATCCCGCTCAAATAAAGTAATGGCAATACCTGGCCCAGCGACCTCCACCCCTACAGTCGGCGTCGCGTGGAAGGTGATGTTAAACTTGGCGGAGCCGCTGGTTTTGAGCCGCACGACGCAGGGCACCTCCGTCTTCGACAGAGGAGGCTCGGCGCCAGACGTAACGACTTGGGCAAGTAGTTTAACCACCGCGTATAGCCTGAGCCTTATGCCAGGCGCCGCCTCAAACTCAGCTCTGTAAACCTCGCCGGGGTTGAGAGGCATCGTATGCCGCCAGACCTTGCCGCCTAGGCCTGGAAACTTCTGCGGAAAGACGAGTTGCAACGTGAGGTTTCCGCCGGAGGCCTTACATCGAAGCTCCACCTCTTCGCCAGGCAGAAGGACCCAGCTCTTATCGGTGGATATCTCCACCTCCGCGGCGTATCTAACGGTGATGTTTACGCCGGCCACTGAGGTCTCCCAAGACGCAGAGACCAACGTGCCTTGTGTCAAGGCAACTGCCAGCGCTACGAGGAGAATTAGCTTCTTCACCATACTTAAATACTAGAGGCATTATATAGCGTTTGCCAAAGCCCAGTTGAGGTTCCGCGGAGGAGGGTTCTCTAGGGCTTGCAGATACCCTGCGCCATTATTGTGGGCATAAGTCCCCATCTGCAACCTGCTAAATATGACGGACGGTGGGTTTGAAATGGCGGAGGAAAGGCTCATTTCGATGTTCTTGCTCAAAGCGTGCGACCCGGCTTAGCTGAAGACAGGCACAAAGGGGGGCAAGTAGGAGGTATCTCGCTAGGCGCGGAGGCGCCGGCCGTCGCTGAGGCGATGCCGTTTAAAGAGCTCACAGTTAAGTTCGCTATTTCCATGGACAAGTTGAGGAGGATTTTGAGGGGCGTGTGAATTTCGCCGGGGGTGTTCCTGTCGCCACGAGGCTGGCGCTATGGAGAACTCTGCTGTGGAGGCTTAGTCATCACCTCAAACATGAGTAATCCTCCGCAGGTACCACGTCTATCCGCCGTCTGAAGGCGTCTTCAAGATCTGCCAGCTTGTTGCCCAGCGCTAGGATGGATGGCATGCCTCGGAACTTCACGGCGATGTCCACGTCGCTGAGCGGTTGCAAGTCGCCGCGGGCCACCGGGCCGAAGAAGATGACGTAAGACAGCCCGATCTCCGGCCCGCGCTGCTTGGCCACTTCCCGCAGAACAGCCACCGCGTCCACAGATCGTACAAAGCCCGGCTTGGAAATGGCGATGGTAACTTTATAGGTATGTAGTTACTACATACCTATGTTGTTTCTGGATAGACCGGCGGAGAAGCCGGAGGAGCTTTTCGACCGAGAGGAGGAGCTGGGACAGCTACGCCGCGCGGCGGAGGTGCGTCGGCTTGTTTTGGTGGTGGGGATGCGTCGGGTTGGGAAAACCTCCGTGGTGAAGGCGGGAACGTACGGCATGGCCAGAATCTACATAGACGCGAGGGCTTTTGAGGAGAGGCCCTACATCTCATACGGCGATTTGCTGGAGGCTCTGCGCCGGGAGCTGAGACGGCTTCTGCCAATTCACAGAAGGCTTGGGGAGCTTCTGGCTAGGGTGAGAGGCGTCTCCGTGGCTGGCGTCGACATAAGGTTTGAGGCAGGGAGGGGCGCCCCCAGTCTCTCGGAGCTTATGCAGGCCTTGGACGAGTGGGCGGAGGGGAGGGGCGAGAAGCTACTGGTCATCATAGACGAGGCGCAAGAGCTATACAAGCTGAAGGGACGGCAGATACTGCCGGTGCTGGGCTACGCATACGACAACTTGAAAAACCTCTCCCTGGTTCTGACGGGCTCCAAGGCTGGGCTTCTGCTGAGGTTTCTGCGACTGGAGGACCCGGAGTCGCCTCTCTACGGGAGATACGCCGAGAGGATAGAGATAAGGCCTTTCACAAGGGAGCAGGCGCTTGAGTATCTGAGGGAGGGCTTCCGGCGGGCTGGCGCGTCAGTAGAGGAGAGACTTCTGGAAGCGGCCGTGGAGGCCCTCGGCGGCGTGGTGGGGTGGCTCGCGTACTTCGGCCTCAACGCTCTGCGAGAACCTGGAACCGCCCTGGAAGTCACTATAGAGCGGGCCGCGGAGGTCGCCGCCGGGGAGTTCTGCAACTTCGTGAGATACATGGGGACCCGGCGCTACGTCTCCGTGGCTAAGCTAGCCGCCGTTGCGGGGGGCGCCAGGTGGTCCGACGTGAAGAGGCTTCTGCAGGCAGAGGAGGGGAGGCCGATAAGCGACTCCGAGGTGACGAAGCTCCTCCGCAACTTGGTGGACTACGGCTTCTTGGAGAAGCGGGGAGAGCTGTACACGGTGCCGGACCCAGTCCTCAGGAGGGCTCTGCGGGACGTACAGTGTTTAATATAGCTAGTTGTTAAGCCGTGGTTAAGGAGGTTAAGCAGGCTATAAGGGAGCGCATCTGGCGGATTCTGGAGGAGGGGGATATAGCGGCTTTCCCGAGGCCTGTGTACGGCAGGATACCCAACTTCAAGGGGGCTGAGGAGGCGTGTCGGAACCTCGCCGCTACGGAGGAGTTCAGGAGGGCCCGCCTCCTTAAGATAAACCCGGACGCCCCCCAGAGGCCCTGTCGGGAGCTGGCGCTGTCGCTGGGCAAGGCGGTGGTGATGCCGACGCCGAGGATAAGGGAGGGCTTCCTCCTGCTGGACCCCGGCCGGATCCCCAGCGGCGCGCGCCGCGAGGCGTCTACCATCTCCGGCGCCTTCAAGTGGGGCAGACCCGTCAAGCCTTGGGAGCTCCCGCCGGTGGATATGGTGGTGGTGGGGTCTGTCGCCGTGAACCCCAAGACGGGGAGGAGGTTGGGCAAGTCCCATGGCTACGCGGAGATCGAGTGGGGAATCCTCTCCGGCTTCGGGAAGGTGGGGGAGAATACCCCAGTCGCCACCACGGTGCACGACGTCCAGCTGGTAGAGGACGACATCCCCCGGGAGCCCTTCGACCTGCCCGTGGACATAATAGCGACGCCCACGAGGCTGATAAGGACGACGAGGAGAGACCTCAAGCCCAGGGGTATCTTCTGGGAGTACGTATCCGAGGAGATGCTGAGGGATATCCCCCTGCTTTCTGAGGTCAAAATATTTTTATCTAAGTAAAAAAAGTTGCTTATGTCTTGGAAAGTAGCGATTACAATCGCCGGGCTTGACTCGGGAGGCGGCGCGGGGATCCACGCCGACGTCAAGACCTTCGCGGCGCTGGGGGTCCACGGCGCCACGGCCCTCACCTGCGTCACGGCGCAGAACACCTATGAGGTGCGGGAGGCGCAGTGTCTCTCCCCGGCGTTGGTGCGGTCGCAGATAATAGCCGTGTGGGACGACATGGGGATAGACGCGGGGAAAACCGGCATGTTAGGCACCAAGGAGATAATCGAGGAGGTGGCCGCCGCAGTGTCTAGGCTGGGGTTCCCCCTGGTGGTGGACCCCGTCATGGTGGCTAAGTCCGGCGCCCCCCTCATCTCAGAAGACGCGGTGGAGGTGCTGAGGAGGAGGCTCATCCCCGTGGCTAAGGTGGTTACGCCGAACCGCCACGAGGCGGAGAAGCTCACCGGCATGAAAATAGTCGGCGTGGAAGACGCCAAGAAAGCCGCCGAGACGATACACAGGAAGCTAGGCGCCGAGGTCGTGGTGGTAAAGGGCGGCCATCTCGAGACGCAGGTTGCAGTTGACGTGGTATATGTCGGCGGCACCTTCCACGAGATATCCACCCCCAAGCTGGACTCCCGTGCCACCCACGGCACCGGCTGCTCCTACTCAGCCGCCATCGCGGCCGGGCTGGCCAAGGGGCTGGACCCTCTGGAGGCTATCAAAACTGCGAAGCGGCTTATCTACACAGCTATCAAATACGGCGTGGCGCGGGGCAAGGGCCACTGGGCGGTCAACCCCACCGCATGGCTTGAAATACCGGCGGAGAGGTGGAAGGCCTACGAGGAGATGAACGAGGCGTTGAGACACATAGAGAAACACGCAGAGGAGTTTGCAAGGGCCATACCGGAGGTACAAAGCAACTTGGCATATGCCATTGACCTCCGATACGCGAGAGATCGCAACGACGTAATTGCCGTGCCTGGGAGAATCGTGAATTACATGGGGCGGGCCAAGCCCTCCGGGCCCCCCACCTTCGGCGCAAGCGACCACCTGGCGCGGAAGGTGCTCGCCGCGGCGGCCCACGAGCCCACTGCCAGAGCCGCCATGAACATCAGGCTGGACCCAGCCCTCCTGGAGCGGGCCAAGGCGCTGGGCATGTTGATCGCATATGTCGATAGGCGGAATGAGCCGGAAGAGGTAAAGAGACGGGAGGGGGCCACCATGCAGTGGATTATCGAAGAGGCGTATAGACAGACTGGGGGCAAGACGCCTGACCTCATCGTAGACTGGGGGGATCTGGGAAAGGAGCCCATAATCACGGTGTTGGGGAAAAACCCCAAGGAAGTTGTGGAAAAAGTTCTGACGCTACTGCGCTAGCCTATCTCTGAACTCCTCCACCAATTTTTGGATCTCCCCAGCCATCTCTAGGTCCCTCTCCGTGACTCTGTTGCCCGCGTCGTGCGTAGTCAGCCTAAGGGTTAGGTTGACGTATCGGAGCTCCACATCTGGATGGTGGTTAAGCCGCTCGGCGACCTCAGCAACGCGCCGGAGAAACTCGATTGCGTCAAGATACCTCCTGAACTTGAGCCTAAACACTATGGCCTCTTCTCTGTGCACACATCTTACTCGTCTACACTTTTTAAGCAACAACGAGAGGGATACATGGACCCGGTGGAGGTGTTGAAACAATACCGGTTGGTGGCGGTGATAGGCGCCTCAAAAGATCCCAGTAAATGGGCGCACATAGTCCCCAAATACCTAAAAGAACACGGCTACCGCATAATCCCCATAAACCCCACCGCAACTGAAATACTCGGCGAAAAAGCTTACAAGTCGTTGATGGAGGTGCCCGACGAGGTAGAGGTGGTGCAAGTCTTCAGACCCAGCGAGGAGGTGCCTAAGATAGCGGAGGAGGTCATCCAGAGAAAGAAGAGCCGCGGCGACGTCAAGATCCTCTGGCTCCAGCTAGGTATAGTGGCAGACGACGAGTCAAAAAAGAGACTACAGGAGGCCGGGATTGCACTCGTTGAAAACGCCTGTATGATGGAAACGCACCAACGCTATCTAAAGACCTAGACATCTGCGACAAAACCGTTTTAACAGCTACGCCCTCATCTTTATGCGGCTTTTGCCGGTTTTGCTACTGGTGGTCCTTATCCTATCTACTCTTTAGTCGCTTATATGTGCCGTGGATGTGTATTCCCATCGCCAATGTTTATAATATTCTCCATGACGCTTACCACGCTCGCCGTTGCTATATACGCGCTCACGGCTCCTAAGACGAGAGAAGGCGAGATTCACGGCAAGATAGACCCCTCGGTTAAAACATCTCTGCTAAGGGAGCCGTTTCATTATATGTATAGTAAAACTAGGCGGCGAGGCTCTTGTAACAACGGTGGCAAAGGAGCTGGGGCTAAACAAGTTAAGGGCGTGGAGAGCCGCCCAGAGACTGCAGGTAAAAGGCCTTGTGATTTTGGAAAAACACCAGGGCAGGTTAGTTATGCGTCTTAGGGCTAAACAACTGTCTGTAGAGCCAAATAAAGAGCAACGTGAGCAACCCAAGAAACAGCAACATGGTCACAAACCCCAGAATCCACCCGAGGAAGTCCCAAGGTCCACTCCACCACCCGCCGCCCCACTATCCGCACGTTGGACACTGCGCATAGCCTAACCAAGCGAGTAACAACGCCCAGATCCCAAGCTGTCTCATAGGCCATGAAAAGCCACGCGGATTTATACCCTCTTCGAAACCTAAGCGCGGAACAGTTGCAACGTGGGCAACTCCGTTGTGTTTCACCTCAGCGAAACCTAAACCCACCCCGATTTCACAGAGACCATAAATCGGCACACATTACGGCTATACATGGAACTGAATAGTGAAAATAGCTGTAATTGCGCTGGTCATAGGAGTAGCGTTGGGAGCCGCCATGTAGATCGTTTGGGGTCTATACATATATCAAACGAGCCCACTGGGGTGGCAAGGGTACCCGATGATGGGCCGCCGGATGACTTGGTGGGCAGGTTGGCAAGGTTGTCCCATGGCGGTCGGCCCAGCAGAAGGTTGGCTGGTCTATAATGCGAGCGATGCAAATCTGGTTGATTACGTCAGTAAAACCACAGGACTTGAGGTGCTAGAAATGGAGAAATATCAATACAATTATTATGTAATCGTTGGAAGAGACGGAAAACCACTTCAAGAACTACTGGTGCTCCCCAACGGAGCCATCCACCCGGAGCTGCAGTTGATGATGTGGCTAGGCCAGCCGATGTACATAGATAACGCCACAGCACTGGCGATAGCAAAGAGGTGGCTTGAAACATATTTCCCAGGCGCTGAGGTAAAAGAAGTATATTTCCCGGCTACTACACCATTCATTTCACCACGCCAGATGGCGACATGCAGATGATTAGCATAAACGGGTACAACGGGGCTGTTATGTTTCATAAATGGCACGGCAGACGCATCAACTAACCACTTTTCTTACAGAAAAAGCTAGATTAAAAAACCTTATTTCTTCTTCTCCTCTTCTTTCTTCTTCTCCTCTACCTTTTTCGGAGGCGCACACATAGAACCCCTCTCGAGATGTGTATATAAGTGTTTCTCACGCCTTTCGATGGAAGACTTATTAATCATAATCTGGGTTTTTATCATGGCTGTTGACCCGGTGTGTGGGATGGAGGTAGAACCTGCCAAGGCCAAGTACAAGGCGCTGTACAAGGGCAAGGTCTACTATTTCTGTTCCCCCATGTGTAAAGAGGAGTTCGAAAAGAGACCTGAGTACTACCTGCAACACGGCCCACAGGGCATGCCGCATCACCATTAATGCAAGAGGTTAAAGTTGGAGTCAGGTTAGGAGGGCGGGAGACCGTTTTGAAGATCTTGGGGATGCACTGCGCCACCTGCTCGTTGACCGTGCATAGGGCTTTGCTCTCGGTGAGGGGGGTCAGGTGGGCGGAGGCGTCGCTGGCAAGCAACGAAGCTAAGGTGTTGGCCGGCCCTGAGCTGGACTACGGGGAGCTGCTGAAGGCTGTTAGAAAAGTGGGCTACGATGTGTATAGGGAGGCGGCGTATATCTCGGTGCCCGGGGCGCGGCCGGAAGATGCGGCAGCCGTGGAGCGGGCGGCGCGGCTGTGGGGCGTGTTTAAAGCCTCGTTTAACCCCGCCACAGCAGTTTTGTATATAGAGTATAACCCGCTGGAGGTAAATCCCGAAGATGTCGCAGAGGCCTTGAGGAAGGCCGGGTTCAGGGTAGGCGAGGTTTCGAGGTCTGATGTGGACGTCGACGTGGATAAGAAAGCCGCCGAGAGAGAGGCTAAAGATCTCGCATTGAGGCTCATCCCGGCGGTGCCCATCACGGCGGCTCTTATGGCGTCTATGGTCTTTCCCTTTGTGCCTCCCTTAGTCCAGCTGGCTTTGGCGTCTGTGGTTCAGTTTTTCTCTGGCTGGAGGTTCCTCGCCGGCGCATATAGGGCCTTCAGAAACTGGACGGCTAACATGGACACCTTGGTGGCGTTGGGCACACTCTCCACGTTTCTCTACAGCGCATACGCCGCGTTGACAGGTGTTCACACGTATTTCGAGGCGTCTGCCGCCGTGATTACGTTTGTCCTCGCCGGGAGGTATATAGAAAGCCGGATGAAGCTTAGGACTGGAGACGTGGTGAGGAAGCTGGCGCAGATGACTCCTCCTAAAGCGCGGGTAAAAACCGGCGAAGACTTCATAAAGCTAGACCCGGCTCAGGTCAAGCCGGGCCAGCTGGTGGAGGTTAGGGAGGGGGAGAGGATACCGGTGGACGGATATGTGGAAGAGGGCGGAGGATATGTGGATGAATCAACCTTCACCGGCGAGCCTATGCCTGTGGAGAAAAAACCAGGGGATCTGGCGCTGGCAGGCACTCTGCTTGTTAGGGGCCGTCTTGTGCTGAGAACTACCAGATCTGGCGCTCATACCTACTTGGCGGAGGTGATCAAGCTCGTTAGACAGGCCCAAAACGCGAGGCTCCCCATACAGAGGCTGGCCGACCGCGTCGCCGGCGTCTTCACCTGGGTCGTCTTGGCTGTGGCGGCGGCCACCTTCGCGGCGTGGGTCCTGCGGGGGGCGCCGCCGGGCCAGGCCCTGCTCTTTGTGGCGTCTGTCCTCGTGGTGGCTTGCCCATGCGCCCTCGGCCTCGCGACACCGCTGGCGGTCGTCGTAGGCGTCGGCCGCGCCGCGGAGAAGGGGCTCCTCGTAAAGAACCCCGAGGCCTTCGAGAAGGTTTTAAAGGCGCGGTTCGTCGCCTTCGACAAGACGGGAACGTTGACCCGGGGGTCCCCACGGGTGGTGAAGTACGTAGGCGACGTGGGGGCGCTGGCCTACGCCGCCTCCGCCGAGTCCAAGTCCACGCATCCCCTCGCCCGGGCGCTTGTGGACTACGTCTCCGAGCTGGGCTTGGCGGTACGCCCGCCGGACTCCTACGACTCCTTCCCGAGGATGGGCATCTACGCCTCTGTTAACGGCAAGTCCGTCGGCGTTGGCAACGAGAAGCTGATGGAGGCCCTCGGCGCTGAGGTGCCCCAGGACATGAGGCGACTGGCTGAGGAGCTTAGGTCCCAGGGACTTTCAGTTGTGTATGTGGCAGTGGAGGGCAGAGTCAGGGGGCTTGTGGCTATTGGAGACGAGCTGAGGCCCGACGCGGCGGCGGCCGTCCAGAGGCTTAGGTCGATGGGGCTTGAGCCCGTGGTGGTGTCCGGCGATAACGAACGCGCCGTGGCCGCCGTGGCCGCCAAGCTGGGCATCTCTAGGTACTTCGGCGGCGCCGAGCCTGAGAAGAAGGCCGAGATCGTGAAGAAGCTGAGGGAGGGGGGCGTGGTCTTCGTGGGTGACGGCGTTAACGACACACCTGCCCTCGCCACGGCGGATGTGGGCGTCGCGGTCAGCGGCGGCACTGAGGTGGCCAAGGAAGCTGGCGACGTGGTGGTGGCCAGGGGGGACTTGTCTAAGGTTGTGGAGTTCCTCCAGCTCTCCCGGCGCGTGGTGTCTAACGCCAAGTTCAACCTCTTCTGGGCTTTTGCGTATAACGTGGCTCTGATACCGGTCGCCGCCGGGCTGTTCTACCCCGTCTTCCATCTCAGGCCGGAGCTCGCGGGGCTGGCCATGTCTCTGAGTAGCATCACCGTCACGGCCAACGCCCTGAAACTGAAGAGGGCTTAGCTCTTGATCTTCCGCCCGTGGGCCTTTTGGTATTGTTTTAAAATAAACGACGGTTTTTTAAAGCCCGAGAAAAAGAGGGTCATGCCCCAACAGAAGCTAAAGTTCTACGACATAAAAGCCAAGAAATCGTTTGAGACGGACAAATACGAGGTGATGGAGAAGAACACCGCCCGCGGGCCGATGCTATTTGCGGTCGCCACGTCGCCGTACACAGGCATAAAGGTCTACAGACTTCTGGGCAAAAAGAAATAAGAAATAAACCACCCACCCCCTTTTCCGTGATCGACCGGGTTCTTGGCTCCTCCACAAAGATAAAGATCGTCCTCGCCCTCTGGCGACACGGCGAGATGAACCTCACGGAACTCGCCAAACGCTCCCAGGCGTCGCAACGCGTCGTCGAGGAGCAGATAAAACCCCTCATACAATACGGCATAATAGAGGTCAAGACCGTCGGCCGCATAAAGCTGTACCGCCTATCCCCAGACCCCGCCATACGGCAACTCGCAGAGACCCTTGCCCTCCTAGACCAAGCCCTCGCCGCCGTGGACGAAGAGGAAACAGATTAACCCGTTATCCATTGACAGAACTGGGGCTATTTCGCTACTGTCTCTTTACGACCAGATGTGGCAACAGGCCTCCGACAGGTATTGCCACGGAGACTGAGAAGGCCGTTGTGCACCGCCACCAGTCGTAGAGTCCATATAGCACCGCCGCCTCGGCGAAAAACCTCGCGACGTAGGGAGGGAGATTCTACGTTAAGTATGCCTTCCGGCGAGAGCTCAGCCGGCATGAAGTAGCCGGAGAGAAACGCCAATAGCAAGAAGAGCGGCGTGGGGAGCACAGGCGGCGTGACGCCGAACCTAAGCCTTATATCCGCCGCGGAGATCTAGACCTATACCAACGCCAAACAAGACGTTAGAGATGAAGGCTACGTGGAACCCCACCTTTGTGAAGATCAACGCCGGGTGGCCCCCAGGTAGGCAAGAGCTACGATAGAGAAGAGAGACGTCAAAGAGGACCAGCAAGCCGAGCGCAACCGCCATGAGAGACACTTCTTGCTTCCAAGCCTAAGATACAGCCTCTTCAGAAAGCCAGCTACATGGAGGCTGTACATGGTGAATGCCACCGTCAGCATTAGGTAGAAGCCTATCGCCAAGCCCATCCTCGCGAGCCACGCGGCGTTTACAGATCCACGGAGGTGCTTAAATCCACGTGGCGCACGCCTCCGCCGAACTGTGGCGGCCACCCCGGAATGCTTGCTAAGATGCCCGTCCCGTTGCGGAACACAGAGATCGCCGAGATGTTCGGGGAGGTCTCCCCCTCACCTCAATGCCGAAGAGCCTACCCCTGTCCAGGCGCCTAAGCCCCTGAATCCCTTCGAGAAGCGTCGTCTTACGCCCCGTTGAGCCCCGTCACGCAGAACGTCCCCCCCCCCCCTTAACCTCCAAGGAGACGTCTTCCAAAGCCGTCACTTTGCCGTATTTCTTCCAAATCTTCACCACCTCTACTACGACCATGGACGTGTGAACGCCGGTCTACATAAAGCTGTCCGAAGTTCGTAGAATGAACTACAGCGCCGCCCCCTTTATCAGCTGATGTATTGCCTAACCACCTCCCGTCCCTTATCCGTGATTTTAACCACCGCCCTTACGCCGAGGTCTTATAGCCCGCCTATACTCCTCCAGCCCCACCCGGCCTCCTCAAGAAACTCGTGAAGAGAGCTTTTAGGCAAGTCCAACGCCCTCTGTAGATCCGTAAACGTGACGTAGCCGTCGATGTGGTAGAGGGCTAGGAGAAGCCCCAGCTTAACTCCGTTTAGAGGTCCGTGGATCCTCAGCAAGTCAAGCAGACGCCTGGCCCCCTCCATAACTCCTCCAGCGACTCAACCCCCGCGTAGATCCACATGAGCCCCATCGCCAGCTGGACGACGTGGCTCCATACGAAAGACGCAGGTTCCAACAGGAGGAACCCGACCAACGCCAAGTGGTCGTAGTACCTAGGCATGGCGAACCCCGAGTACACTGCCCCGTAGGTGAAGAACGCGACCCCGGCGGCGTAGACAGCTACAAAAATCACGGGCCCCGGAGAGGAACCACGTCGCCACCACGCCTAGGAAATAAGCGGCGGGAATCACCCCAAGCCGCCGGCTTCTCCCAACGCCGAGACGAGGGGTGGCCACCCGGTAGAATGTGCTAGAGACGGAAGGTCAAGCTGAACCCCCAGCACAGCGACGAGGTGCGTAAAGCTACACGGAAAACGCATATGCCTCCAGCGCCTACTTCAGCCACCCCACGTCGCACGCCGCTACAAAAGGCGCGCTGGCCGCCACGGGGAAGCTCCCCCATAAGATAGAACCTACCCAGCATCTTCCTCAGCTCAATTGTGCTGATTCTCCGCGCCGCCGCCTCCCCCTCCGACGCACCCTACGCAACTCCTCCACACGTGAATAAAACCCGCTGTAAATAAGGAGGCGGAGGTTCGGCGGCTGAACACTCAGCAGACCTCCACCTCCGCGTCTATAAACCGCCTATACCAGCCCAAGTACTGCTCAGGCCTCACTATGTGTAGCTCCAGCAAAGACGCCGCTTCCCCTGCCGCCTCTCTCAACGCCGTAGCTACCTCAGCCCTCCTCCAGGGATCCTCAGGGGCGTTCGGCGACACCACAAGCACGTCGATATCGCTGTCTGCAGACCAATCCCCCCGCGCCACGCTACCAAACACCAACACCCTGGCCTCCCCCAGCAACTCCGCAGCCCTCACACATAGCCTCTTGACGTGGCGTCTCCAGCTTTCAAGAACCTGCCTACGTCTCAGCCCCCTCTCTATGTGCATAACGACGCCACCTCCTCAGCCACCTTAATCAAGTGCTCCACCACCTCTCTACTGTACCGCCTGGGGAGATACCTGGCCCCCAGATAAGCATCCTCCATAACTTCAAAGGCCAACATATGTCTCTCGTATAGTTGCCAAAGGTCAGGCCTCACAGCCCGCACCTCTTCAAACAGCCGCCGAAGAGAATGCGTGTGCGGGTAATAACCCGCTTGAACAGCTAAGACGTATTTAAGCGCAAGTTGAGACGCCTGCTCTGCGTGGAAAGCGGCCAGATCTACCCTCCCCGCCCTCAAGTCGTCTCTAGCCGCCTCCAAGAACATACGAGCCCGCTCCCTCAACACCTCAACCTCAGCCCTACCCACATCTATGTACAACCATGTAAATATAAGCTTCTAGGACATTAACAACTTTACGTATTAGCTATGTCGTCGGCATCGTGAATCCCCATCGCCTTAGCGTCACGTCTAACCTGCCTCTAACAAAGAGACTAGGACTGGGTTGTGAGTAGAGATGACGACGTAGCCCACCTCGCTTATCTTCGCCACATGCTTCAAAGGAGGTTGAAAAACTGCGGAAAAATCTGCGCCTCGGGCTGTCTAGCTAGCGCCAACGCCTCTAGTATGTTCGTCTTGCCGGAGGCGGCCGGCCCCAGGTGGACGGTGACTCTTCCAAGCCTCATCTTCGCCTCCCTTACGGATTTGAAGTTACGAATGGAAACTTTCACAGCTTCTATGGCTTATGTGTAGTTGTTGTGGTCTAAAAAGTAAATCTTCTTATCACCTTTGGTATTTTTGGTAGTAGGTCTGATGCCGTTATGTGGTAGCCCAACTCCGCCGCGGCGTCTTCTCCGGCGAGCCCGTTGACGAAGGCGGCGACGGCGGCGGCCTCCAAGGGGTCTTTGGCCTTGGTGAGGAAGGCGGCGGTTAGGCCTGTGAGGATGTCGCCTGTGCCGCCCACGGTCATGGCGGGGGTGCCCGTGGTATTTACCTTGACGCGGCTCCCGTCGGAAACCACGTCGTATCTGCCCTTCAGCAGAATCACGGCGCTGAGCCTGGCAGCCCACTCCCTCACCACCGCCACCCTATCCCCCAGCTCCCGCGGCGGCTCCACGCCCGTGAGGACCTTGAACTCGCCGGCGTGCGGCGTAAACACCACCACGCCTCTCGCCGCCTCCCCGGCAAGTGCCTTTATGGCGTCTGCGTCTACCACCAGCGGCTTCCTGCCGGCCAGTCTGCGGAATAGCTCACGGACGGCGTCTGGGGTCTCGCCCTCCGTGCCCAGCCCGGGCCCCATGGCCACTACGTCGAACCTCTCCGCGAGGGCCGCGACTTTCTCCACGTGTCTCAGCGATAGGCGAGGCCCCTCCAGCGGGATGGCGATTACGTCTGGGCTCTGGGCCTTGGCCGCCGCAGCGGCGGGCTCCGGGGCGGCGATTACGGCTAGGTCTACGCCAGCCCGCAGGGCGGCTAGGGCCACGTAGACAGAGGCGCCGGAGTACTCCAGCGAACCTCCCACCACCAGCACCCTGCCGTGGTCCCCCTTCTTCGAGTCGGGCCGCCTCGCGAGGTTTAGGTGGGCGAAGTCGCCGGGACCCACCACTACCTCGGCCTCGGGCGGGATGCCGATTGGCTCAACCACAAGCTCCCCCACGTACCGCCTCGCCGCCTCGGCCAAGAGGCCCTTCTTGGGCTTGTGGAAGGTGACGGTGACAGCGGCCTTCACGGCCTTATCCCTCACCTCCCCCGTATCTGGGTCGAGGCCGCTTGGCACGTCCACGGCCACCTTAGGCGCCGGCGCGATGTTCATAAGCTCTATGGCGGTGGCGTGGGGCTCCCTCAGAGCTCCCCGTATGCCGGTGCCCAACACGGCGTCTACTATGACGTGGGCCCACATGAACCAGTCTTGAAGGGCGAGGAGCTCCAGGGGCGACTGAACGACAACCAGCCCCACGCCCCAGAGACGTCTCACCGCCTCGTAGTTCAGCCGGGCCAGCTCCTCCCTAGGCTCCCCCAACGCGACAACCCTCACCCTACGCCCAGCCGCGTGGAGGTGCCGCGCCGCCACGTAGCCATCCCCGCCGTTGTCCCCCGTGCCGCAGACCACAAGCACGTTGGCGGCGTCGGGGAACCGGCCCGTCACGTTCCGTGCCACGGCGGCCCCGGCGTTTTCCATAAGCACCAGCCGGGGCACCCCCAGCCACTCCGCGTTCCTATCAGCGACATACATCTCAACAGACGTAATCCCCTCCACGACACAAAAAAACCACGCCATTTATAACAATCATCTACACAGACACGTTACAAGGCGCAGAACGCCCGGGACCCGATGCCGCCTGTTGACCCATCTCTGCATCCGGAAGACGGGGCACTCCGGCATAGGCGCCTCCTTCTAGGGTTACGGCGTCGCCGATGAGGAAGAAGACGAGGCCGTAGGCGGCGTCTTGCCTCAAGCCGCTGACGTATACGCCCAGTTTCCACGTCGTGTTATCAAAACGACGCCGCCCTCACCGGCCACGGCGGCGAGCCCCGCCGATGCGTCTGGATCTCAAGCCATTTGGCAACACGAGGTAAATATTCGAAAGGCCTGTCAAGCCCAAGGCGGGGGTGACAAAGAAAAACAGGTGTGTGAACCCAGGGGCGCGAGGTCGTTCCGAATGAATACTACTGTTGAAAAACTGCGGTAAAACCGTTGTGATGTAGCTCACCTCTTGAAGTACGAGTTTAGAGCTTCCTCGACGTCTCTTAGATGCGCTTGGTGAAGCGACTCTCTGTATTGGCGGACGCGTTGCTCGACATCCTCAGCTATGACTCCTCTTATCTGCTGGTTGGTTCTCCACGCTCTAAATGTAACTACGACGATCAGCGTCTTGTTATCCACGACTAGAGCTGTATGCTCCATCATGAGGGAGTACGTCATGTACGGAGACCCGCCGAGTGAATAGCCCCCGCCTGCCCCTGCGTGTCCCAGTCCACTAGGTATATTGAGGCGTTTACACGGAGCCTCTCAGCTAATTCGCGGTACGCCGGCTCTCTCGAGCGGAGTCATAAACTTAGGCCACTCGCTCCCCCTCTTGTATATCCCCCCTTCTCTGCCGTAGAGAATAAACTTCAGCGCCAGCTCGTCGCCAACCGCCCGGAACTCAACCACGGTCAAGTTGCCAGAGACGCATGTCCCCGCCAGCATCAGCCCACCATTTACAAATTGTAGTGGACATACGGCTACGAAGGTCGAGTTCGGCGGCAACTTTACATTGACCCCCTCGCTGGCTGATGCGGCAAACATCGATAGACCAACACTAATCAACGTCACAACTGCCACGGCCATTAATATCAGCCAAGTTTTCCGCTTCATACAACTGACATCATATCTTTAAGATAAGTAGACATGGTCCCAGTCATAGTTACATATGAAGAATCCACAATAGACAGGTTTCCAGAAATAGGAAAAGCAACCAGTATGGTTATTAAGAACTCCTTTAATTTCACGCTACTTAGGGGTTTAGGCATAAGGCCATATTCGTAACTCTTTTTCTTTTTACTTCGCTCATCGACGTAATTACTTTTACTATATATCGATAAACCAAATTTTAATTTTTATAGGTTCCAGTTCGGTGCATAATAGATACGGGGTTCACAAGATATGAGCCATGTCATCTAATCTGTGTCTGGTGCTGAGGGAGTTGGGCGTGTTTGCTAAAGCAAACTAGAGGTTCTCGCCGCTAGACCTCTCGTTGTATACGAACCCCTCGCCAGGCCGCCACACTGGGAAAGACCATGAAAGAGAGGATTAAGAAGGAAAAAGGGGTATAGAGGTAGAGGGCGAGCGGCCTTAAGGAGGATTTGAAGGCTTATGCGGCCATGGAGGAGGATGCGTGGGGAGTTTTAAGGCGTGACGCGCGGCTAGGGTGAGCGGGGGGTGGGGAGGTGCTTAGATGGGCTTGCCGCTCGGTGGGGAGTTTTTTGATGGGGTGGGCTATTATCCCAGTGCGGTGGGGCTTGAAGTGGTGGTGGGGGAAGCGATGGCGGTGGAGATCGCCTCGGCTCTTAGGCTGGTTGAGCTTATTGGTGAAGAGGAAGGCGGAGTGTGAGGAAGTATAGGCGTAAACCATTTATAGACACATGTCAATGCAATCGATACAGACCTGCAAGTTGCGTCGTGTCTAACATGTCCGCCCGGCGGGGCCCGACGCCGCTCGGGCCTTCGTCACTTGGTTTTCCTCAGGGCACCTCGCTTGAGGAGCTCGGCTGTCGTCCACCGGGAGAGGTAGAGCTTGCCGTCTTTTTCGGGGATTTCACCTTCCGTGTCTAGGTACTCGAGGAGCGTTGCGACGTCTACCCCTTTCACCACTGCGACTTTCCAGTACTCGCCGAGGGCGTAGAGCTCCACCTCCGCCTCGGCGCCTCCCAGCTCTGCCACGTATGTGCCTAGGGGACGCATCTCCAGCTCCTCCATGAAGTCGGGCGGTAAGGCGTCCCAGCCGGTCAACACGCCGTTGCCTATGACAAGCTGTAGCCAGCTACCGGGGATCTCCACCAGCGTCCCCGCCACGCGGGGGAGGTAGAGCTCTGCGTAACGCCGGTAGAGGCGCAACGGCACGTAGACGGCTTTTCTACGGAGGTCGTAGATCCGCGCCACGAAGGCCTTCACCTCTTGGGTTACGCTCTTCCTCATCTGTCTGAAGTTGAGGGAGACGTCTAAGAGCCGCGTGAGGATCCTCCCACCCGCCTTGACCACACGGCCCCTGGCCTTCGCCGGGGCGACGGACGATATGAGTGAGGCGGCCTCCGCGGCCTCCTTGGGAGTAGGCATCTTAAGTACGGCGTATTTCCCGAGGTTCTCAACGATGAACCTCCCGACGAAGTACACCAGCTCCAGGGCCTCCCCCTCCAGCTTCTCCACGACGGCGGCGTGGGCCGCGGCGAAGGCCACCGCCTGCCGCCCAGCAACCACTATGCGGACCCAGTCTCCCGACTCAACGACGCTGTAGCTTATGCCCAACCTATCCAGCAGAGACCTAACAGACGCCGCCTCTTCCCTTGTTAGTTCTAGCTCCACTAGGAGGTTCTCCACATACGTCTACAAGTCCAGTTTTTAAGTTCATATAGTGGGGGCTTCCTCCCTCTGTGGAGACTGTGAAGCTGGACAACGGGGTTACCGTGGTGCTGGACCGCTTCGAGTCGCCTACCGCGGCTGTGGTGGTGGCGGTGGGGGTCGGCTCGCTGTATGAGGAGAGAGAGCGTAGAGGCATCACGCACCTCCTGGAGCACATGTTGTTCCGGGTGCCGGGCTTCGACGTAGACGAGGCTGTGGAGTCGCTGGGAGGCTTTAACAACGCATACACGCAGAGAGACCTCCTCATGGTGACTCTAGAGGCCGTAGCCGAGTCGGCGCCGGGGCTGGTGGAGCTGGCGTATAGACTTTACGTGAATAGCCGCTACGCCGAGGAGAACCTCCTCCGGGAGAGAGACGTGGTGCTTTCTGAACTTAGGCAGGCGAGAGAAGACCCCTCGTCGCGGGTTGGGGAGCTGGGCATCCGGGCGCTTTTCGGCGACTCAGACTGGGGTGACCCAGTCGGCGGAACCCCCGAGACTGTCTCTGCCATCACGTTGAAGGACCTGGTGGAGTTTAAAGAGAGGTGGTTCACCCCCGACAACACAGTCGTGGTGCTTTCAGGTGGCTTCGGCGAAGAGGCGGTAAAACGCGTGGTGGAGCTCTTCGGAGGGCTGACTGGGACTAAACCAACCAAGAGGCGTCCAGCCGCAACGTCCGGCCCTAGGCTTATTGTAGAGGAGCGGGATATAGACGGCGTATATTACGCCAAGACCCTCCGCCTCTCTGTAGACGATCCGGCTTCTCTCTACGCCCTCTTATACGGCGCCGCCTTCCACCTAGAGGCTGGGACTAAGTCTATTCTTTTTCACATCCTGAGGACTGGGGGAATTGCGTATTCTTACTACGTGGATTACGACGTGGTGGGAGACACGGCGTATCTAGAAATTGCGGTGGAGTCGGCCCGCTCTCTGGAGGAGACACGGAGGGCTGTGGAAGAGGCGTTAAAGCCGCGGGAGCCGCCGCAGTACAGACTGAAGTTCTACGACTACGTCTGGCGGGTGGAGTGGCGTAGCGCAGTTAACCGGGCGGCGGCCGTCGCAGAATTCTTATCCAAGGGCGGCTCACCTGAGGTTATCGCAGACGTTTTTAAAAAAGCAGCTGAGAAAGGTACGGCGTGGCTACCGCCGTATGTGACAGACGTAGCCGAGGCGGCTCTGATACCCGAAAACTATAAATAATGGAGAATTCTCCACCTTATGAATAAGCTCACGACTGCAGTAGCTGCCATTGCGCTCCTCGTGGCGGCCATCGCAGTTGCGTTTGCGTATCAAGCTATCTCGACGGCGCAGACCATTTCAAGCCAGCTGACTCAGCTTCAGAAAAGCCTTGATGAGGTTGCCCGTAACGTTGGAGGTCTCCGTGGGGATATACAGGAGCTTAGGTCGATAGTGGCTTCTGTGAACAAGACGGCATCGGCGGCGTACGCGGAGGCGCGGCTTCTGGCTGAAGTGGCGTCGCGGCCGGCGGGCTCGCTTACGGTGAGATACGCCAAGCTCTTCGCCGCATCGTACGAGGGAGATGTGTACGTCCTCACAGACGCCTTGGGGAGGAGGGTTTTGGCGGTGCCCCGGGGTCTGCCGCAGGATATGGCCGTGTATTACCGGGAGAAATACAGGCCGGACGTCGTGGTGGAGTACCCCGTCGGGAGAGCGGTGTTCATGTCGTCAACCGCTGTCGCGATGGCGTATCGCCTCTACGTGGAAACGAGCCGTGTAGACGTGTTAAGGTCTATCGCGGGAATCATGTGGGGCCGCCAGTACGATTGGTATCTGCCCGAGGTGAAGGCGCTTCTGGAAAACGGGACGATAGCCGACGTTGGCCCCGCCAACTCGCCTAATTTCGAGAAGCTTGCCGCGTTGAAACCAGACGTGGTCTTAGTCTACTTCTACCCAGGCCCCTACGGCACCGAGGCCGTGGTCAAGAGGCTGGCGCAGATGGGTATCTCCTACGTCGTTGTGAACGAGTTCCAGGAGGCCTCCCCCCTCGGCAGAGCCGAGTGGATTAAGTTCATCGCAGTGTTCTTCAACGCCACGAAAGACGCCGAGAGGATCTTCAACTCGGTTGAGGCAAGGTGGAGCTCCCTCATGTCGCTGGTGGCCGACCTAGAGAGGCCGAGGGTGGCGTGGTTTATAATCTTCGGCGGGGTGCTGTATCCTGCGGGCCCCGGCGCCAGGGAGCTGATACGCCTAGCCGGCGGGAGATACGCCTACGCCAACTACAGCAAAGTAGACATGGAGGTGGTCCTCAAACACAGAAACGACGTGGACATCCTCATCTGGTCGGGCTACGGCCTTTCCACGGTCGAGGACCTGCTGAAGGCTGAGCCTAGGCTCAAGGAGCTGAGGCCGGTCATCTTGGGCCGGGTCTACGCCTACAGCCCCGCCTTCTTCCAGCTGGCCAACGCCTACCCAGAGCGCGTCTTGGAAGAGCTCGTGTGGATACTGCACCCAGAGGTGTCGCCACCCGGCAACTTCACGTTGTTTGTGCATCTGCGGTGAGGCGGCTCCTGCTCTTCCTAATTCCACTACTTTTTTCCGCCGCAGTTCTCCTGGGTCC
This sequence comes from Pyrobaculum sp., assembly GCA_036833835.1. Lineage (GTDB taxonomy): Archaea > Thermoproteota > Thermoprotei > Thermoproteales > Thermoproteaceae > Pyrobaculum. Next base: position 50,652 of record DAITPC010000002.1, on the reverse strand, counting down.
CGCCGGTGTAGACCCATATATTATCGAGACGGTTAGGTTTCCCCGTGCCCTCGGCGCCGTGGTAGTCGGCGTTTTGCTCGGCGTGTCGGGCCTCCTCCTCCAGACCGCGTTGAGGAACCCCCTGGCGGACCCCTACGTGCTGGGAATCAGCGGCGTCGCCGTCCTCACGGCTCTGGGATCGTACCTCATGTGGAGGCTCTGGGGTCTCCCGTATCTCGGCTTCTTCCTCGGCGCGTTGCTGGGCGCCGCCGCCGCGACGACCGCCTTGCTCCTCCTCACGAGGAGGGCGGGGATGCTCGTAGTGCTCATGGCGGGCGTCCTCCTCTCCTACGTAGCGTTCTCCGCGCTTCAGCTTGCGTTGCTGGCCCTCCCGCCGGAGGAGTTGGGCTACATATACTTGGGTCTCCAGGGGAGCTTCGCCGCTTACCCCGCCGGCGGGTGGGGGTACATCATAGCCGCGGCGGCGCTTGTCCTGGTTTCGTTCGTCTATTTCAACTCGCGTCATGTGGCGGCGCTTATACACGGCGAGGAGGCGGCGGCGGGGCTGGGGGTAGACGTGAGAAGAGCTGTCACCTACGTCGTTGGCGCGGCCTCGGCGGGCGTCGGCGTTGCCGTAGCTTCCGTAGGGCCTGTGGGGTTCGTCGGCTTACTAGCCCCCCACATGGCGCGTTGGGTAACCGGACGCCATAGGGCGGATCTGGTGCTTCTGGAGACGGCGGGGCTTGGCGCTGCCCTCGCCCTTGCGGCCGACCTGGTGACTAGGCTCCTCCTGCCCCGAGAGCTGCCGGTCAACGTGGTGTTGTCTCTAGTGGGCGCCCCTGCAGCCGGCTGGCTTCTGTGGAGGTATGTACGTAAGGTTTAACGTAGTTAAGTGGCTTGGCGACTTTGTCCTTGAGGCGGCTGGCGAGCTGGGGGAGGGGCTAACCTGCGTAGTGGGGCCCAACGGGTCGGGAAAAACCACCCTCCTCAAGATCTTGGCGGGCCTCCTGAAGCCCGACCGCGGCCTGGTGGAGCACGTCGGCGTCAAGGTGAAGGTATATGTAGGGGAGCTCTACGTGCCCCCCGACGCGGCGGCGGTAGAGGTGGCGCTGGCCGGGAGATCCCGCTTCTCCCCCACGCCGGTGGGGAGGGCGGACGTGGAGGCGGCAAGGCGCTACATGCGTCTCCTGGAGGTTGAGGACCTCGCGGAGAGGAGGTGGAAAACCCTCAGTGGGGGGCAGAGACAGAGGGTTGTCATCGCGGCGGCGCTGGCGGCGGAGGCAGACCTCCTCCTCCTCGACGAGCCTCTAGCACATTTACACGGCGACTGGCGGGGTCGCGTCATGCGGATACTCGCCGACTACGCGGCGGGGAGAGGGGTTGTCGTAACCACACACCACGGCGACGTTCTGAGGTGTTGCCACACCTTGATCGCGCTTAGGGAGGGGAAGATGGCGTGGCGCGGGGATCCCCAGCAATACGCCGAACCGCTAGACAGAGCTTGCGACTAAGCCTCGTCAACTGCCAAGTATCCACGGCGTTATGCCACATTCAAGCCGCTACGTGCCTCTCACGGCCTACACGCCGGCGGTTTTGGGTAATGCGGGGGAGAAAAATTAATATATGTATTCTCATCGTCGGGCATGTCTTCAGCGGTTAGGATCGTTGAAAAGCAACTGGACGAGATTTTAGCAATTGCGAAGAACCCTGCGCAGATCCGAAACGCCGGCACACTGGCACATGTCGACCACGGCAAGACTACTACAAGCGACTCGCTTCTGATGGGCGCCGGCCTTCTGTCGCCTAAGGTTGCTGGGAAGGCGCTTGCGATGGACTACGTCCCCATCGAGCAACTGAGGCAGATGACTGTCAAGGCGGCTAACATCTCGCTGTATTTCGAATACGGAGGCAAGCCGTATCTGATTAACTTCGTCGACACGCCGGGCCACGTGGACTTCACTGGTCACGTCACCCGCTCGCTTAGGGTGATGGACGGCGGCCTCGTGGTGGTTGACGCCGTTGAGGGCGTCATGACGCAGACTGAGACCGTGGTGAGGCAGGCTCTGGAGGAGTACGTTAGGCCTGTGCTCTTCATAAACAAGATCGACCGCCTCATCAAGGAGCTTAGACTTTCGCCTCAGGAGATCCAGCAGAGGATTTTGACCATTGTGAAGGACTTCAACGCCTTGATCGACATGTTCGGCCCGCCGGAGTTTAAAGACAAGTGGAAGGTGGACCCGGGCAAGGGCCAGGTGGCGCTGGGGTCGGCGCTTCACAAGTGGGGCATCACGATCCCGCTGGCTCAGAAGACAGGTCTCAGGTTCAGCAACATAGTGGATGCGTACGAGAAGGGGTACGTGGATAAGCTGGCTGAGGAGTTCCCGCTGTATAAGACCCTGCTGACTATGATAATTGAACACGTGCCGCCGCCTAACGTGGCGCAGAAGTACAGAATCCCGAGACTTTGGCGCGGCGACTTAAACAGCGAGGTTGGCAAGGCCCTTCTCGAGGCGGACCCCAACGGACCGACCGTAGTGGCCATCAGCAAGGTGAATAAGGACCCCCACGCCGGCTTGATCGCCACAGGCCGCGTGTTCTCCGGCACGATCAGGGAGGGCGACGAGATCTACATAATCGGCAGGAAGCTGAAGAAGAAGGTGCTACAGACATACATCTACATGGGCCCCACGAGAATCATCGTGCCGTATATGCCCGCCGGCAACATAGTGGCTTTGATGGGCGTAGACGAGGCCAGGGCTGGCGACACCTTGGTGGATCCGAAATACGCAGACATCCCGCCGTTTGAGAGGATGAGATACATCTCCGAGCCGGTGGTGACGGTGGCCATCGAGCCGAAGAACCCGGCCGAGCTGGCTAGGCTGGTGGAGGCTTTGAAAGACTTGGTGATCGAGGACCCCACCCTGGACCTCAAGATTGACCAAGAGACCGGCCAGATTCTGCTGTCCGGCGTTGGCACCCTCCACCTGGAGATCGCCACGTGGCTGTTGAAGGAGAGGACGAAGACGGAATTCACAGTGTCGCCGCCGCTGATCCGCTTCAGAGAGACGGTGCGGGAGAGGTCGCAGGTGTGGGAGGGCAAATCCCCAAACAAGCACAACCGCCTCTACTTCTACGTAGAGCCTCTAGACGAGACCACCATAGAGCTCATCGCTCTGAAGGAGGTCACGGAGGACCAGGATCCGAGGGAGCGGGCGAAGATCCTGCGCGAGAAAGCCGGCTGGGACGCCGACGAGGCAAGGGGCATTTGGGCTATCGACGACAGATACTTCAACATAATCGTAGACAGGACCTCCGGCATTCAGTACCTCAGGGAGATAAGGGACTACATCGTTCAGGGCTTTAGGTGGGCTACTGAGGCAGGGCCTTTGGCTATGGAGCCTATGAGGGGCGTCAAGGTGGTGCTGGTCGACGCCGTCGTACACGAGGACCCTGCCCACCGCGGTCCTGCGCAGATAATGCCTGCGACTAAGAACGCCATATTCGCCGCCGTGCTCTCCGCGAGGCCGACGGTGCTGGAGCCTTTGATGAAGCTAGACATCAAGGTTGCGCCCGACTACATCGGCGCGGTGACCTCAGTGCTGAACAAACACAGGGGGAAGGTGCTGGACATGACTCAGCAGGAGTACATGGCGTATCTGAGGGCGGAGCTCCCGGTGCTTGAGTCGTTTAACATAAGCGACGAGCTCCGCGCGGCCGCCGCCGGCAAGATCTTCTGGTCTATGCAGTTCTCGCGGTGGGCGCCCATGCCGGAGTCGCTACTGCTAGACCTCGTAAAGCAGCTAAGAAAGAAGAAAGGCTTAAAAGAGGATATCCCGAAGCCGACGGACTTCGTCGAGACATTCTAACTTTTTCAGCTTAGAAACACGTCTTCACCGGTCGAGTCACGGCCGTGTCATCACAAGTCTCTCCACTTGGACGTATTTAACATTTAAAAAGAGATAACATGCCGCTCATATGTCTATTAGGACTTTATTGGCGGTGGTTTTCGCCGTGGCCGCCGTGCTTGTGGCCGTCCTGGCGTTGCAAGCCTACCAGCAGACCGCGGAGAAGAGGTTTGTCATCGTCGGGCCTCAGGGCATAAGCGATTTGGGCAAGGCGCTGGCGCAGGGGTTCAGCAGGAAATACGGCGTAAACGCCACCTTCGTGCCGCTGGGAGGCGCGGTGGAGATGGTGAATGAGCTGGTGCGCAACAAGGATAATCCGCCTTGGGACGTGGCCATAGGCATTCCGGAGTTCTACTACACCGTTTTGATTGAGAAGGATGTCCTCTACTGCCCCGGCATAAAGGTAGAGGGGGTGCCGGCCGACGAGTACTGGGATCCCCATGGGTGCGTCTACCCCCTGGACAAGTCATACATCGGGATTGTGTACAACGAGACCGCGTTGGCGAGACTCGGCTTGAAGCCGCCCGAGACATTGGACGACCTGCTCAGGCCTGAGTACAAGGGGCTTGTCGCGTATCCAAACCCCGTTACCTCGGGGACAGGTCTCGCGGTGCTTTCATGGGTCATGTCTGTGAAGGGCGAGGAGGAGGGGTGGCGCTATCTTAAACAACTGGCTGGACAGATCGCCAAGGTGGGGTACCCCAGTGGTTTTACGGCCACGAGAAACGCGCTCAAGCGGGGCGAGGTGATCGTCGTCTTGTCGTGGTTCAGCCACGCCATAGACCCCGGCACACCACATATGCGCGCTGCGATTTCAAGCGCCTTCCTCTACAGGGAGGGCGTGGCTGTGCTTAAGAATTCGAAGAACCGCGACCTCGCTGTGGAGTTCGTCAAATTCGCCCTGAGCAAAGAGGGGCAGGACCTTGTTGATCCGTATAACTACATGCTTCCGGTGAGACCCGACGCGAAGATAGAAAACAACAAGGGCCTCCCGCAACCGCTGAGCGTCGTGGTGCACAACCCGGCGCTGGGGTCCAAGGCCGACGAGTGGAGGCTTAGGTGGCAGAGGGAGATACTCGGCGGGTGAGCCGGTACGTAATTCCTCCACTCTTTTTCCTCTCCGCGTTTGCAGCCCCTTACTTTATTCTCCTGGCTAGATATGGCGTTTCCCTCCAGGTGGACAGCTACGTGCTTCGGGTTTTCGCATTTACTTGGGCCCAGGCGGCGGCTTCCGCGGCGTTGTCTCTGGCGGTGGGGCTTGCCCTGGTGCCGGCGTATGTCAGGCTCCCCTGGGTTAAGCCCGTGGCGCTTGTGCCGTTTTTTGCCCCCGCCCTCTCCACGGTAGACGCGTTGATTAGGCTTCACGGAGATTTCATGTACGGGCCGTGGGGCATCGTGGTGGCGCACGCCGTGTATTACGGGCCCTATGTGGCGCTGGCTGTGGAGTCTAACCTCAGGTCTATCCCGGCCGACTTGCTGGAGGCGGCCGACCTCTACGTGAGGAGGACAGCGGCGAGGCTGAGGATAATCTTCGCCGAGTTGCGACCTGCCGTCTTGTACTCCTTCTTTACCGTGTTTATCTTCAGCTTCCTCAGCTTCACGACCCCGCTTCTCCTAGGCGGCAGATATCCCACCCTTGAGCTTCTCGTCTACATCTACGCCACATCCTTCGCCTCCACGGACCTCGTGGCGAGCCTCGTTTTGCTGGGCCTCCTCTCCTCGGCGGTGCTCGCCCTTCCTCTCCTTAGAATTCCGGCGCCTCCGCCTGCGGAGCCCGCCCCGAGAGCCCCCGCCGTGGGTCCCGTCCTTACGGCGTTTTCCCTCGGAGTGGCGCTTTATTTCTTCGCGGTGGTGTTCTACATCTTTTCGCCTCTGCTGTCGCCCCGCGGCGTTGACGCCATGGTTCAGCCTTTGTTTAACAGCTTCGCCGTGGCGCTGACGTCGTCTGCGGCGGTGCTCCTCCTGTTGTTGACCTTTCTGGTTTCAGACTCCGTCGGCTCGCGGCTACCGGCGTGGGCATATGTGGTTACGGTCTCTCTCTCGAAAAGCCTCTTCGCCCTTGGCTTTTTCCACATGGCCCAGCCGCTGTATGGCACATTGATTATACTAACGGTAGCCCACGCAGTAGTTATCGCCCCGCTTGCCTACTCCCTCGTCAAGCCCGCCTGGGAGAAGATAAGGGTAGACGCGAGGGAGGCTTGCCTCCTATACCTAGGGCCGTCGAAATGCGTCACGCGGATCATAAGCGAGGCCCTTGGGCCGACCCTAGTGCAGACCTGGCTTGTGGCTCTCGCTTCTTCGCTGTCTGAGACGACGCTGTCGTTGATGCTCACCACAGGCGGCGCCACGACGCTCTCCGCGGAGGCCGTCCGACTCCTCACCTCAAGAGCGCCGGACCTTGTCGAGACTGGGCATTTTTACTCGGCGGTGCTCGCCCTTTTGGTGCTGGCGTTGCTCGCCGCGTCGCGGCTCATAAAGCCGAGGCCCTACTCCATCTGAGGGAAGCACTTCCCCTTGACAACGTCGAAGGAGAAAACCTCGGATTGCGGCGGCTTAGGCATGAAGATTCTCACGTGTCGCCCCTCCACCTCCGCCAACACCTCGTATCTCCCCGCCTTGTACCACACGGCGACGACGCGGCCGACGTAGGTAGAGCCCGGCGCTACGTCCCACGGCCTAAAATAGAGAAGACCACAGTTGGCCTTCAGCCAGTTTACGTAGCCGAGGAACTGGGCCACCTTGGGCGCCGGCGGGTTTTCAAAAAGCTCCACCGCATCTCCCTGGGCCGCCACCCGGCCGTCCATGAGGACCACCACACGGCTTGCGATGAAGGTCGCCTCCTCAAAGTCGTGCGTGACGTACAACACGGTGCGTCCCTTCGACGCCTCGTAGATATAGGGCAGAACCTCCCCCCTCAGCGGGGCGTCCAGCGCCGTGAGAGGCTCGTCGAGGAGCAAAACAGGTGGCTCCAACACAAGCGCCCTGGCGAGGGACACCCTCTGTTGTTGTCCTCTGCTGAGCTGTGCGGGGTACCTCCCCACGAGGTGTCCAAGCCCCAGGACCTCCAAGACCTCGCGCGCCTTTCGCACAGCCTCCTGCCTAGAGACGCCGCGCGAAATGAGCGGCTCCGCTACATTTTCCAACACGGTGAGGGAGGAGAAGAGGGCGGGGCTTTGAAAGACGAACCCGATTCCGCGGCGCCACGGCTCTATCATAGTCACGTCGTGTCCGTCTATATATACGCGGCCTTCGTCCGGCTTGACGAGTCCCGCGACGATGCGGAGCAACGTGGATTTGCCGGAGCCTGAGGGCCCCACAATGGCCACTCTCTCCCCCCTTCCCACCTCTAGGTCTATGGGCCCCAGTATGAAGTCGCCAAAGTTCCTCTTGACAGCTCTGATGGATACCGCCATTACTTCTTGACGGCCTTGACGCGGAGTATGCCGGGCGCCGTGATGATCTCCTTCACCTCGTAGTTGAGCTCCTCTAGGAGACACTGGACGGCTTTGGCGGTGACCTGGACGCTTTCTAGGCTGTAGCCAACCCCTATCGTGTCCATGGTGAACTCGCCGTCTTTCGCCTTAACATCGAAGCGCTTAGCAGGCACCACCTTCGCCACGTAGGGCGCCAGCTCAACCGCCTTTTCCAGATCTTCGAACACCGCCTTGATGTATGTAGCCAGCATCTTGCCGGCGTCGCACCAAGCCCGCGTCACGGCGTCGGGGTTTTCCTTGTACATCTCCACAATCATCCTGTCAAGGAGCCTGCCAGGCACAGGGACGCTTTCTAGCTCCGTCATAACCTTGTAGAATTGGGCTATCTCCTTTATCTGAGCTACGCTGTAGCCCTGACGGATGAGGTCCAGCCCCACGGCGAGTATCTGGTTGGCAAGGGCATACTGCGTCATGCCCAGCTCCTCGGCGGTGTTGGCAAGCACGTCCGCAACCTCCTTGGCCACGGCGATGTTCACCCTGTCTCTCCTCATGCTCATAGACCATAAAAATCTGCATCTTTTTAAATGTTGTATATTTTATCCGATAAATAAATGTGGCTACACCCACATATCCACCCGAAATAGATTTCGAAATAGATTTTGCAAAAATTAAAACCATCTTGGAAAAATATTTATATCAACAACGTTAATAGCGTGTGAGGCGCTACGCCATTGTAGGTCCAGCAAACGTGGGCAAGTCCTCTCTATTTTACGCCCTCACAGGCATTTACGTAAAGACTGCCAACTACCCGGGCACCACTATGGAGATACACAAGGCTACTCTGAGGTGGGACGGCGAAAAAATCGAAATCGTCGACCTGCCCGGGGTTCTAAATCCGGAAAACCCCCTCGACGAAGATGAGAAGATTGCGATGAAAGAAATAGCGGAAGGTTCTTACGACGGCGTGGTGGTTGTCGCGGCGCCTCACGCCGTTGAAAACGCCTTAAAAATAGCTGAGGTGGCCAGCAGATACAAGCCTGTGGCTGTTGTATTTAACATGACTGACCTCTGGACCCCGCCTTATTCGGAGGAGGAGCTTTCTAAGACCCTTGGCGTGCCTGTGGTCTACGTATCGGCGATCAAGAGAAGGGGTGTGGAGAAGCTGATGAAGCTCCTCGGGGAGGGGCTTCCCAGGGGGATGATGCGCCTCATCAAGCTGGAGCCTCCCGCCGCCGCGGCGGTTAAGTCCTCCATCTTGGCCCGCCCCGCCCTGGCGCTTCTGACGCTCGTGGCGCTGGGCTTCGCCGCCGCTATTTTCCTCATGACGATTGTCGAGGGCATCACGCCGTGGGGTGCCGAACTGCCTGTGTCGATTATCAAAATCCTCGATGCGGTGGACGGCGCCGTATCTGGCTGGATCCTGGAGAACGTAGGCGGACTTGCCGGCCGCCTCGTTGCGGAGGCCTTATGGGGAACCTTATTAACTCTGTTAACAATATCTGTATACGTCTTTGTGGCTCTTTCGCTCATCACACTGTATGAAGACAGCGGCGTAATTGCCCTCCTCTCCAGAAGCCTTGAGAAGCAACTGACACGCCTAGGCATACCTCCCCGGGGCGTCGTCTGCCTCTTTGTGGGGGCCTCCTGCAACGTGCCCGCCGTGGCCGCGGCTAGGGTGCTCTGGGGGAAGACAAACCGCGTTCTCACCGCTCTGCTGTTGCCATATGTGCCCTGCGTCGCGAGGCTCGCCATCTTCGCCGCTGTGGCGACTGCCGCCTTTGCCCACATGCCGTATCTCATACCGCTTGCCGTGTTCCTCCCCTACGTGGTCGCCTTTCTTGTGGTGCTCCTCGCGTCGCTGATATATAGGCGCGTTCTGGGCCTGGGCGCGGCCGCCAGCGGCGGGGTGCCGCCCTCCCCCATACTCCTCCCAAACCTCCGCATATACGCCTTGAAAGTTGCGGCTGAGTTCCGCGAGTTTTTCCACAAGGTGGCGCCGCCTCTCGTCGCCGTCATGCTCGCCCTATGGCCGCTTCAAGCCTTCGGGCCCCACGGCGTTGCCGAGGACGCCTCCCATTCCTACCTCGCCTTGGCCGGCCAAGCCATGCAGCCGCTCTTCGGGCCACTTGGCATGCCTTGGGAGCTGGTGATGCCGCTTATAGGGGGTTGGATCTTCAAGGAGGTGGTGCTGGGCTTCCTTGAAGCCACCGGCGGCTTGCAGCTGCTTCCCTCTCTGCCGTTGCCAGCCGTACTTGCCTACTTGGTATTTGTGGCCATGTACTCCGCATGTATCGCAACTCTCTCTTCCATCTACAAGACGGTGGGGCTTAGGCTTACTCTGCTCAGCGTCGCGACAAACCTATTGCTGGCTTACGTAGCCGCGTACCTTACCTACTTTACGCTTTCTTTAGTCTTCTAGATTTCACCGCGAGATAAGTCATAGGCGCCACGACGTGGCTCATCAAGGTGTAGGGCACAGCCGCCGCCGCGGCTGTGGCGCAGATGACGTGGACAATAAGCAGAACACTAGCCACGTCGAGAGTCCGCGGAAGAGATAGGGCAACCTCCACCGCGTATTCCCTCGGCGCCGCGAGACCCATCGCCGTGCCTGTGGCGGCGGTTAGGAGAAGCAACATGGATACGAGAAGATACTCGCGGTCTCTTTCGGAGACCCTCCTAGCAACCAGCAGAGCCAGGGCTACGGTTGCCGTGAGACCCAGGGCGGTTCCCAGCTTTGGAAGGACGGGGGGCACCTCCTTTATAAACATAAAGAAATGGCCGAAGAGCGAGGTGATTATGGCGAAGTGAAAAAGGAGCGACAGCGCCCTAAGCCGCCTGTTGTTGATCCCTCCGAAAGTCAAGAAGCGCATGAGCTCTTGAGGCGCCACGGCTGTGGGGGATTGTGACAGCGCCTTGTAGGCTCTGTAGAGAGCCAGCGTGGCGGCTGTAGCGAATACAGGGAGGAATATTAGGAGCATGGTAGAGCAACCTTCTGCAATTTAAACTGTTACTATGTAGATTTTGCACTTTTCAAACTGCTAAAATCTCCCTGGTATATATTGGACGTGGATAGGGCCCCTTATGCCCTGTTTGCGGCGTATGCCTGCACCCGTTGCAGGAGCTGTATAGAGATATGCCCATCTTATATCGCCACCGGCGAATTTGCCAACACGCCCATGGGGAGGCTTCAGCTTGTAAGGAGGAGGGCCACGCCCGAAGAGCTTTACAGAAGCTTCTCGCTGTGTGCCATGTGTAAGAGGTGCGCCTACTTCTGCCCCCTGGGCCTCGATATCGCTGAGGCGACTCGGCAGATAAGAGACGTGCTGACCTCCGCCGGCAAGCCCGTGCCGTATGCGGCTAAGGTGGTCGACAACTTCCTAAGGCAAGGAAATAACGTGGGGATGCCTCCCAAGGTGGTGGCCATGGCGGCTAAGGCGCTTACCAAGAAGCTCGAGAAGGAGAAGGGTTCATCGCCGCGGCTCTACCTCTTCGACGGAGAGCGCTACCTGGAGGCGCTAAGCGGAGCTGAGGAGAGGCCGAGGGGGAGAGTTGCGCTTCTTTTCCCCTCGTCTTCAGACCTGTTTGAGTTTGAGGAGGCGTTCCGCGGTTACGTGTACCTCCTTAATCTGCTGGGTTACGACGTTGTTTTAAGCCTCCGGGTGACCGACACTGCGAATTACGGCTACTACCTCGGCGCGGAACACATGCGTAAGATCGCAAATATGTACCTAGAGGAAATACGGCAAGTGGGGCCGCACATCGTAGTATTTGGGGAGTGCGGCCACGGGTGGCACGTCTTTACGCGGCTTGTCGTGCCTAAGTCGCCTCGACCCGCCGTCCATATACATCAGTTGTTGTTCCGGGCGTACAGCCGCGGCGAGCTGAAGATTAGGCGTATGGAGACGCGGCGGCCTGTGGTCTACATGGACCCATGCAATTACTCGCGTGGTGCTTCTCCGATAGTAACAGAGCCTAGGGCTCTCCTAAGGGCGGCTGTGGGGGAGTATGTGGAGCTGTGGAAAAACCCAAGGGAATCTCTTTGTTGTCTGGGGGGAGGTGGGCTTATAGCGCCGGAGGCGGCGGAGCTGGCCGTGAAATACTGGGAAAAGGCGTATGGAGACGTGGAGTTCGGAACTGCCGTGAGGCCTTGCGCCACCTGCAAGGCCCAGCTGAGGAGAGTCTTCAACGCATTGGGTATCCGGGCCGAGGTGGTGGGCGTCGTGGAGCTTCTCTACCGGGCTACGTAGAGGAGAGGACTTGGGAGAGGCAACCGGTCGGTGGCTCTACGCCAGCTAAGGCGCAGATTGCGCTGTAGCTACCGCCGAAGGCCTCAAGCAGAGTTTTCCTGTCGACGCCCAGGTCCGACTCTATAACCGAGGCGGGGGGACATACCTCGTATTGTTCCCAGAACTTCCTGACGTACTCCACCACCCTTCTTACGGTGTCTGTAAATCTTATGCCGTTTATCTCTGCGAGGAGCTTTGCAAGCTCTAGGCTCCACTCCTCCTTGTTCTTCGGGACGCAGTTTTGAAGCTCTATCCGCCTCCCCGCCAGAACCACCGCATCTGGGCATTTCACAAATGCCGTAGGCCGCCAGGATAAAAGCATTAGGATATGTGCAAAATAGACATCTTGTTGACTTGACAATAGTTATAAAGTCTGTTTAAATCTATTTCCATGTATCCACAACTGGAAGAGGTGCATAATCTTGTGAAGAAAACGGCAAGGGACTTCGTGGAGAGGAGAGTGGAGCCCAACGCCAGGCGGATAGACCAGGGGTGGTACCCCAGGGAGCTGTTGCGTGAAATGGGGGAGCTGGGCCTCCTCGCGCCGCACGCCCCGCCGGAGTACGGAGGCCCCGGGCTGGACTTCCGGAGCTTGGTGCTTGTGGTGGAGGAGGTAGCCAAGGCGAGCCCGGCCTTGGCCACCGTCGCGGAGGTTCAGGGCTCCATGATTGTGTACAACCTCATGCACTACGCCGGGCGGGAGCTCAGGGAGAAGTGGCTACAGCCCGCTGTGAGGGGGGAGAAGATAATAGCCTTCGCCCTCTCAGAGCCCTGTTGCGGCTCAGACGCCTTTTCGCTTGAGACTAGGGCTGAGCGTGTAGGCGGCTCGTGGGTTATCAACGGGACTAAGCTATGGATAACCTCGGGCATGTACGCCGACGCTTTCCTGGTTGCGGCGAGGACTGGGCCTCCTGAGGAAAAACACAAGACAGTGACGCTCTTCCTCGTAGAGAGGGGGAAGTGTGTGGAGACGAACCCCGTCGCCGTGATGGGCGTCCGGGGAACCGGCACGGCTGAGGTCAAACTCCACGACTGTGAAGTGGGCGACGAGGCTATGGTAGGCGGCTTAAATGGTGGCTTCAAGGTGGTGCTTGACGACTTAAACAACGGCCGTACTTGTGTGGGCGCCATAGGCCTCGGCATTGCGCAGGGCGCCATGAAAGAGGCCGAGAATTACGCCAAGAGAAGGACGGCGTTCGGCACGGCCATAATAAACTTCCAGATACTCCAGCACTACGTAGCCTCAATCAAGGCGCAGATAGAGGCGGTGAGAGGCGTTGTCTACACCGCGGCCTACTACAGAGATAAAAACGTCGAGCTTTTCCCGCTCTACGCCCAGATAGCCAAGTACCTGGGATCCCGGCTCGCCGTAGACGCTACGCGGACCGCCATGCAGATGATGGGGGGTTTCGGCTACTCCACAGACTCCAAGGTGGAGATGCTGTATAGAGACGCCAAGGCCACCGAGATCTACGAAGGCGCCAACGAGGTGGTTCTAAACTCCCTGTTTAAACTCGCCGAGAAGTACGAAGCCTAAAGGCCGTAGACCTCCCCGCCTCTGAAGTAAACCCTCCCCCTGACCGCGGTTGCCACTACTCTGCCGAAGGCGGTGAAGCCCTCAAAAGGCGTGTGTCTACACTTCCCCGCGAACTCCTCCCCGCGCACCTTAAACTCCTCCAGCTTAACCACGACGAATGTCCCTTCCACATCTACGCCGAGGAGGCGAGCTGGCCTATGTGAGTAAAGCCTCACCACGTCGTCCAGCGAGATTACGCCCCTCCTCCAGAGGGCTAGGAGGAGACTCAGCGCAATGTTTATGCTACATATGCCGGGGGGCGGGCTCTGTGACTTCTTCTCCTCCAGGGTATGCGGGGCGTGGTCTGTAGCGTACATATCTACGAGACCTGCGACGAAAGCGGCAAGAAGCGCCTTCCGGACATCCGGCGTCCTCAGCCGCGGGTTGACGAGACAGAGCCCTGGGTCTCTGCAGTTATCCACATCTAGGAGCAGGTGGTGCGGCGTGACGTCGACGGAGGCCCAGCCCCGGGACATCTCCGCCGTTTGGGGCAGAGTGACGTGGGTTAAGTGCACCTTCGCCCCCGTCAGAGACGCAAGGAGGCGGACCCTCTCCACGCAACGCATCTCCGCCTCCGGCGGGCGCTCCGCCCCTCTGAAGTAGGCGGGGTCCTCGCAGTGAAACACCACCACACAGCCCAGCGAGGCGCACCTCCTCATCAACGCCTCCACGTGGCCCCAGCCGTAGGCCTCCACATCCTCCGGGTAGACCTTGACAGAGCCGGGCCTGGCGGCGTCAAGCTCGGCGAGGTCCTCCGGCACGCCCATGTGTAGCTTGTAGATGATGGGGAGGGATGCCCCCTCCTCCAGCCTCTTGCGGTAGAGCTCCGCCGTCCTTATATGTGGTCTCGTGTTGGGCATGTCGCCGACTGCCACCACGCCGCCCGCCAGCGCCGCGGCCGCGCCCCCGGCTAGGGTCTCCTTGTACGAAAGCCCCCAATCGCGGAAGTGGACGTGGACGTCCACCATGCCAGGCAGGATGAGGTAGTCGTTGGAAAACTGCATAGTTTTGCACCCCTCTCGCCCCAGCCTCACCCGGGCTAATCTGCCCGCTACGTAGGCCCTGCCCTCTATCCTGACGCAGTCCACGGCGTTAGCAGACAAGGCGGGGGGCCGGGGCGGTCTCGTAGCGGCACAGAGCTCTGCCCTGGGGGGAGTAGACGACGGCCCTGTCTCCCCTCACCTTTATAACTACGTCTGCGAAGGGCCTAAGCCCGAAGTCTTTGTCCACGTTTATAAAAACGGCGACGCCGAGCTTTCTGAGCTCCTCAATCTCCCTCCTGTTTATGTCAAGAGCCTTTCTGCCGTATACCAGGGACTCCACGTCTACGCCTTCTGAGATCAACACGTCTGCATCTGTCTCGGCCAAGGTCTCGTAAAGCCCCTTGATATGTGTGAAGTGCGACTGGGGCCGGGGCTCCACCCGTTGCACCACGGCCCTGCCCCCGAACTTCTCCACAAGCGTAGAGGCGGCGGAGGCGGCGCGGAAGAAAACGCGGTAAAGCACCTTAAGCCCCTCGCGGGAAAGCTCCGCCGCGATCCGGGCAAGGAGAGACGTCAACCCGCGGCCGCCGAAGAGGTACACACACCCGCCTCTCACAGGTCCCACCGCGCTACGGAGAGTCTCTATCTGCCTCTCCCACCGCCCTTTGGCCGCAGGCCGGGGTAGATCGTCGAGGAACACAACGCCTTGGCCGCCCAAGATGTCAAACTCGACGTAGTAGCCAGCCCGCCTCCCCCTAGCCTTCACCACATACATCCTCCTCTCGGCGATCCCGTTTTCAAGCCTCAGCTCCATGCGGAGCAGGTTGTCGGCTATGTAATCTAGAGGCGTTGCCGACTCCTCCTCGGCTATGCCGATGAAGTCTATGTTAGACGGCTTGAAGACCCTATACACCGCATTTATGAGATACTCCCTGCTCTGGAGATTATCCACCAGAGCCGATATTGAGTCGGCTACGACTAGGCCGTAGTTCCCCTGAGAAGCAGCCGAGATAATCTGGTTGAGTATGATATCGGGCCTGACGAAGATCATATCCCAGAACTCCGCCTTAGAGAGGTCGTACCCCAATGCCGCGGCGTTTCTGAAAAAAGTCTCCTTGTCCTCGTAGAGCGAGACCCACAGCACTTTCTGCCCCTCGGCAATCCGCTCGTGGGCTATGCGCATCGCCAGACTGGTCTTGCCGGCCCCCGGCCGGCCGTAGATGGCCGTGACGCCTCTGAAATCAAGTTTCATGGACTATAACCAGGGTCTATTTATATAGTAGTTCAAGGCTTTGATCGGTATTATTAAATACTGCCCGCTTTTCCTCTATAGCTATCTGGGCCCTGGCCACGCGTATCTTCAGTAAGGAGCCTCTTGCCTCAGCCCAGGCGGGGCCTCTGTTTAGCCTCAGGTCCCTCCTCGTCTTGTACAGCCGCGTCAGAAGCTGTCTAACGGGCGTGTCGGGACACGGCGTGTAGGGCCTTCTGTTGGTGTGGTCCGCTGCCTTCCCCTCCTCGGCGCATTCGCCGCCGGCGTACACCGAGGGCACGCCTGGAAGCGAGTAGATAATGGCATAGCCCATCTCCAGAGCCCCGCCGAAGACAGTTGCCGCTCTGTCTAGGTCGTGGTTCTCCAAGAAGGTGTTCATGTGGGGCAGAGAGGTGGGCGGGGTCAGAGCTATGTATCGGTTTACCGCCTCCGCGAGCTTCCCCACGTCTTTTCCAAGCCACTCGGTCAACGCGCCGTAGAGCATATATGCCGTGAAGCCTCTCACGGTGCTGTAGAAAGGCGCGGGGTTCCCCATGTGCTCGCCGAATACGTACCGGCCCCACGCAGGCCTCAACACCTCGGCCCAGACCTCCGGCGGCACGCCGTGGGCAACGTCCAGCCTAAATCCGTCGACGTGGGGCGCCCAGTGCTCCGCCACCCTCCTGGCGTATTCCACCGCCTCCAGCCTGGAGTAGTCCAGCCTCGGCATGAGCCACACCTTGAGGAAGGTCTCGTATGGCGGCTCCCCGACCATCAGCTCCCGGAGGACCTCTCTCGGCATCCGGACGGCCGCCTCCTTCGCCAGGCGCGCCAGCTCCGGACTCCTCAAGATGAAGGGCCCCCCGGGGAACAGGGGGTTGCGGAGACCGACATGATACAACACGACGTCAAGGACGAGCCCCATGCCGGCGCTCCTCAGCGCGTCCCGCAGAGCGGCGAAGGCGGCCCAGCCCCCCAGCCTCTCGTCTACCTGCAGATGGTCCACCACGTCGTATCGGTGGTAGCTCATGGCTGGGTATATGGGGTGTAGATAGAGCGCATCTGAGAACCCCAACGCCTCCAAGGCGAGGGTTGCCACGTCTTTCAAGGTGCCGCCGCAGAAGTGGCGCCTCAGATCCCGACAACCGAGGCGGTTAGCGGCGCGGTCTGGCAAGACCTCGTACATCGCCGAGATAGAAGGAGGCTGGGCGCCGGGCGGGGATCGGAAGCGCCTAACCCTCCCGCAACACCTCACCTCGTACCGCCTCCTTCGCGTCGTCGCTAGGTAGACCGCGAAGGGGCCTAGGTCCGCCAGCTTCACCGCCTCTCCCCCCGGCACCTCCGGCTCCTCGGGGGCATATATCCGGAGCTCCACCACGTCTCCCCAGTCGGCCGCCATATACGGCACCGCGAAGTGCCAGGGATACTCCGGCGGCTCCACCACGCAATCTCCCTCCTCCAGTCTGTAGAGACCAGGCGGTAGCTCCGCGCGGTCTTTAAACGCGCCGTGAACCCACCCCGTGAAATCCCCCACCATATATCCGCCGCCTGTCTTCACCACGGCGACCGCGCCGTAGTAGGGGTCTTGTCTCCACCGCTCCACAAGGCAGACCACGGCTGGGCGTCAACTCTTTAATAAATATAGAAATCCCACCGCATGATTAAACTGACGAAAAAACCCTCCCTCATAAGGCTAAAAACCCGGGGAGAGTCCATATGCCCCATAAGCAAAACCGTGGATTCCTTCGAGGTGACTCTTGAATACATCCCGCGAGACGCCGCACTGACCATAGAGGAATTTAAACAAATGGTAGACAGCTACAGGGGGAGGGAGATACTACACGAGGAGCTGGCTGTGGACCTCATGGAGCGGGTAAAAGCCGCGGTGAACCCGCCCTACGTCAAGGTGACGGTCAAGTCGTATTACATAGGTGTCGAGGTGGAGGTTGTGGCAGAGTCGGGCGGCGTCCAGCCCCTCTACATCTAGCAACCCCCCTCAGAACAAAGAAGAGGGAAAAAGGCGGTAGACGAGCAGATCCTACGGATACGGGTTGCAACAGAAACCCATGGCGACCCAGCTTGAGCCCCCTCCACCCCTCCATACACGGGCCATGTAATCTAGGGATATCTGCGCCCACAGCTGGGCTATTCTAACTGTCGGCCCCGCGGGACACGTGGCCCATCTGCCCGTTGCTCTGACGCCTACTTCATAGGGCCTGGCGTCGCTTATTCGAGAAGAGAAGCTACATTGTTGCACGGCGCCGCTTTCACGTGCGTAAGACCAGTCCTCAAACTGCAACACCGCCACGCCCCACTCTATCCACCAAATGCCGGTTGCACACACCTCGAACTCATTCGGAAGCCAATTATAGAACGAGCTCTTAATACAGTGTATGGCACTGGCCCACGTCGCATGTCCTTTCACGTTTTGGCTTTCCACGGGACCTACAGAATATATGGTTAGGGTTCCGCTCTCTGTCTTGGTTGAATATTCGTACACGGCGTATTTCACGACAATGGTGAGGGTCATGTTGTCGCGTTGTGTGGTCTCTCTCTGTTCCACTGTGCGCACCACCTTACGCGGCACCTCTCTCATCTGGCCTACAACAGTGACATTACTTCTATCCGCCTTGACGCGGAGGTAGTACAGGTCGAGATCTCTAGTCAGCAACACGACGTAGTGTGTACTGTTGATTATATACGCGGCGAGGAACCTCTTGTCGCCAGCGACTTCTCGCACAGCCGTCGCAATCCTCTCCTCAACCTCCGGAGGCGCCCTTTTTAGTTCGTTTTTCTTGTATAAAGGGCTGAACTTACTCTCATCGAAGTCTTGTAGGACTACATCCGAAGTACCCGTGATAAACAGGATGTACGCGGTCTCAACCACGGCAAACGCCAAGCCGGCAATTATGAGACTCACCAGAAGCTTAACCCAGTTTACCCCTATCCGGAGACTTGGCATGTCTCCATATTTTTGCACCTTTTTTAACGTTCGTCTTTTAACGTTGTTTGTTTCTGTTTTGCCGTAATGTGTCACATTGTTACGTCTGGTGGGTGGTTCTCTATGGTGTGTAGTCGTGGGGGAGGTTGGGTGTATCTCTCTTTTATCAGCCGGCAAGCTTGGCGTATGCACTGCGCGAAGTGTCGCCTTTGGGTTGGGGTGTCCCGTGGTCGTCGTGTGAAGAGAGGCTATGGCTGTCTCCACCGGGCCAGCTTAAACATGAAGTAGTGGCCTAGGGCGCCTTGCAGCATCAGCGCGACTGCGGCCGCCGCCGTGAGGCCCGGCTCGTATGGCATTAAGCCGGTGGAGTTGTGGATAATCACCGCGGCGGCGCCTGTGGGAAGCACCACGCCGAGGTACGGGCTGGGCAGGTGCGTCGCAGGGTAGTACACGGGGGCGCCCACAGTAAATGCCGCGGAGAGGATCTGGGGGAGGGCCCAGGCGTATCTCATGTGTTTGATGAAGCCGGCAAGGGTAAAGCCTATGCCAGCGGAGGCCAGCCAAAGCGTGATTAGGGCGTAGAGGGACTCGGGTCTCAGTATCCATACCCCCAGCCACAGCATGACGGCGAGGTACACCGCCAGGGTGGGAAGGGCGAAGACGAAGGCGCTCAGCGCCAGGCCTAGGGCGTAGCCCGCCGGCGAGACGGGGGCGGCTGTCAGCATGCTCTGGTACTTGATTCCTAGTCGGTAGTAGGTAGCGTCTCCGATAAGCCCGATGCCATTTGACGCGATTGTCCAGATGAAGCCCCCCACGAGCCCCCACTTAAGCCCCTCGACCCCGCCGTATACCGCCAAGATTACAAGGAACGATATGGGGCTGACGGAGCTTCCGATTACCCAAATCCAGCCGCGGGTCGCCGCTATCCAGCCGTTTATCCAGGCTATAACTAAGGCGTCTCTAATCGTCTTCATGCCCCTCCTTCGCCCCCTCTATAGCCCCCACCGTGAGCAGTACGTAGTCCTCTAGGGACTTGGGCCTAACCACGACCTTGGCTCCGTCTAGCGAGAGGGCCTCCGGCGGCTTCTCCACGTAGTAGAGCCTCCTGCCCCCGATATCCAGGACCGCCTTGCCCCCCGCCGTGTGGCCATCGGCTCCGTATATCTCCACCACGTATCTTCCAGGCACCTTCTCCACTAGCTTATCCGGCGGCGCGAGATCCACCACACGTCCCTTGTTGAGGACGAGGACGACGTCGCTCAGCGCCGCCGCCTCCTCCACGTAGTGGGTGGTCAAGACCACTGTCGCCCCACGCTTCTTGAGCTCAGACACGGCGTTCCACACAAGCCGCTTGGAGTAGACGTCTAAGCCCGTGGTTGGTTCGTCGAGAAACACCACCTCGGCCTCCGAGGCAAACACCGCGGCGACGAGAACCCTCCTCTTCATACCGCCCGAGAGCGTGTCTACCTCTCTGTTTCGGACCTCCCAAAGCCCGAACACCTGCAGAACCTCCGCCGCCCGCCGCCTAGCCTCCCTCAGCGAGAGGCCGCGCAAGAGCAGGTAGCTGAGGACAAACTCATACGGCGTCAAGAAGTCTATGGGTCTGCTCTCCTGGGGGACTGCCGCTATAACCTTTCTCACCTTCTCCGGCTCCTTCACCACGTCGAACCCAGCCACGTGGGCTCTCCCCTCGCTGGGCATGAGCTCGGTGGTCAGTATTCTCACCAACGTCGTTTTGCCAGCGCCGTTGGGACCCAGAACTGCCAGCACGGCGCCTCTCCCCACCTCAAACGTGACGCCCCGCAACGCCCAGAAATCGCCATATCTCCTCCCAACGTCTTGGCACACAATCACTTGTCTACTTCCGGTTCCTCCTTAATAAACCTTAAATCTTTAAATAGAGGAGAGAGAAGGTGCCTATGAGAACCGTCGCCTACATACTGAGCGCTGTGGCTTTGGTCCTCGGCGTGATATATTTAGTAAGCACCTTATCGGCGCCGTCGCTTGACCCGCTGATCTACGCCCGCGACCTCGCCATATCTGTAGTCGCCATCGCCGTCGGCGCGGTTGCGCCCATCCTCCTCAGGAAGTTCTCCGCCGCGGAGAGCGCCTAGGCCATATAGACCCTACGCCGCGGGTCCGCGGGGTCCACCACGGACCGGACGAGGCCGGACGACCTCAGCCTCTCCAAGGCGTGTCGCACCGTACGCGGCGAGAGGCCTGTCAGCGACACGATCTCCAAAACCGTCAGAGGTCCCCTCTCCTCCAGGATCTTCCTCACCAGAAGAGCACTCGGAGTCAGCCGCGGCGCCGGGCTCTCTCTTTGAATCCGTACAAGCAACCTAGCAGTCCCCACGCGTTTTACAACCGCCGAGTCGCGGTACTTGATCCTCTCGGCGCCATCTCCTATTAGCAAGATGTCAGACCTGCTCCTAGCCTCCCGCAGCTCCACCTCGGCCTCCGCCGGGAAGACATGCGGCGGCCTCCTCAACATGGAGTTGACGGGCACCACCTCCACCACTTCAGCCCCCGGGCTTATCACCGCGCCCCCGGCCGAGAGGGCGTAGGCCGTGGAGCCCACCGGCGTCGACACTAGACAGCCGTCTCCCATGTCGTTGAAGACAAAGGCCCCGTCTACGTAGAGCGAGTACCTCACCAGGGCGGCTGGCTCCGCGGGGAGCAGAGCCACCTCGTTTATGGCCACAATCCGCTGGCCCCCGCTCTCGGCCGCCAGCCTTATGGCGTCCACCGGTTTAAACTCCAGCTCCGGCAGAAGCGGCAGCTCCCTCAGCTCCACCGCCGCCAGCCTGGCGTTTACCCCCGGCGGCGAGATGCCTAAGACAGGCCTGTCCTCAGCCCTCAGAGCCCTCAAGATGTCGCGGTCCCGCCCATACACCGCCACCACGGCGGCGCCCTTCCGCACCTCCACACCCACGCGTCTCAGCGCCTCAGCCAATACGGAACTCTCGGTCTCCACCTCCGTAATCTTCACACCCCCTTTACCTATATACACTTAAAAATTTGCTGGGTCTCAAGGCCTCGCGCTGTTTATGTGCACAAATTTTGACCTGCATACACTTTTAAAGATGGCCAAGCCCCCGCACGTGGTCTCCGAGAGAAGGCTCATAATCCTCTCCGGCATCGGCTGGCTTTTCGACGCTATGGACGTCCTCCTCCTCTCCTATCTGCTGGTCGCCGCCGCGCCCGAGCTAAATATGGGAGTTGCCGAACGGACGGCGGTAATACTAGCCAACAACCTTGGCATGTTGATAGGAGCAACCCTCTTCGGGAGGCTTTCAGACGCCCTGGGCAGGAGAAAGGTCTTCATAACAACGCTCCTCCTCTACAGCCTGGCCACCGGCGCCACCGCATTTGTGAGAAGCCACTCAGAGCTCGCGGTCGTACGGTTTGTAGCCGGCCTCGGCCTAGGCGGTGAGCTTCCTGTCGTTGCGTCTTATGTCTCCGAGCTGTCTCCGCCGGGGAGAAGGGGGAGAAACGTGGTGCTTCTAGAAAGCTTCTGGTCTCTAGGCGCATTAGCGGCGGCGGCCGTAGCCTACTATCTCTTCCCCGCCCTGGGCTGGAGAACGGCTGTGTTAATACTGAGCGCCACCGCCCTCTATACGGCGGCAATCAGAAGCGTCCTGCCGGAGCACAAACCGCAGAGGAGGACGACGCTACATATTTCTGAATACGCCAGACGTCTCGTCCCCCTGTGGTACACCTGGTTTGTCCTCGCCTTTGGGTACTACGGCATTTTCCTCTGGCTCCCCACCATCTTGGTACGGGAGCGGGGATTCACGGCGCTTGGGTCCTACGAGTTTATGCTTGTCACCACCATTGCGCAACTACCTGGCTACTTCGCCGCGGCCTTCTTAGTGGAGCGCATCGGCAGAAGACCCACCGCCTCGCTCTTCTTCGCCGCGTCGGCCCTCTCGGCCCTCGCCTTCGCCCACAGCCAGGGGCCGGCTCAGCTGTACCTCGCCGCCTTGGCGCTGAACTTCTTCAACCTAGGCGCCTGGGGCGTGGTCTACGCCTACACCCCAGAGCTCTTCCCAGACCACGTGAGGGGGCTAGCCGCCGGCTCCGCCGGCTCAATGGCGAGGATAGGCATGATACTGGGGCCCATGCTCTACCCAGCCATGGGCCTCTCCTCGTTGTTGGTAGTCACGGCGCTGTGGCTCTCCGTGCCGATCGCCGTTTATGCATTGCCCGAGACCAGGCACCGCCGCGCCGCGGAGGACACGACCTCCAGAAGCGCCCACTCGCCGTCGGGAAGCCCCTCGTAGACAAGCCGCCCGCAGAGCCACACCCTAGGCGGCTCGCCCCCCGGCACCTCCACCACGGCCCGCACCCCCACCTCCCACAGAAATTCCCAAACCTCCCTCACCCACTTCAACAAAGTATCTAGGTGGTACCCAGACCCCTCAAGCACCAAGACCAGAAACACACCTCCCAGGACCCCGTATTTAACAGCTTTAAGCCGCCCTCTGCGCATGCAATACGCCGTGGACAACCGCGTCGAATAAGTTTATAAAAGGCCGTTGCGTTATATGTGCTGAGGCAGGTAGTTTTTGGCCTTCTCCTCTTCATGCTGACACTCTTAGTGGTTGCCGCGTGGCTTGAGCTGTGGGACATCGCCCTAAGGCTGGGGGACGCCTACGCCGTGTCTGTCACCTGGGATGTCTTCGGCCCAGACGCATACCACGAGCTCGGCAGATTGCTGTAGAGCCGCTACTACATCTACCAGCCGGTGGGCGGCGTCCCAGGCGGCGTAGTTGTGTACGGCGACGTACGCCCCATAGCCGAGGAGGACGTGCAGTACGGAGGACCCATCACCGTCTACGCCAGAGACTTCTACATCCTTCTCTGGGAGCCCGCGGGGGTGGACGTGGCGAGCTTCGCTGCGGCTCAGCTCTTCTTGGCTCTGGTCTCCGCCGCACTGTTGGTTGTTGCTTGGTACGTCTTCTCCAGGAAAGTGCTGAGGTTCCCCGCGGCGCTTTTAATCACGGCGCTCCCCACGGCGCCTATCCTCCTAGAGACACAGCGCCTAGCCTCTGCTGGTCAGTTCGACAAGCTAGCCGTCTTCCTCGGGGCCGCGGCGCTTCCGCCCACGCTCCTCGTCTGCGGGCTCCACCTGTCGCGCCTCAGAAGGCGGCAAAGAAAAGCATATATGTAGCCCGCGCCGTGGAGTTGTGGGCATGGAGCTGGATTGGCAGAAGCTTGAGGAGGTGGTGACCAGAGCCGTACTGAGGGCGAGGTCTGAGGAGATGAAAGAGGTGGCCGAGGCCCTTAAGCTCCTCGCCAGCTACATGAAGGAGGGCTTCGAAAAGATGTTCAAAACCCTTGAGGAGCACACCAACATATTACAACAGCACACTAACTTATTACAACAGCATTCTAAACTGTTAGAAGAACACTCGAACCTGCTGGAGAAACATGAGAAGAGACTAGAGGAGCTGGCTAGGGCTGTGGGCGAGCTCAAGGTGGCTGTGGGCTCCCTGGGGAGGAGGTGGGGCAGGGATCTTGAGAGGACGGTTCTGGAGCTTTACCGCCACGCGCTGGAGGAAAGGGAGGTGGAGCCCGGGAGGGTGGAGAAGTTTGTTTACACAGACGTAGATGGGAGGTTCTACAGGAGGGGCGCCAGGATTGAGGTGGACGTGTACATACACGACGGGGGGATGTACCTGGTGGAGGTGAAGTCCCACGCCGAGCTCGACGATGTGGAGTGGTTCTACGAGAAGGCTGGTATAGTGGAGAGGATACTGGGGAGGAAAGCCGCCAAGCTCATCATCGTCGCCGTGAACATAGACAAGGAGGCACTACAACGAGCCCAGGAACTCGGCATAGACGTGATATACGGGGCAGTCATAGAGTAGTTACACCAGCTCCTCTAGCCGCCTCCCCGCGCTTTCTACGCCTTTGACGTACCAGAGGGCGGCCACAGCCAGGCCCAGGGCCCACAGCGACACAAGCAACGCGAAGAAGGGCCCGGCCCCGAGGACGCCCTCTGTGAAGACCGCCGCGGCGTTTATGAGCCAGGCGGACGCCGTGACTATGCCCACCGCCGTCGAGCGCACCGCCGTGGGGAAGAGCTCAGCCTCCAGCACGCTGACGGCGGCCCAGGCCCACTCCGAAAACACCAGGTTGAGGAAGAGCACGGCGAGGTAGAGCTGGGGCGGCCCTCCGTGGGCGGCGGCTAAGGCGGTTGCCGTGGCTAAACCCCCCGCGAAGGCGGCTAGAAAGGCGAGGCGTCTGGACTTGTCTATAAGCGGCATTAGGAGGAAGGCGCCTACCGCCGCGCCTGCGTTGGCCACAGCCACATTAAGCGGCGCGAGATCTGGGCCGTAGGCAAAGCCCGGGGCATACGGCAGGTAGTACGCGGCGATGTTATATGTGATGAGCTGGGCGGTGAACGCGGCGGCGAAAATTGCCACTCGGCCCCAGTACCCCCTCAACGATCTCCTCTCCTCCCTCTGGGGCGGCTCAACGCCGTATTTCTCCACGAGGGCCCTAGACTCCGCCTCTCTTCCTCTGGCCAGAAGCCACCGGGGAGACTCCGGGATGTGTAGCCTTGCTATAAATACGAGGGCCGCAAGCGCCACAGCCGTAACGAAGGTGTAGAAAACCGCCGTCCGCGGATCTGCGGCGAGTTCAACGTAATAAAGAGAGAGGGCGGCGATTATGGCGGCGCCGACGTTCCAGAAATTCGCCGCGAGCATAACTGCGGCCCCCCTCCGCCTGGGCGGAGACAACTCCGCCAAGGCGGCATATGCAGGCCCCACCTCGCCGCCCACGCCGAAGTTAATAAGGGATGTGGAGAGAAGCGCCGTAACTAAGTCAAGAACGCCGATCCAATAGGCGGCGGCGAACCACAAGGCGCCAAGGGTGTATATAGTAAGCGAAATAATCAGCCCCAGCCTCCTCCCCACCACATCTCCAAGCCTCCCAAGCGCAAACGCGCCTGCCATAAAGGCTATGGAGTTCACGGCGAATATCACCGTGGCCAACTTGGCGAGCTCCTCTACGAGGAATATCGTCGTGGGAACTAAGCTAAACAGCACCCCGTCGAGGAAAAAGCTGGCGGACACCACGGCAAACAAAACCCAGTGAACCCTCCTCCAGCCCATGGCCATGAGATCTTCTCCATATAAAAGTTTTTTATATGAGTTTGATTAGTTACTTATGGTCTCGGACAAGTTGCGAAAAATGGCTGAGCCCATCTGGGAGCAGATCTTTAGACATCCCTTTGTGGTGGAGGTATACGGCGGGGTTCTGCCGCTGGAGAAATTCAGATATTACCTACTGCAGGATTACAACTATTTAGTCAACTTCGCCAAGGCTCTTTCCCTAGCTGCGGCGAAGGCGCCGACCGTGTCGCTCATGAAAGAGGCGCTGGGGCTGGCCTACGGCACGGTGACTGGGGAGATGGCGAACTACGAGGCGCTTCTCAAGGAGGTGGAGCTGACGCTTGAAGACGCCGCCAGGGCCGAGCCGAATTTTGTCAATGTGAGCTACATGTCTTACCTCCAGTCTGTCTGCTCTCTAGAAGGCTTCTACCAATGCATGGCCGCGGTGTTGCCCTGTTTCTGGAGCTACGCAGAGATAGCTCAGCGACACAAAGACGCCCTCGAGAAAAACCCGGTGCAGCTCTACAGGAGGTGGGCCTCTGTGTATCTGTCGGAGGAGTACCTCTCGTTGGTCAGACGGCTGAGGGAGGTGCTGGACTCCTCCGGGCTCTCCGCGGAGGTTCTCTGGCCATATTTTAAACAGGCCTCGCTGTATGAGCTTAAGTTCTGGGAGGCGGCGTATGAGGGTTATTGAGACGCTGAGGGCTGAGCAGGAGCCTATAAACGCGGCTATATCAACAGCTCTCAAGCCGTCTCGCGACGCCTTAGTGAAATTTGTACAGAACCAGCTCTATATAGTGCCGCACGATCTTAAGGCGTTGTCCGCGGCCATGGCCAAGGCGAAGGAGGGGGATGAGTACAAGCTCGTAAAGATGTTAATAGACGGAGACTGGGCGGCGCTGAATGCCCTGTATGAGCTGGCGGAGGAGCTGGGCGTGTCTTTTACATGGGACTCGGTGGAGCCCTCGGCGGTGGCGTATACACATTTCCTCTCCTGGCTGGCGCTAAACGGCAACATGGGCGACCTCGCCGTGGCCATGACGGTGAACCTGCCGGTGTGGGGCCGCAACTGTGTAGCCCTGGCGGAGTGGGCCCGGCGCAACGGCGTGAAAAACACGAAGTTTATGGAACTCTTCGCCGGCCCCTACGACGAGTTGGAGGCAATCGCCGAGCCGATAGCCCAGAGGTATTTGGACTGGGGCAGGTACCGCTTCGTGGCGAGGGCGATCCAGAGGTATGAGCTGGACTTCTGGAGGGCCATATCGCAGACGTGAGTTCGTTGCATATCGCTTTCTGCGCCAAGCCTCCGGCAGTATTTAAATTCGCGCCTCTGGGAGCCGGCGGGGCCGCGCCGTCTTCGGCAGCGGGAATGTGTATATCTGGGCGGCAGGCCTTACGCCTACCGCGACGTGTGCAACACACCGAGCGTCTGTAGCGTCTGCTAACTCCCGTAATAATAACGTTTTTATAGAGATATCATATGCCACTTATGGAGCTGAAAATCGGAAGGGCGATTATTAAACATGGGATGGAGGATCTTTACGAATACAGCGATGTGGACGTGGTTATTGTAGGGGCTGGGCCGGCGGGCTTGACGGCGGCTCGCTACTTGGCGGAGAGAGGGCACAAGGTTGTGGTGTATGAACGTAGGTTCTCATTCGGCGGCGGCATAGGGCCGGGGGGCAACATGATACCTAAGATAGTGGTGCAGGAGGAGGCGTTGCCTGTTTTGAAAGACTTCCGAGTGAGGTACAAGCCGGCGGAAGACGGGCTCTACACTGTGGACCCGGCCGAGCTAATAGCCAAACTCGCCGCCGGAGCCGTCGACGCGGGCGCGAAAATCATACTAGGGGTGCACGTCGACGACGTTATTTTCAGAGGCGACCCGCCGCGTGTCACTGGCGTCTTGTGGATATGGACCCCAATCCAGATGTCAGGAATGCACGTGGATCCCCTGTACACCCAGGCAAAGGCCGTCATCGACGCCACGGGCCACGACGCAGAGGTGATATCAATAGCGGCGAGGAAGGTGCCGGAGCTGGGGATTGAGCTTAGGGGGGAGAAGTCGGCGTGGTCTGAGGTCTCGGAGAGGCTTGTGGTAGAACATACGGGGAGGGTGGCGCCTGGGCTCTACGTGGCGGGTATCGCGGTCTGCACCGTGTTTGGCCTGCCTAGGATGGGGCCTATCTTCGGCGGCATGTTGCTGTCAGGTCGGAGGATAGCCGAGATCGTGCACAAAGACCTAACTGTTGAGGCCTATGCCGTTCGAGCTTAAGATCCAGCGGCCCACCGAGCTGAGGTGCACCAACTGCGGGAGGGTCATAAGGGGGGAGGCCATCACTGTAAAAACTTGTTGCGTGAATAAGCCGTGGGTCTTCTGCTCGCGGGATTGTTACAAACAGTTCGTGGCTAAGTGGACCCGCAACCAAGACGCGGCGGCCAGCGGCGGGCGGCTGAGGAGAGGCGTCGTGTAGTGTTTAACGCAGCTTTTTATTTCTACATCGGTGTAGTTTTATGGCGTCTCTTCTTAAATACGACGAAAGAGTGGCCTTGACGTTGATACTGACCGAGGGTCGTATCAACTTGTCTAAGATCGGAAGCTATCTAGGGAAGACGAGACAAGCCGTTTACTACTGGATTAGTAAGATGCTTGAAATGGGGATCCTCGGCCCTCCTCAGGTCTACGTCAGGCCAGACGCGGCGGGGTATTACTACGCCTACTTCAGGGGGCGGGTTCTGCCGGAGAATTACGTCCTTGCGTTTAAGACGTTGGAAGGGGAGTACATATTCGGCGTTCCCTTCAGAACTCCAACTGAGCTACAGGTGCTGGCTTCGCTGTACGGCAGGCCCATGTTTGTGCCCAACCTAAGGCCTGCTAGGCTGAGTCCCACGAAGCTGAGGGTTTTGAAGATGTACGTGCATAACCCCCACATCACGTCTAGCGACTTGGTGGAGGAGCTGGGGCTCGGCTGGAGTGCGGCTAGGCGGTACCTGCGGTGGGCTAGGGAGGTCACGGTGCTTACGTACTCCGTGGATTTGCCGCGGTCTGGCCTCTTCGCGGCGGCTATCTTCTCCAAGGTCCCGATACCAGGCGCCTCGAGACACAGCTTCTTTAGATGCCAGGCGAAGGCTGTTGGGTTCTACGGCGTGGTGCTACCCGATGTGGAAAAGGCCTCCCAATTCATAGAGGAAGCCAAGAAGACCGACCCGAGCCTCACTGTGTCTCCTCTGGTTTCTTACCACCTCAAACCACCGCCTCTTGAAGAAATGCCATATTGACGGCTTGTGGTGCTCTCCGCGGCCTGCCGCGCTTCCAACCCGCGGCTCTCTACGGCTTTTGAGGTTGCGGCGGACCCCCGCCGGAGCCATGCCGTACCATCGCATAATCTCCGGCGCACTCAGAGCCTTGAAGCCCAACTAGGCGCTCTCGCAACAACCCACGTGAGGGGAATGAACGCATATAAACCCCCGGCTACGCATACTTGTTGGTTTTCTTAGGGTGGTAGGTTTTTTAAGCCTACAAAGCCGGAAGAGTTGTCTAGGTGGAGGCGTTGTGGATACGGGCGTTGCCTACGGCGTCGATAGACGTGGCATCTTAGAAGAGTTGGGCATATAGCCGCTTGGGAGGAGGAGATTTGGGGCTTTGTGGAGCGGGACATCAGCGTAGTGTTGATGGGCAGGAGGCGCGTGGTGCCGGTGGTCTTCGGCAAAGAGGGAGACCCCGTCGTGCTTGGCGTAACGGCGTTTGATATCCTCGGACTTAAAATCGACGTAGCAAGAGGAGTTTTAAGAGAGGCTGAGCTTCTCCTCTAGCCCTGTCTATACACATGACCTGCAACTTTCTCCCCGGCAACTACAGGCACAACGATAATTATGGTTTTATGGAACAGACCAAAGAAATATTAGAAGAACTCGAACGTAAAAAATATGGTTTTTCCCGGGTTAAAAATGTACATCGTAGCAACAGCGCTGATTGTAGCTCTCGTCGGCGCTGGCAACACAGTTATAGAGGGGTGGACGCTTGCGGGAGGGTCTGATGTGGTGGTGTTTGTAGAGGGGGGGTTTGAAATCCCGCCTCTTGCGTATTACGATGGGCGTAAATTTAGGCATGTACACATAGCCTACGTGGGCGAGTGGGACGAAGCGTATTGGGTCGAAACTAATGTCACTGTTAGGATACCCGTCTGGAGCTTTAGAAAGGCTGTGATATACATACCGAGAGAGGCGCTGGGGGCGAGGGCGCCTCCAACCGCCAGAGGCGGAGTCCTCAGAATACACCTCAACGGAACAGTCGTGGAGCTTGTCGAGGCGCCGCCAGACGTAGTGGCCACATACAGCTACCTCAAGCCAGACGCCAAGGTCACAGCCCCCAAGGCCGGATCTGAGTGGGTGAAGCCGCCCATTAGGCGGGGACCTCTAGATAAGGAGAGCCAGGAAGAGGGCCGCCAGCGGTCACAGATTTCTACCTACCAAATGCCCACTTCGCCAATATATCCAGACGGGGCTTTTATCTACCGGCAGTTCAGTGGCCAGTTATATGCTAACAGAGAGGTTTGTCTTGACGTATTGAGGACGGAGTCTTACAGTCCTCCGGCGAATCCCACTGTGGCTTCTGTGGGATACAACGCCACGTATATCTGGAGAACCGCGTGGTATGTCTATACCAACAGCTACGGATTTGGCACAACGGTCGGCAGAGGGGTTGTAAAGGTTTGGGTGGTGGATCCGAGCACCTTAGACAAGAGAAGCTTACTAGGGCAGTGGGCTGTGGATTTAAGAAATGGATATGTCGTGTTCACAACCTCCATACCCCTCAGCTGGCCTAATCAGTTTATCGGAGCGGAGCTGTGCTTCGTGCCGTATTACAGCGCGACTTACGTCGTCGGCGCCAACGCAACTTTAGGGTTTAGAAAAAACGCGATACCCGTTGCGGGCGGAGTTTACTTCCTAGGCATCGGGCCGGTGGATAGGTCGCAACCCGTAGGCGGAGCGGTCGCCCATTACGTGCTAAAACCACCCGTTAGAAACATGATATTCGGCCCATTTTCTCTCGTCGATGGCTACTACGCCCAGATACTTAACCTCGACATGATAGTGTTCGTGCCTTGGGATACCCCCACGTGTCCCACGCTGACAGTCACGACATACGTGGGGGAGTTCGCCCACATCCGCCTAGACTCAGCCTCTTTCACCGCCTCCAGCTACAACAACGGCCGGTGTATATATAACGTGCGGAGGTCAGCAACACTAAGCTCAACCACCGTGGGGCTTTGGTACGACGAAGCGAGAGCCAGAGATAAAGCTGTCGTGGTAAAAGTTTCATTCAGCCACGCGGCATCGGAGGTGGTAGTATATCGCGTTGACATATCCGGCTACAGATTCGCCGAGAATTTCATAGACAAAAACGTAGATAGGTGGCTCTTCCTTGTTCTAAGAGGTTTCTTCTCGCAGACGTTAAGAGCATGTGCTGCCGCCAGAGTGCCTCAAGTAAACTTCACAGTAGTGTTAACAAACATAGAGACATACAGCACAGCCGTTGGCGGAAAAGCGGCTGATTT
Source organism: Pyrobaculum sp. (assembly GCA_036833835.1). Lineage (GTDB taxonomy): Archaea > Thermoproteota > Thermoprotei > Thermoproteales > Thermoproteaceae > Pyrobaculum. Next base: position 19,614 of record DAITPC010000002.1, on the reverse strand, counting down.
CCTCGCCATAGTCAGGGGCGCTTCAAGCGATTATGTAATCCGGAGTGTGCAGTTTAGAATTAGGCCAGCTAATGCTTTCGCAGGACCAGTCAATGTGTATGTCAAGGGGGATAAGTTCGAAGAGCCTTGGTGGTTGACATGGGCCTTTAGGATGGCCCAGGGTGTAAAGACAGTGTTGGACTTTCTCGGTTTAATACCCGGCCCGTTAAGTTGGTTCATTGAGAGGGTATTCGACTTGCGAGCCTTGTTGTATCCAGACATCAGGATATCAACTGCTACGGAGTATGTAGAGATCTTTTGGCGCTCTGGCTTATACGATAAGTTTTATCAAGTGGCGTTTGAGACAGGCACTTCTATAAGAGATAGAACCATAGAGGTCGTTAACGTTGAGGTATCGTCTGATACGACACGTCTATGTATGTTCTCGCCGCTCGCCTCGCCAACGCCCGCGGTAGACCCCCACGCGCCACCTGATACACAATATCTGCGGCATTGGGTCTTTGGCATGAGAGCGACATATCACATTCCGTTTATTGTAAGATGAAAGCATTATTTTTAAAGAAAACCTTATCTCCTTTCTTTCTCTTATTCTTGTCTCCTATCCTTCTCTCTCTTCCATATTTTACATATAATTTTTTAGTGAGCTTAGAACATCAGTGGGGGTTTAGGTTGTGGGTGGGGTTTATGGGTCTGGGGCATTACGTGTTTTTGTTGTTGCAAATCGCCTACTACGCTTGTAGGCTCCCGTCTGCCTACGTGGCGGCGGGAGGCGGGGTGTTTTTGCTATTCTTCTTCTCCATGGCGGCGCCTGGGCTTGTGGTGTTGGCGCTAGTTGGGTTTTTCGCCGCTGTGGCTCTCGTCTTGCTCTTCGGCGTGCGTAGCGGCGTCTTTCACAACGGCTGGCTTGCGGCCGTCATGTGGATTTTCTTGTGGAACCTGATAGGTGGCGTTTTTTCCATACCCGCGCGGCTGATCTTTGGAGATGGTGAGGTGTGGTTGTGGTGGGAGAGACCGCCGGCTCACCCGGCGCACGCCTTAGCGGTGGGGGTTGCCGGAGTCGTGGCTACGTTGATACTCGGCAGATCGAAGACGTTGGTCAAACGTATGTGTTAACAACGAAACCGCCTGCGTAAATCATAAAGCCTCTGGCCGTTACCAACGGAGTAAGAAATTTACATACAATACAATAAAGCTGATGTGAGTTGTGGTATGAGATTAAGCTTGTTGGTGGTCGTAGCTGTCTTGGCGGGAGCGGCGTTGTGGCTTGGCTCCTAGTCTGCGCCGTCTAACACGACGGAGGGCGGTGTCCAGCCCGCAGTCACGTCGCAAGCCGTTTGTGCCCCCCAGCTGTCTCTCAGCAGACCCCGCCTCAGCCGGTTGCCCCTTCTATAGAAACAAGGGGTGGCGGGGGGACGCGTCTCAGCCATCCACTGGGGCGTCTCCCACAGGCTCGGAGGTCAGCCGTAGATCTAAGCCCAGGTCGTGGGGGCCTCCGGTTCTGTTGCTACTGGATACTGCGCCCCGAGGGCCTTTTGAGGCGATCTACACCGGGCTTAGGGCTGTGGAGATGGATTATTTCACGAAGCCCAAGAGAAATGACACTGTGGTGAGGACTTTCGGCCTGCTTGACGAGGTGGCTAGAGAGGAGATCAAGGATCTGCCTTTCAAATCGTCTAACGACGTGGTGGAGTTCATGTTAAGGGATCCGGAGACTGTGTTGCCTGAGGAGTCTCAGGAGTTTTTGGAAAGGCTGAGTGGGCGGGTCCCGATGGGCGACGTGTACCTCGCCAGCCGTTTGGAATACGCGGTGCTTGTCACTTGGAGAAACGAGACGGCGGCCGGGGGTCCAACCGCCGCAGTCCTCGTATTAGACGACTTCAGGGGGTTCAGTAGAGGGTATCTGGGTTTTGAGGTAGATCCCTGTAGTAACGCCATTTTGCTACCGTCCAACTACGGGACTTCCATCAAGAGCGGACAGGAGGTGGAGACCCTCCTCCCCATGGCGTGGTACGGCATTAAGTCCAACACCGCGAGGGCTTATTTCCACGTAAATGCCGTTCTCAATTTATCTATTGAACGTCGACGGCATAGGCGCGTTTGGAGTCGTGGGGAGGTGTTTTGCCGAGTCCTTCATCGACGTGCCGCCGTTTAGGTCGCATGCGACCGTCGAGGTGTCTCAAGAGGCTTGAGTCTACGTCCACCGCAGTATATTGGTGTTTGTGTACGAGAAGGCTCTTCAGCACCCCGAGAAGATAGAGTGGCTGGCAGGTTGGTACAGGACAAACTCCTTCGAGTGGTTTAGAACGATGCTGACGGAGTATAGGAAAGAGCTGGCTGAGGAGGCGGCCAAGCTTGGGCTGGACTAACCCCCCTCTTTTTCAGCCCCGGCCTCGTGGGGTTTTCTCCGTCTTTTCCTGGTAGCGGGATAGGGGGTGGTTCATCAAGCTGGTGGGGTGATCTTTTCGCCTTCTAAGAATGCTATTATGTCGGCGTGGGTTGCCCTCTTTACGAGGTACTTCAGCGGCTTGTCGCCGGCGTACGGCGCCGCCACGGCGAGGGCCTTCAGCCTGTGGCCGGGGGCTATGGGCGGTGCGCATCGCGCCTTCTCCCAGCCCCAGACGGTGGCCATGGCTAGTATTTCTCTCTCCGTGAGCCCCCAGCCGGAGGCGGCGGCGTAGGCGTGTAGGAACTTCATCTCGGCCCAGAGGTCCGGCTCGTTCATGAAGACGTTGTCTGTGCCCAGGAGCGGCTTTAGGTGGAGGAGGTGGGGCAGAGGCGCCACGCGGCCTACGAAGTAGGCGTTGGCGCGGGGGTTCACCACCACGGTCTTGTTCTCTGGTATCTCCGCCGCCTCTTCCGGCGTGATGTAGACGAGGTGGACGAGGACGTCGGCGTCTAGGACCTTTAAGGCGAGCTCCAGATCCCCCGCCTCGTGGCAGTCTTGGGTTTCTGAGACGTGGGTGGAGACTAATCTATACCCGGCGCGGAGTTGGCTGAGGTATTCAGGTGGGTGGTCCACGGGCGACGCCACCTGGACGTTGGGGTAGTCCGGGAAGCCTCCGTGAGCCTCCTGGAACACCACCGTCTCTATGTCGTGTTTTCTAAAGACCTCCTCCACGTCGCGGGCGGCGTATTCGGCATATATCAAGGCGCAACCGGTTCCATACCTCCGCATCCTCTTTGCCACCTTGTCGAGGAGAGGGAGGTGCTTCTTTCTGTCCACCAGCCTTCTAACCACGTGGTATTTAACGCCGTGTGGCCAGCCGACGAGGTCGTCAATATAGAGGTCGTCTCTGTCTAAAATCGCCGCGTCTAACACGTGGACATGTCCGTTGACGAGCTGAGGCATCAGCACCACGTTGCCGAGATCTGCCGCAACTCCGCCGGTGTACCTCCCAACGCCTACTACGACCCCCTCGTCGTCTAACTCCACAACGCCGTCTTGCACCACCTCTAGCTCCCAAGCCAGGACATACTTCGCGCGTAGGCGCACTAGCGTTAACCGGCGTCTTTTTATAAATGTCGTGTAGAGCTGAATTTACAGACAGCCGCCGGGGCTCCCCGCCGTCTGTTGCGGAGGCTTGACAGATCTGTTTATTTCCATGCACCTTTTCCTTCTCATGGACAACAAAATCTTTGAGGCGTTGTCGCACCCGCTGAGGCGTAGGGCGCTCAGGCTCCTCGGGGAGAGGCCTAGGATGTATAGCGAATTGATGGAGGAGCTCGGCGTGGACAGCCCCACCCTAGCCTTCCATCTGAAGAAGCTGGCGGAGCTTGTGGAGAAGGGGGACAGCGGGTTCTACCGCCTGACGGAGCTGGGGAGGAAGGCCCTTGAGGTTATGGCGATGGTGGAAGGCGCGGGGCAGCCGCAACCCAGGTCCGAGGCAGAGGAGCTGACCTTCAGCGACAGGATGTTCCTTAAGATAGACAAGGCACTGCTGGAGCTGGCTAAGAAGGATGGGAGGAAGATACGGGTTTTTGACGTGGCGATACTGGAGATAGACAAGGACATGCCGCCTGAGTTGTTCTATGAGGTGGTCGAGGAGGTTAGAGATGTGGCTGTGGTGAAGGTGCCTAAACACTTGAGGTCCTATGTGGAGCCCAAGGCGCGGGACGTGGGGCTTATTACCGAAAGGGGCCTTCTCACGTCTACCTTAAAGCTCGCCGTTCAGCTCCTGGGCTATCTGGGACCTCTCAAAGCCTTTAGAAGCGATATGGGACTTGCGGACAGAGTGCCCATCTTCCGCTCTAAGAGATACTACCACCGCATAGCGTCAACGCCGCTGAGGCTGGCGCTTTATGCCGAGGCTAAATACCACGTGTCTGAGGGGCGCAACGCCAGAGATCTGCCGTGGGACATAGAGATGCAGTTTAACATAGGCGAGCTCCTGGCTGAGGCAAAAGGCGGAGTTCTACAATACGCCCCGCAGGGCGAGGTAGACTTCGTAGTGGTCACGAAGAGCGGGGCGATCGGCTACGAGGTAAAGATAGGCCCCTTCTCACGGTCTGAGGCTAGGCGGGCGGCAGACAGGATACGGGCCCTGGGAATTCCCAGAGTCGGCTTGATAAGCCTCGCCGAGAGGCCGCCGGAGGTGGCAGACGAGACCTACGGCCCCGAAGACCTCGTGGAGATGGCCAGGGCCGTATTTCGCCTAGGGTAACACCTCAACGCCGCGGTTGCGTAAATACTCCTTGGTCTCTTCGTAGACGTCGTCAAGAACGTAGGCCAGGTGGTTGCCCAAGCCGGCTGAAAACACATCGGCCGCCGTGGCGTTTAACAGCCTAAATCCTGCCTGGGCGTTGCACGCCTCCACCTCCTCTGGCTCCACCGTGACCGCCTTCAGGAGGAGAGCCCTTTTCAAGTCGCCTGACACGCGGAGTAGGGTGGCGGGGCTCCCCGGCGGGATCCTCGTCCTTATGGCGGCAGGCGCCCCGGTTAACAGCCTCTTCACCACTGAGTATCTCCTTGTCATCGCCGGCGGCACCCCGTCGTGAGTAAGGATCAACACGTCGCCTTTAGCCACGTTTACGTTGCTTAGCCACGCAGGCTTGCCGGATAGCGCAGAGAGGACGTACATGGAGAATAAGGCCCTTAAGTCGCCTTCACATGCGGCGGGGATGCCCCGCTGGTTTAAAAGCGTCAGCGAGATGCAGGGAGTCCACCTAACCCTCTTAACCATCTCGACGTCAAAACACCAACAGCCCAGCGTAAGCCCCGACCAGCCGCGGCTTCTAGCCAGCTCCTCCAGCCGGCGGGAGTACGCCACGATGGGGGCCAGGTCAGCCGGGGGGAACTCGGCCTCCTCAGCCTCCTCCACAATACGCCTAGCCTCTTCCAACGCCCCCTCTGTATTAAGGCCGTAGAGGCTCTCCTCAAGAGACGTCTCCTCAACCGCAATCCCAGCCAAGCCGCTGGCCACTAGCCACCGGTTAGGCTTCCCCACCACGCCGAACTTGAGCACACCCGACTTCAACAACGACACGAGGCGGAGCGCCCTCAGGAGCTGTTCGCCAGGTGGAGACAACGGCGCTGGGAGTTGTAAAACTTTTACGAACGACCCCCTCTCCTGTAGCGCCGCGGCGGCCTCCAGAGCCGAGGGGAGGGAGTTGTAGTGGGGCCACGCCAAAAGGATGTTATAGCGCGTTGCGTGCGACAAAATTTCAGGCTCGGCGCCGCCTGTCAACACGACTATAATAGCAACGTCAGACGATTCAACGACGGTTATCCCCAGCTCTCTAAGCACGTCCCTATATACGTCGTAGTAATGTCTCCTTATATCCTCAGCCACGTGTGGAGATGAGGCTACCGAAAGCCTGGCCTCCATGTAAAACACGAAAAGCGTATTTAGATGTTTAGTTGCCTCACCTCCTTGACCTTGTTGTTGCTGAAGACAACAACACGCGCCGTATGGCTTTTGGGGTCAGCCACGCATTCGTAGGCCGCCACTATTATGACGTCGCCCACCTCCCCCATCCTGGCTGCGGCGCCGTTTAACACCACCTCGCCGTCTCTCCCCGGGATTATGTACGTCGCGAAGCGGGCCCCGTTAGTCACGTTGTAAACCTCCACGTGTTCCAGCGGGTAGAAGCCGACGGCATCGATTATGTCGCGACCAAGCGTTAGTGAACCCTCGTAGTGCAGATCCTTCCCCGTGACCACAAGGCCGTGGGCCTTAGCCCTCAGGAGGATGGGCATGGACACAGAACGACAGATAATTATAACCTATCTGCGGAGGGCCCGCCCCGCCTCCAGGGTCACCTCCTTCCACCTCTCCCTCAGCTTCCCCATGATGGTGGGCTCCACGTCTAGCGCAATCGAGGCGTTGACCAGCCGTTCGTACCGCCTGGCAAGGTCTCTGTACCAGCCCGTCAAGTCGCGCGTCGTCTTTCCAGACCTCATCTTCTCAAGAAGCCTCCCCATTTCCTCCAAAAGCGCCGACCCGACGCGCTCTATGACAGCCCTGGCCAGAGGCCTGACCGCCTTGAACTGCTCCTCCGTGAGCTCCAGCACCGCCACCTCCAGCGCTGGCCCCTCGCCGGCCTCCTCCCACCTCCTCACAACCCCCCGCTTAACCGCATCCACAGCCCTCTCCGCCTTCTCCCTAGGAGACCAGCTGAGAAACACCCCCGGCAGAAGCTCCAAGGCGTCTAACTGCCTCCCCACTCTCTTCACCACCTCCACGTCGTCGGACTTAACTATGACCAGCAACACGGCACCTTGCCAAACCTTACTTAAAAATACAACGTCTCGACACGTCAGAGAAGCCATTTGTCGAGGCTCCGCGACGCGGCCCTCGCCAACGCCCGGCAGATCTCCGCATATATCCTCCTAGGCTCCTCGCCGCACGCCTCGGCCAGCTTGTAGGCCGTAGAGAGCAGGTGGCTGGGCGTCGGCTCCACGGCGTATAGACCGACAGGCGTCTTAAGCCACAGCCTCCCCCTCGCCACCCTCGCCTCCACCGGGCACCTCTCCCCGAGAAGCTTCAGCAACTCCCTGCCCCGCCTGCCGAGCTTGTACACGTCGCCCCTCCTATACACCAGATCCCAGTCTGCTGCTCTGTTTAAAACTGCATATGCGTAGAGCCCCCACAGCCGCAGGAAGAGCTCAAGCGGGGCCGAGCCGCCACGCCCCTCCAGCACCCGCAACGCCTTCACCACGTCGCCCAGCTCAACAAACACGGGCCAGAGACGTGTCTCAACAAATCTGTTCCGCATAAGTGTACAGCCCGCGGGAGGTTGCCGAAAGTAATTTATGTCCGGGAGTGGATAAAATCGGTGATGACTTCGGCAGGAGTTGAGGGGTGAAAGCACTTAGCCCTACCTGATAATACTGCGGTATTACCTCAGGTGGGTAGACCAAAAGTTTTAGCCAGGTCCAGGGACCTGTTATATAAAACCAGTGGATAAAATAAGGTGCGAGTGGTGCTCGGCAGCCCCATCAACGCAGTGCCCAAGCCCTGGCTCTACTTCCCCGTGACGGCAGTCGTGGTGAACGTGTTGGAGGTTAAACGCGACCCGAGAACAGCGCTGGCGTATGAGGGGGAGATTTGGCTGGACTCAGGCGGTTACCAGATACTGAAGAGGGGCCTCCCCGTAGACGTGGACAAAATAGCCGAGATGTACAAAAGGGTGGACGCCCAGCTCTACTTCTCCCTAGACGTACCCCCTTCGCCAGACGACCCGCCTGAGGAGGCGGAGAAGAAGTTCGAGAAGTCCTACCGAAACTGGCTAAGACTTAGAAAAGTCGTGGGAGATGTGGTGGTGCCGGTCCTACACGTCTACCGCGACCCCATCCTTTTCGAGAAGTACCTAGCCCTATACCGCGACGCACCTGCCTTAGCCATAGGCGCCGCCGTGCCCTACATCCTCATAACTAGAGGCGCCCCCCGCGGCTCCAGAGAGCTCGCCATACGCCTAATACAGAGGGCTAGAGAGGAGTTTAAAGGCCCCCTCCACGTGTTGGGCATGGGGAGCCCAGCAGTGACGCCGGTGCTTAAGGCCATAGGCGTAGACAGCACAGACAGCGCCACCTGGCGGCTCAAGGCGGCTTACGGCAAGGTGCTCCTGCCTGGCGGAGGCGAGCGACACGTCACAGACCGGAATGTGAATTTCGGAAGGGCAAAGCCCAGAGATGGCGAGCTTGAGGAGCTCTACCTGTTCCTCAAGACACACGGCTTCCCCGCCCTAGACGGCTTCTTCGAGAGGATAAGGACAAGCTTTGAATACCGAGCCCTCGTCAACGCCTTCGTAGTCATACATTCCACACACCACACGCCCCGCCCCCCAACCTTCAGGAGGCTCTACGCCCTCGTGGCACAAAACGCCGCGAAGATTTAAATAGAGACCCCCGGTAGTGAGTGGGCTTCTCGTCACTGGCGGCACTACACGCGCTGGCGGTCGTCCTAGCCTTTCTCTTCCTATCTCTCCTTCTCTCCATTGGCGCAGAGCAACCGCCATACCGCTTGCCGTTCCCGTCGCCGCGAAGATTCACGCCACCGCCGCGCTTCTCTGGGACGGCAGAAAGAGGATGAACGAGCTGGTGGGGGCCGGCTTGGTGTCGCTGTATTTCTGGCTCATCCCCAACCCAAGCGCATACGTCTACTACTCCCTAATACACTGGCCGCTACTGCCCCTGGCCCCGACGGCGGCCGCCGCGTACGCCTTTGCCAGGCGCGCCGCGCAGAAAGTGACTTAGACAGAGGCTGGAGGCCAGGCGGTTGGCGCGGTCCAAATTTATTAACTGGGGAGATTAAGTGCTTTATGAAGTATAGATTGATGGACGTCTTGGCCTGCCCATACGACAAGACCTTCCCCCTCCGCCTCGTAATTCTTAAACGCACTGAGCACCCCGAGAGGCAGTACACCTGGCCCAGGAAGCCCTTCTGCGAGGAGTACTGCTCCTACCGCGACCTCAGGATAAAGGAGCACCCCAAGCCCGACGCCCTCCCCTGCGAGGAGTGCCACAAATGGGAGATAGAGACCGGGGTCATCTACTGCCCCAACTGCGGCCGGTGGTATCCCTTAATCGAGGAGATACCCCGCATGCTCCCCGACGAGCTCAGAAACGAGAAGGAGGAGCTGTCATTCCTCGAGTCTATAGCCCAAGACCTTAAAAAGACAGCCCCAGACATCGCCGACAAGATATTGACACAGGGCAAGCCCTTCAACCTAACCCACAAGAAGTAGAGAAGCCCCCGAGATGTGTAGCGACAACCGCACAGACACCAAACTCCCCACAGCCTATTCGCTCCAACACTGAAGCCAGCTCTTGACGCGGATCTTGCCTCAGATACGCCGTGCGGCCGGCGCTGGTCAGACGTCGCCGCGACTCCGGGAATAAGCCGGGGAACGGCTTAGAAACAAAGACGCTGGTGGAGGTAGGCTTGGCTCTCTGCGATGGCACCTCTAGCCTAGAAAAGTCGAGGAGGCGGGGCCCAGCAAGAGCAGACGATTTTAAAACAGATACACAGAAAAAGGTTCTGCTCCTTGATTCCATATGACGCCTCTTTACGTCTTAGTAGCGGCGGCTCTTCTGGTCGTCTTTGTGTCTGGCGTGGGTTTAGTAGAGAGGAGCACATATGTCGTGGTGCCCGGCTTCTACGGCGCGGCGTGTATCGACGGAGACGTGGCGTATATAGTGACGAAAGGCTCGGACAACTCGATAGTCTACGCCTGGTCTCTCAACGGCACTCTGCTTGGCCGCGTATGGGTCTACGGCCCCGGCGTTGAATGTTTAGCAACCGAAGGAAGGCTGTACGTCCTGGCTCACAGAGATATCTACCTCTTCGACAGAGACCTCCGCCAGCTTGGTGCAGCTGAGCTTAAGGGGGTGGTCTTCAACAGGTCCCCATTCGCGGGGAGCCCCCACATGGTGCTCCGTGGAGATAGATTGTATATAGCATCCGGGGGAGACGAGTTATTCGTAGAGGTGAGAGACGCCAACACTCTGCGTCTCCTAGATATTTACAAGCTTCCTAAAGGGCGGTGTCCGGAGTGGCGATTCGCCAGAGGCGACGGGGTGGTCGCCTACGGCGTGTGTCCCGACGGCCTTGTGATATTCGACGTGGAACGTACGTCGAATAAAACCTTGCCGTTAGATTACGCCCCGACATGTCACGCCGATCTCGGAGGAGTGACGTGCTCCGGCGGCTACCCCCAACTCTTGTCGCTCGGCGGCCGTCTCTACCTCGCCTCGGGGTCTACGTTGACTTGGTTGGACAAAAACGTTTCGCGGGCGTTTCCCGGCAGAATATATTACCTCGATACAGACGGGCGCTATATATATATGTGGCCTACGACGCGCTGGCAAGACTCACCCCGGAGCTCGACCTCGGGGCTGAGGTCGCCGTGGGGCACTTCTTAGACGCGGCGATAAGAGACGACGTGCTCTACCTAATAAGGCTTAGCCGCTCCCTAGAGCTACCTGGATACGCCACCGAAATAGGCATAGACGTAATTAGACTTGGAGACTATTCGCCGGGCAACGCCCTCTTTTGCTATTTGCCAACCCTCGCCGAGCGGATCTGGCTTAGCATAAGCGGCGTTGCTGCGAGCGACTGTTGTTGCATATTCGTAAGAGGTCTGATGCCCGGCTGGCACACGTTCGACGTCGTGTCGTCTGGCGACTTAACGAAACAGATACTCATCCGTGGCGGTATGCTTAAGTGGGAATCTATACTGCCGAAGGAGGTTAAACAAAGCTACGTGGTGTATGTGGAGCCGGGCAGGACAGCATACCTAGTGGACGTGGACACAGCTTTCATTTACCTAGTCGCCTCGTTCTGTTTGTTTATGTATTTTCTTTTTAAGTTAGCGACTATACGGCCCTATGATGACTGAAGTCGTGCTGATACTACTGGCGGCTAACCTGGCCCTGGCAGGCGAGTTCTGCGGTCAGGCCGAAGCTGTGAATATCGTGATGGTGGACTTCTGGAAGAGGATGGTGGAGTTCCACTTCTATATCTCCTCAGGCCGCGGCGTAACGGTCGGCAGAGGGGCCGAGCTTAGGCTGGCTTCGACGGGAGAATACCTGGTCTACGTGGCGCGCCCCCTGGAGAGAGGCGGCGTGTATATGGCGGCGGCCGACTGGCGGAAACTCGCCGTACGCTTCAGAGAGGAGGCGGTTTGCGTCTCGGGCTTTGACGCGTATCAGTTAGAAGACGGCGTTTTGACTGTCTACGTGTACGGCGACGGCGTCACGTATCAAGAAGCCGCTACGACCGCTGTAATGATACCTACACTGCTGGCCGTCATGTACCTAGTCGAGAGGAGATACAAAAGGCTCCACGGCTGGATCCTAAGGAGACTTGCTCCGTCGAGACTAAATCGGCGAGGTCCCCCGTCGGAGACCTCCGCGGCTTAACTCCACGACCGCTACCCCAGCGTGAGCCACAGACGTCAACCGCGGTCATGTAACGTGTCCCAAGCCCGTTCTCCGGCAGAGATGCCCATGGGCGTGTACTGTATACATCTAACGCGGCCCTCCGGGCTCAGCGGAGTCCGCCGGACGTTTTAAAGCGTCGGCGCATCACGCCAACAGACGGGGCTGGCGAAGGCCGCTATATTATTAATAACAGCTACTGTTGACTTCTATGGCTTCTAGGTCTGTGTCGCTGGCGTTGATGTTGTTAGCGGCGTTGGCGCTTGGCGTCGGGGTGTCGAAGATCCAGATCGTCTCTACCTGGTCTCTCCTAGACGTGTGTTTTAACGGAAGCCACATCTACGTAGTGGAGAGGTTGGCTTGGGGTACTTGGGTGAAGATATTCACAGCTGATGGGGAGCTAATACGCGCGTTTGCCGTCAAATGGTTCTCAGGTAGATGTGTTGCGAACGGGCCCTACTTTTATGTCGTTGACGGCTTTGACACTATTTATGCCTACGTAGGCGGCGAGCCGGCAGCGCAGATCCACCTCAAGGGCCATATGCCGTACGACAGATTGTATAAACACATGGTTGCGGAGGGCGGCTACTTGTATTTAATAGTGACCAGGTGGGTGAACGGCACTTGGGTGGATTATCTCGAGGTACGAGAGGGGAAGACGCTGGAGCTAGTGAGAGCGGAGAGGCTGGAGGAGCCGTTGAGGTACTTCCTGTGCCGCATCGGCGGCGTCGCCGTATGTGGCCACCGTTATCTAAACGGCTCAGACGTGGGGTACACAGTGGCGTATCTGCCCAACGGGTCTGTTCTGAGGTTCGACGTGGTTGGGTATCCGTTTATGTTTAGAGACAAGCTCTATGTGGTTAGAGATGGGGAGCTTGTGAGAGTTGAAGACAGGAGACGGGTCGAGCTCCCCGAGTCTGTGGTCGACGTGGCGACCAGCGACCACATCTATCTCTTTACTTCACGCTACATCGTTAGAGTGGGCGAGGAGCTTGAGGTAAAGATGGCGCGGTACGTCCCCAACATTAACGAGGTGGATGCAGCGGAGGGATACGCCGTTATTTCCACGCGGCGCGGATTCAGCGTTGTGGAGCTACGCGACGCAGAGAGCGCCACATTGACGGTATGTAGCTTCGCGGCTCCGTGGGATGTCTCCGGCGTTAACATCAACGGAATAGAGAGTTCGCAAATCGCACATCAACGCGTGGGGCCGTGTGTCGTTTTCGCCGACGTGGTCCCCGGCGAGTATCTGGTGGAGATCTGGAAGCAGCCGCCCCTCTCTACGTGGCGGGAGCAACGTCTATACGTGATACGGGCCGAGCCAGGCGGCAACGCGGTGCTCCTAGACATATACGACTCGGGCATCTACGCAGCCGCCATGGCGTTCTACGTTGCGCAATGGAGCGTCAGAAAGGCGGCTCGATACGCCGGAAGCAAAGAGACGTTGAGACGTCTCTTAGAGAAACTAGGTAGCGGCGGCAAAGCCGCGGAGGGGGGTTCAGGCGGCGTTCTTGCCGCGCGCCAGGCGCAGACCACGAGGCAAGATTTAGTCAACATGGACAGAGACAAGCCATGAAGCGCCTTCTAGCCATCTTCTTGCTTCTCGCCGAGGCGGCTTCTGCGTCTATATGCGTGGGAGAGAACATGGTATTCGCCGCAGAACCCGACGCGGTGTCGGCATTCAGCAAGAGCCAGGCGGTCGAGTTAGGAGAGCTTGGAGAGAGACTTGCCCGCATGTGGTCGCTTCCGCTCGACGGCGGCCTGCCGCCGGTGCTGAGACGGCATGGTTGGCATTGCGTGGCTATTGGCGATACGGTATACGCCGCAGTGTCCAACGCTGTAGTTGCGATAAACGGGGGGAGAATAACGGCGCGGTGGCTCCACAATGCGCTAGGCGCCGAGGCCCTCGGGCGTCACGGCAACTACATAGTCGTGGCGTATTACGCCTCGTCTCTACACGCCGATATCGCCATCACCTGGCTCACGCCAGATCTTCAGCCCGTGGCTAACTTCTCGCTCCGTGCGCCCTATGGAGTTGTTATGGTCGGCACGGAGTCGCGTCTCTTCGTTGCGGCTCGCGGTGTGGCTATCTTCGGCTTCTCGTCGCCGGGCGAGCCCGACTTAGTGCTACCGCTTAGCGGCTGGGCATACCCCAGCGAAGACGGCTACGGCAACCGCCACCTAATCGCAGATGGGATTTTCTACAGAGTAGATGGCGGACTTGTCCCCGTAAGCTCTGTGAATGTAACTGACATGTTAAAAAAGGCTGTGCTTCACCGAGGGCTTCTCTATCTGCTTTATTATCAACATATTGAGGTCGTTGGCAACGGAGAGAGGTATACCATTTTCACCGGCGGCAGAATTGTCGACATGGCAGTAGAGGGGGACTACCTATATCTATACGGACATAGAGACGGAGAGCCCCAGGTATGGAGAGCACGTTACCTCCCCAACGCCACGGTGACGATAAATCTACGCGGGGTACCGCATGTAGACGCAGAAGAGCTTGTTTATAAGGTTCTGGCTGGACGCTTCTCCACCAAGATAAACCTGTGCTTTGGTTCGTTTCAGGTGGACGTGACGGCAAAAGACGGCGAAAGATACCTTGTAGATCTCTCCCGTGAATACAAGCCTGTCAACGTGACTGTGACTGTGCTTGACTTCTGGCGCCGACCTGTCAACGCTCTGTTTAGTCTCAGCGACGGGTGCGGAGTCACGGCGGGCAACTGGATAGTGTCCTATCTGCCGGCTAGAGGGCATGCTGAGATAAGCGGCGTGGGGCATATACTTAAAGGCCGCATCCAGGAGGTGATATACTTCACAGCCACCATCTCCGAGAAGGGCGTAGAGGTACGTGTATATCACCCCTCCATGAAAGCTGGAAGTTACGAGGTCGGCGGCGACTCGGTGAAGATCTATATATACAGCGAGGGCACCACCTATCTAGAGTTGTCTATCTTCTGTCTTGTGGCGACGGTTCTCCTCGCCGCGGCATACCTCGCGGAAAGGAGATCTCAACAGTAGCAAGCCTAACCAACAGAAGAGGAACGGGCGTAACCGCAGAAGGTGAATGGGCAAGTCTCAGCTACGAAAAGCCGGTGGAGTTTCACTAGCCACAGGGATGGTATCGAGCTCCGCGACGGAGGGGGCCAGCCAGTGTGGAAGACCGGCGGGCTGCAAGCCTCTATCTTAAATGGAAGCGGGTCGTAGCTCGGCCTGCAGCGGCACCTCCTCGGTGGCATCGGATTTCCAAGGTCTGTCTACGACGAGTTTTGCCTTGTACTCGCCGTGGTCTAGTCCCCATCTCTGGCCTGGCTCTATACCTAAGATGTTGGCCTTGAGGGGGTCCACGGCGCCTTTAATTACGTATATGCCCGGCCTGCCGGCTGCGAGAACTGTCCCAGTAGATGTGCCGCCTCGGCCTTCGGCGAGTTGAACGCGCATCATACGCTGGCCCAAGTCGGCTATCAGCTCCACGCGGGCCGACCTCGCCTTGACGGGCCAGAAGTCGAGGACGGCCTCGGCGACGCTTGCCTTGACCTACACAGCGGCTCTGGCGCGGTCCCCCTTCGGTGGGGAGGTCCACCACCGGTCGTCTCTCCGCTGTAGCTTGGCTTCACCGCGGCGATGTAGTGCCCCGGCAACAGTCATCTGGTATCTCGTAGGCGGGTAGCCAGAGGAGGGGTCAGTTGCCCCCAGCCGCGACTAAGTAGCCGGAGGCGCGTCTCCAGTCGAGTCTCAAGACGCTCCTCAGAGCCGTTCTGCTCGGAGTAATGCTCATATCGGCTGTTCCGCCCAGCTGAGTAGTGTATGAGTATACGTAGCCCGGCACGAGAGAAGCGGCAGGCCAACGCATTCCACGAGACTTAGCAGAGTCTCCAGTCGCTTCTTCTCTCTGCGGCAGAGCAAGGCGGCGGCCGCCGAGGCGGCTGTAGCAACCGCCCCAACTAAAAGCGACACTAGGAGGAACGGGCTGAATATCGCCGCAGGCGTAATCAACCATAGCGGGGCTGTTCAACGGCTGACGTAGGTCACGTCTCGGCGGCGTAGTAGGTCTTACATCTGGCGTCGACATGTAGCACTTCGCGTAGCGTTTTGCAGAGAGCGACGGCGCCTATTTTAGCTACGTAGCTCCAGAGGAGCCCCCTTTCCAGCGGCGTCAAGGCGGCGTCTGGCTCCGTGTGGCGGGCGACGCGGTCCACCAGTATGTAGATTGTCTTGGCCACAGACATGGCCCGGGTCTTCACGTCGAAGTGCGGCCAGAAGTCGTCGCATCTATATACCGCGACGAGGGCCTTGGCGAAGATGCGGGGCCAGCTAAACATGAGGTTGTCCACTCTGACGTTGGCGGCGACTCGGCAGGGCCTGCCGAAAGATACGGTATATTCCGCGGGTCCCGACGCCGAAAACGCTGGGTTCTCGAGGTCTAGCTCGCCCAGCTCGGGGAGCTCCACGGGGAGTCCTCTCTAGGTTGGATAAAAATGTTGTGCGGAAAAACTATATTTTGAGGGCGATGTGGCCGTTGAGAGCTTTCTCCAGGCGTTTCTCCACGTCGTCCCAGTTGACCACGTTCCACCAGTTGTCCACGTAGCTTCCGCGGTCGTTCTTGTACTGGAGGTAGTAGGCGTGCTCCCACACGTCGAGCGCCAGGAGGACTTGGGCATCTGCGGCGTGCATCAAGTTGTGCTTCTCTATCTGCAGTATGACGAGTTGCTCCGCGAGGGGCTCGTACACCAAGATAGCCCAGCCCACCCCCTCCACGTTTTTAGCCGCGGCGGCGAACTCCTCCTTGAACTTGTCGAAGCTTCCAAAGAACTTCTGTATCAAATCTGCGGTTCTGCCGCCGGGCCCCCCGCCGCCCTTGCCTGGAGGCGCCATGTTGGGCCAGAAGATGGAGTGTAGTATGTGGCCGTTTAGATGGAAGGAGAGATCCCTCAGCACAGCCCTTATGTCTATCTGCTGGAGCTCCCCCTTCCTAAACTTCTCCAACCTCTCAAGCGCGGCGTTGGCGCCGTTTACGTAGGCCTGGTGGTGTTTCTGGTGGTGGAGCTTCATTATCTCCTCGGCGATGTAGGGCTCTAGGGCGTTGTAGGCGTATGGGAGTTGTGGTAGGGAGTACTTATTTGTTGATGCCATGGCACCTCTCCGTTTTCACCATTTAAACATAAAGACGGATATCCGCGGTGCAAGGCGACGTAGTAGATTCGGAAAGCTCGCCGCAGAACCTGTTTAGCCCAACGGCGGTTGAAGACCCCCGTCGGATGGGTGAGATCTGCCGCCGTAGTTGACCTCAGCACAGAGATGGGCGGACGGCTCAGAGCCTTCGCCTTCGGAGAGGCTTGGCGGTAGCAGGGTTTTACGTGGTCCATGCGGGGGTTTAGGTGGGGCAGTCCTCCACCACGAGGTCGTCGCCTTCTACCCTATACTTCGCCGGTGTGAGAGACTCGGTGGTGAGCTCCGGCACTAGAGATGTGCCGGTTTTGAGGTCGAATTTTGCCCAGTGACACGTGCAGACCAGAACATCGCCCTCCAGCTGGCCAGCTGTGGTGAATTGGCAGAAGGCGTGGGGGCACTGGTCTCGGTACACGTATATCTTGCCTGCTGTCTTAACGGCGAAGCAGTCGGTGCCGGGTATGGGGGTTATGGCCCCCACCCTTATCTCAGAGGTCTTTATCCGCATGGAGTCGAGGCGATTTGCGGATTTAAATCAGTCAGCCGTGAGGAGACGCTCAACGAGGAGGAGGGCTGTGGCCGTCGCGGCCGCGGAGAAGACGAAAAGGTAGATAAACGCCGTTGTGTCGGGCGGCGCGCCGTAGGTTATGGCACCTCTGCCAAGCTCCGTGAGATAGGTCAGCGGATTGACCGCGCTTACGGCCTTGAGCCAGTCTGGGAAGAACTGTCTGGGAAAGAGGGCGGTGGATGTGAACATCAGCGGCATCGTTATGAAGTTGCTGACGACGCCGGGGGCATGGAAGTCGCTTGTGTTCACAGTAAGCGCCGTGAAGAGCCCGGCGAAGCCCACGCCCGCGGCGACCAGCGCGGCGATCCACAGGGCGAGATTTGCGAAGTTCACTGAGTAGTCTACGCCCAAGAGGGCGCCTACCGCAAGTATCACAGGCACCGCGAGGAGGCCTCTGGTGGCGGCGCCGAGAGCCTTGGCAAGAAACACGGCGGCTTTGGGCGTCGGCGTGGTGAGAACCCTCTTTAGGTACCCCATCCTTTTGTCGAAGACGAGACTCATGGAGCTGAACATCCCCGTGGTCATCATGGTTATTGAGACCATGCCGGGTAGCATGTAGGAGAGGTAGTTCCCTACGCCGAAAAACTGCGTAAGAAGGGCGCTGGGCAGGCCGGCGAGGCTGTTGCCGAAGAAGATTATCCACATGACGGGCTGCGCCGCGATCATGAGCCACATGTATCTGCTACGGAGCATCTTCAACACCTCACGTTTATACAGGGCGTAGGTCTGGACTATCATCGCCTAGCCCAGCGGACGCGCATGTAGATCTTCCTGAGATCCGCCTGCTCCCCCTCAATCGAGGCGCCTGTGAGGTTTATGAAGACCGTGTCTAGGCTGGTCTTCTTGACTCTTACGCTCTTGACCCCCTCCACAGCCTTAACCACGTCGGCCAGCACCTCCTCGGCTCTCCGCGTCTTGACCAGCACCTTCCCGTCCTGCGCCGCCACTTCGCCGAAGGGAGCCAGCTTGGAGACGTCCACAGGCCTCTCCACCTCCAGCTCGATTACGTCTACTCCGTACCTCGCCTTAAGCTCGTCAGGAGTCCCCACCGCCGCTATCTTCCCCCTGTTTATCACGGCGACCCGGCCGCACAGCTCCTCCGCCTCCTCCATGTAGTGCGTGGTCAACAGCACCGTGACGCCGAACTCTCTGTTTATCTGCCTCACCACATCCCAAAACCCAAGCCTAGCCCCCACGTCTAGACCTACAGTGGGCTCGTCCATGAAGAGCACCTCCGGGCCGTGGAGGAGGGCCATGGCCACCTCCAGCCGCTTCCGCATACTCGTGGAGAACTTCCCGACGGTCCTCCCCGCCGCCTCGACGAGGCCGAAATGCCTGAGGAGCTGGATGGCCCTCCCCCGCCAGTTAGACACGCCGTGCAACCTGGCCTGGATCTCCAGGTTCTCCAAGGCGGTGAGCTCATCGTCTACTATTATCTCGGAGGAGATCCACCCGATCCTCCGCTTCACCTCACGCGCCTCCTTAACCACGTCGAAACCCGCGACGAAGGCCCTTCCGGAGGTGGGCCTGGTCAAGCCGGTGAGAATCTTTATGGTCGTGGTCTTCCCCGCCCCGTTGGGCCCCAAGAGGCCGAACACCTCGCCGCCGGCCACCGAGAAGGAGACCCCATCCAGCGCCGCGACGTCGCCGTAACGCTTCACAAGGTCCTCAACCAATACCGCATCCATCAGCGACCGATCGGATGTATATAAGCTTATCTGCCGGCGGGCATCCGGCGGAGCAACTCCTTGCGGGCCTCCCGCACTGCGACGAAAAACAACACTAAGCCAATCAACCACATGACAAACGATAAGACTTGGATGAAGCTCAACAGAGCCGAGAGTATATGGGTAACCGCCAAATATTTGAAGTAATCTGTAGAGGTGTCCTCCGCCAGATCCATATCTGCCTTGGCGTACACGGCGGCGACGGCAAGCCCGACGAAGTAGCCCAAAACATCCATCAACGGGTTGTGAGACGGGACCCGCCCAGTCGCCGCCCACACCGAAACAACCACAGACACCACCACAATCAAGCCAGCCTCGACCACAGAAAGCAACTGGGCCCACCTGTAGGAATCCCTCCAGGGGAAGGCCTTGTGAAACATGCCGTAGGCCCCCGCCATGAGCCAGAGGGGGTAGGCAAAAGACGCCAGTAGAAGAACCGCCACAGCAAGGGGATGGTGGACTGGGCGGAGGCGGCGATGAATATAGCGACTATAAACGCCACTAATATGAACACCCCCAGCACTAACATGAGAACCACAGCGAACTTGAGCTTATCAAGCCCCTCAATCGCCTCCTCCAGCCCACTCTCAGCCATATGCCAAAGGAGTTACGGCTTAAAAAGGTAGAAATCCCTACAGCCGCGCTCAGACCCGCGCGCCGCCCGCCAGAACTTGCCTTGTCGAAATATCAACACGGCGCATTTCTCGGCGCGCAGCACCGCGTCGTAGTCCCTCGTCGCCACGGCGCATCCAGCGCCGCATTCAGCC
>DAITPC010000001.1:86939-96400 GCA_036833835.1 Pyrobaculum sp. | reverse complement strand
CCAACTCCCTAATCTTCTGCTTAGCATCCTCCAAATCACCAATATCCTCCCAGGTGACCCTCGGTATTGTAAGCTCGGCCTCCTTTACCGGCTCTTCTCTTACTGTTACTTCTGTATCTATCGAGACATACGCGGCTGGTCCTGGCTGTACCTGCACAACTACAAATCTTATGGCGCCTCCGTAGAAGGGGACGTCTATTGCCTGCCCCCTGGCCACCGGCTTGCCGAGGAGTATCTGCTTCTTGAGATACTCCGGATCTACGCGGACGGGCTCCGTGGGGGCCAGCACAACCCTCTGCGCCGGCTTCAGAGAAGCCTTCCTCACCTTTACTGTGTCTCCTATGCCAACCCCCGCGTTTTGCCTAATTATGCCGTCCATCCTGATGATGTCCTTATCCTCGTCCTCAGGGTAGGCAGGCCACACCTGGGCATAGGCGCTCTTCCTCCCCACGATCTCCACATAATCCCCAGGCTCAATACCAAGTCTCTTCATCACGCGCACAGGGATCCTAACAACACTACGACCAACGTCCCGCGACCTGGCCTCAGCGACCTTCAGAATAACCTCGCTGGACATGTCTTGAAAATTCGGCTTGAGTATAAAAAACTGTCTACTTGGCTTTCTGCTCTATCTTCTCGGCCTCCGCGACTTTTTCAGGCATGGCGTAGGTGATGTACACTCTGGCAAGCTCCTTAACCACATCCATTTTGTTCAACACGCCAACCAGCCTCCCCTTCTCGTCAAGCACAGGCAGTATGTCTTGTTCGAGCAGTTTATCAACGACCTCCTTGGCGTCTGCATCTGTCGTCGTTGTATATTCTACAGGTCTCATTACGTCGTATGCGGTTAATGTGCCTACTTTCGAGTATCTAAGCCTCTCGAGACCCGACGTAGCTATTTTGCGCGCGCCGGATTTTGTGAAAAACACCAACCTCTCCCCCCTCAGCTTCTCCTCTATAGGCCTTAGGGAGAGGTCGTCTACGTTGATAATTCCCTTGAGTTCGTCGCCTTCCGTGACAACCACGCCGTCTAGTTCGTAGGCGTTGATCTTCTTTATCACCGAGGAAAGGCTTGTGAAGAGGTTCGCCGTTGCGACGCCGGCCGGCGTCATTAATTCGCCCACCTTGACGCTTCTGCCGCGCTCCTTAAACGCCTTGACAAGCTGGTCTTTCGCAACGACGCCCATCGGCGTGTTGTTTTCATCGACTACCACCACGTAGTCGCTAACTGCAACTAGCATTTTATACGCAATCTCCTCCACTGTCGAATCAGGTCCGGCGGTGGGGTACTGCGTCTTCATGATCTCGCCAGCAGTGCCCTCCTCCACCATTACCTTGACTCTCTCGCCCGGCATTATCTGCTCCTTCAGCGCCAACAGTTTCCCTTTCTGCCTCTTCCAGTACCCCAGCGACTTCTCTGCGATATATGTAACGAAGTCGCGTCTAGTAATAAAGCCAACCACCCTACCCTCGTCATCCACCACCGCAAGAATAGCCGTGCCGTTTTTCAAGAACACCTTGCGTATTCTCGACAGCGTATCTCTTATGTTAACAGCCGGAATGTCAGCAACCATAACGTCCCTAGCCCTCAACCCGATTACGTGTTTCGACGGCTTTAACCTCACAACGGCCTCAAACGCGGGCTTCTCCACCCTCTCCTCCATGGCCCTTCTAACCTTGACGTCCTCCCGGCCCTCCTTGGGGCCGTATAGATAGGCGTGGAACACGTCCCAAGCAGACACCGCACCTACAACCCTCCCTTCTCTATCCACCACGGGAACTAGATACATCCCGCTAGTCACCATGTATCTCGCAACGTCGTCTATGGGCGTCTCCGGCGTTGTTGCTACCACGCCTCTAAACATAACCCGCCACACCCTTGTCGTCCCTACGTGTCTGCTCTCTCCCCTCGTCACGCGGGTGCCAAACAGCGGCCTCGGCGCGCCGGAGCCCTTATACCATCTTCGCGTTTTTATGAAGTCCCATATAGTCAAAATCCCAGCGACCCCTCCCTCTCTATTAAGCACTATAAACCCGTCTACCTCGCCGCCTACAAGCTTCTTAAAGATCTTAGAAACCTTCTCAATGGCTTTTACGAAACCTGCCCTTGATTTCTTTTCATCCAGCGGCGTATATACAGCTGCTACAGACTTCGCCTTAGGCTCTCTTAGCAGAAGAGCTGAGAGAAGACCTCTCAGAGTGACCACGCCAACGTATTTACCCTCTTCGTCCACAACCACGGCGCCCCACTTAGCTTCACTGGTTAATATCTCAGCTACGTTTTCAATCTTCCAGCTTTCCTTTACGATAAGAGGTGGGTTGACGTATTCGCCCACCTTAGCGTCTAGTTTTTTGCTTTTGAGGAGCAACGCTGTGTGGGGATACACCACGCCAGCTACCTCCTCCGAGAACACAGACTTAAACAAAGGCACCACGTCCACGGGGAATTTCCTGAGATACGCGGCGAGCGTCTCCAGCGTGGTGTTTACAGTGACTCTAAACGGTGGGTGCTCGGCAACGTCTCTTACGTATTGCGGAACGACTCCAACAGTTTTTTCCACTTCCTCTCTTTTCAACACATAGTGTATTGACTACCACTTTTTAAAAATTGCCGGAGAAGTACATGCCGCCTAGGTATGCTAGAAATCTGCCGGGGCCCACCTCAACCACGCCCTCAGGCGTCTCCAGACGGGCTGGCCCCACCATCACGAAGTTGCCCCTCGGCGTGCCGGAGAGGAGGAACACCGCCAGCCCCAGACTCTCCGCAAGGGCAACGACGTCGACCTTATTAGTTAAAATGGGAGCGCCCTTCACATGTGCATACAGCAGAGACTCCACGACACCTAGGTTGCCCGGCAACCCGCTTTTTGCAACGCCCGTGGGCTCGCCCCCGTCCTCCCACAGCTCAACCACCGGTCTCAGCCACGGGTATTTCAAAGCCCAAGCCAAAACCTCCTCCCTAGACCCGCGGGCTAGCAGATCCCTCAATAACGCCATTTGCTCGGTGGATAGTCTAAACACGGCGCCGAACACGTGGGCGGCCACTTCAGGGCGCGCCTTGGTTACTGACATAAGCCTGCTCTGCGCCGCCTCTATGTCCCCCACGACAACCACGGTGTTGAAGTACTTACTCACGATTTTAACCGCCGCCTGCGGCGGCGCATCCATGTGGATAACCCCCTTGAAGTCCTCGGCTGAGGGCTCGGGCAAATAACCGTCGACGGTGCCCACCGCCTTTTGGAAACCCTCCTTATCCACAGAGCGGCATATGCCGTAGACACACTTCACATATCTGCGGCCTATCTGGAGCACGACGGACCAGAGGTCCTGGCCTCCCTTCTCAAAGACGCAGAACACGCCGGCCGCCGGGATATACGCAAGTTCCCCAAAGGGCAGAGCAGACGCCTTCTGACATATGTAACCACACGCAGACGATCTGTACGCCACCACAGCCGCGGCGCCGGCCGCCGCGACCACCAGCGGCTTCAGCGGGGCCTCAACCGCGAGGCTCGTCAAAATCAGAGACGCTACGCGGGACGTGCGCGGCGCCACGGGGGCTAGGTAAAGGGATATGGCGCCGATCGATATGATGATAACCTTCGCCGCACCGCTATAAGGCGATAATAAGCCGGCCAGAAACCCGCCTAATGCGATGAGGGGAGTTATAAATTCGCAGTTGAGTAGCCGCCGCCAGAGTGCCGCGTAGGCCGCGAGGTGGCGCCTAGATAGGTACAAAAACGCCGCAGCCATGCCTACTGGCGGGCTCAGTATGAAAGTAGCCGCAAGCAGAGCCGCCGTCAAAACGCGCCGCATTTTTAAAAATACAGCCCCGAAATATATGTGTGGTAACCCAAAGCAGAGTGCAGGTAGGAGTTGTCGGTAAGCCCAACGCGGGTAAATCCACCTTCTTTGCGGCCGCAACGCTTAAAGACGTTAAGATATCGCCCACTCCGTTTACAACCATAGACCCCAACGTGGGCATGGGGTACGTGCGGATCGACGACTGCCCCTGCGCGCAGGTCAAGTGCAACCCGAGGAGCTACGTGGTGATCGACGGCGTCTGCTTCGCCCCCGTGGAGCTCATAGACGTGGCGGGGCTCGTCCCGGGCGCGTGGCAGGGGCGGGGGCTCGGCAACCAGTTTCTCGACCACCTCCGGAGGGCGCCGGTTTTGATACATGTGGTGGACGCGTCGGGCTCCACAGATGAAGAGGGCAGGCTGGTGAAGCCGGGCACACACGATCCCGTCGTCGACGTCCAGTACCTGGAGAGAGAAGTCGACATGTGGATAGCCTCCATCCTGCGAAAAGACTGGGACAAAGTGGTGAGGTTTGTGGAGTTTAGCAGGAGAGGTATGGTGGAGGTGCTGATGGAGAAGCTTGCGGGGCTCGGCATGGGGCTGGCGCGGGTGGAGAAGGCGCTTGCAGACGCGGATCTCGCCAAGAAGCCCCCCAGCAGGTGGACAGAGGACGACCTCTACAGGTTCAGCCGCTTGGCTAGGGCCTACAGCAAGCCGATTGTAATAGCCGCGAACAAGATAGATCTGCCGGAGGGTGAGGAGGGCTATAAGAAGCTGAAACAAGCTTTCCCCGACCGCATAATTGTGCCCACATCTGCGGAGGCGGAGCTAGCCCTCCGCCGTGCAACCGCCAAGGGGCTTATCAAATACAAGCCAGGCGATACCAGCTTCGAGGTTCTCGGCGAGCTGACGCCTCAGCAGAAGGCGGTCTTGGATAAAATAGCGGATTTGTTGAAGAAGTGGGGGGGCACCGGCGTGATAAAGGCCGTAAACTCCGCGGTGTTCGACGCGCTTAGATATGTGGCGGTGTACCCCGTTGAAGACGAGAAGAGGCTAAGCGACAAAGACGGCAACGTGCTCCCCGACCTCCTACTGATGCCACACACCTCCACCGCCAGAGACGTCGCCTACGCCATACACACGGAGCTTGGGGAGAGGTTCGTATCCGCCATAGACGCAAAAACAGGCAGAAGACTAGCCTCAGACGAGTCAGTCCGCCACGGGCTCATACTGAAGATACTGACTAGGTGACTTTACTACGGAGCAGAGATATCCACACGTTTTTCCTCAACATCTCAGGCATGTGACCGTCGTGGTCCTCCTCCGGCAGAGAGCCCGCGCCGTTTTGCCGAGCCGCCTTGGGGACCCCCTCTCCGGCGTCTCCGTTTCGTCTCTCCTCTTTGAGGAGAGAAAGTATCTCGTCAAGTTTCCGTAAGATCACGCCGTATAGGTCCTGAACCGCCACAGCTTTATCCGCCACGACAAATACGGGAGAAGCCACAGGCCCTGTGGGATATGTATACACAGAGGCGTTGAAGGCGTAGTAGTGAGAAGACCCCGCGCTCGGCGCGTCGACTATCTGCATGTATCTACGCGCCTTTGAAAGGGCTTTGTATACCGTGTTTATGGAAATGCCGAGTCTCTCAGCGATCTCCCTAGGCTTTAGCCCACGTGAATACATCTCGGCCACCCTCCGCTCGGTGTCCGTAAGCCTCACTGACATACCGGACGTGTTTAATATATAGCCGTTATTTGAAATATTCAGGTAATACACCTCTAAGCTTCTCCACCACCTCCCTAGCCTCCTCCTCTTTGATCTCCTCCCTCCCGTGCCAGAGCAACCTGCCTCCCCACCGCGGTATCACGTGTATATGCATGTGGAACACCATCTGTCCGGCCTCGCGGCCGGCGTTGGTCACAACGTTCACCGCCGGGGCCCCCAGCCTTGCCCAGGCCTTCGCAAGCCTGGTGGCTATCTCGAAACCCTTTGCCGCTTTCTCCAGCGGCGCGTCTAAGATGTTTACGAAGTGTTCTTTCGAGACGATTAATAAATGCCCGTACGACGCCGGGTATTTGTCTAAGATAACGACGAAGTCCTCGTCCTCGTAGATCCTCCACGCCGGCGCCTCGCCCTTTACTATCCTGCAGAATATGCAGTCCATGAGCCTGGAGAAGAAGACATTTAAAACAGTAAATAACCCCTAAGCGGGTGGGGAGTCTAGAGAGGCCCCGACGGGGCGGCTGTGAAAAGGCTCCCTGCCGCGGGGTACACACACCGCCTCAACACGTGATCCTGCTTCCGGGGTTCTCCCCCCTGGCTATCGCCTCTATGTGTTCCGGCCTCCTCCCGTCGAAGACGTAGGTGATGACGCAACTTCTCTTTAGGATTGAAAGGCTCCACACGTCCATAAGCTCGTAGCCGCCGGGCAACGACGACGAGCGCAGAATCTTCTCAAACTCGTCATACGTCAACTCGGGTATCCTCTCGGCGTCGGGGTTTTTCCTGGGGTCGTCGCTGTAGACCGCATCTATGTTTGCTGCGTTGAGCAGAGCAGAGGCGCCCAC
Organism: Pyrobaculum sp.; assembly: GCA_036833835.1. Classification (GTDB taxonomy): domain Archaea; phylum Thermoproteota; class Thermoprotei; order Thermoproteales; family Thermoproteaceae; genus Pyrobaculum. The sequence continues at coordinate 90,038 of DAITPC010000001.1, read as the reverse complement.
GGCCTCGGCCACCAGCGCTACTACAGTCGCCGTGGACTGGCCGGGCTGGAAGCCGCCGGAAACCACCACCTGGTGGATTCGCCAAGCCTCCAAAAACTCCTCTATGTTCGTGGGAACCCGGGGGTATGCGTTGTCCAGGAGGGAGATTAGGAGCAACGCGTTGAGGCGGCTGGCGTATATCCCCAGGAGGTCTTGGAAGGTGTTGGAGGCCCCTCCCCTCCTGGCCACGGATATGTACCTCCGGGCGACGTCCCCACCCCCAGTGACAACTCCGACCTTGTCTTTACGCGCCTTGATGATTTGGGCGTAGCGCAAGACCAGCTCTTCGTCTTCGAATATCCGCCCTGACAGTTTAATCACCAGCGCCATGACCGACGAGATACGACGCAATTCCCTTCTTTACGCCGTCTATAACGTGGGCGGGGGCGTCGCCGTAATCTATCTCGGCGTTTTGGCCGCGACAGACCGGCTTAAACTTTTCAAAGTTTCTCTGCACTACCTCTATTAAATACCTGTCCTCGTACTTATAGAGAGGCTCGATAAGCGCGTGGTCTGAGCAATCGCTGGATATCCACGCCGCCCGCGACCGCGCCTTAGAGAGCTCGCCAAGCAACGTGTCTACGTCAACCTCCCTACCGAGCAGAAACGCCTTTATCTCCCTGCGGCCCAGAAACTTCTTCTGAACCTTTATCACAACTGGGCCGAACTCGCCCTCGCGCATCTCGGAAATAGCCCTTGTCACCTCTTCGGCGATCTTCGCCAACTCCAAATCCCTCGCATGAGCTTCTTTAAGCCTTTCGCACTCGCAGACCCTTTTTATGAAGTCGACCACGGCGTCTGCGATGATTCCTGTCACCACGTCGCGTGCAGACACATGTGGAAAACGCGAAGGGGTTATAAAAGTTGGCCCAAGATTTATATGGACAACGCTAGTGTGTATGGGTGACGAGTCCAGGCTAGCTGAGCGGTGAGGAAGGATCTAAACTCCGATTAATCCCTTCTCCTTGGGTATATATAGTCCTTAGGGGCCGCCTTAAGAGGCTCTAGGTACGGCCGCAACGCCTTCGGTACCTCCACCGCGCCGTCTTCCCGCTGGAAGTTCTCTAGTATTGCCGTAATTGTACGCGTCGTGGCGAGACCTGTGCAGTTAAGCGTGTGCACGAACTCGCGCTTCATGCCTTTCCTTGTCACTCTTATGCCGAGTCTGTAGGACTGCCAGTCGGTCACGTTGGAGCAACTGGCGAGCTCCCTATACATGCCCTGGGCGGGGTACCACACCTCGATGTCGTATTTCTTGGCGGCAGGCGCGCCTAGGTCGTGCGCGCAGATGTTCACCACCCTGTAGGGCAGGCCCAGATCCCTTATGAGCTCCTCGGTGTTTTTAGTAATCTCCTCATGCCACCTCCACGACTCTTCTGGAAGCGAAAAGACAAACTGCTCCACCTTGTGAAACACGTGGACTCTGAATATGCCCTTTAGATCCCTGTTGCCGGCCCCCGCCTCCTTCCTGAAACACGGAGACCAGCCGACGTAAAGCTGGGGCAGTTCCTCCTCCACCAGCTCCCTCTTGTATAGGTAGGCGGCGATTCCGTGTTCCGCAGTTGCGATTAGGTAGAGGTCCTCCCCGTCTATCTTGTAGATGGCGTCTTTAAAGGTGTCGAAATCGAGAACCCTCCTAATCACGTCGAACTTGAGCATGTAGGGAGGTATCACCGGCCTAAACCCCCTCTGCGTCAGACGGTCAAGCGCGTATATGGCCAGGGCGAAGTCCAGCCACACCAAGTCGTCGAATAGGTAGTAGAAGCGGCTCCCTGAGACCTCGCCGGCCTTGAGGGTATCAGCCATCTTTAGAACCACCTCGGCCATGTCGGCGTGGCCCACAGGCGGTCTCTCCACAACCACATACTCCACGCCTTTGAGGGAGGCTACGACGTCCCCGGCGGCCTTCACCACGCCCCAGCGTCTGACCGGGACGGAGTCCACGCCCTCGGGACATATGGGCACCGACTCGTGGATCAAGTTCGGCATGCCCCAGAGAACCTCCTCCCTCAGGCGTTCGGCCTCCTCCAGCTCCCTCTCGACCTTTTCCAGTCTAGCCGCCAGCTCGCGCGCCTTTTCCACGATCTCCCTCCTCCTCTCAGGTGGGGCCTTTGCCCCCTCCCGCGACAGTTGGTTGTATGTATGCCTAAGCTCGTCCACCTCCCTCCTCAGCTGCCTCCACCTCGCGTCTACCTCCAGAAACTTGTCCACAAGAGAGGTGTCCAGCCTCCGCGCCGCTAAAACCCTCCTCACGTGGCCAGGGTTGCTCCTTAGCGCTTCCAGCACGCTGTAAGACATAAGTAGAGGGGGTGCCCCTCTATAAAACTTTTACCTGCCCACCAGAGACCTCAAAAGAATCAAGATTCTGGAGAGCTCCTCCCCGCTAGCAACGCGGAACACGAGGAGCGGCACGGCGTATCCCGGGTGCCAGAACTCCACGTACACGGCCTCCCTCAGCGTTACTACGTGTACGAAGTACTCCCTGTCGCCGGCAGAGAGCCTATACACATACCGCCGGCCCCGTTCAAACCGCAGAACCTCCACCAGCTCGTAAACCGGCTCCTTCTCAAGCTCTCTGATCAGCAAAATGCTCTCCACGCATCTACTCACCTGCGGCTTTATATCTTAGATGGTCTCAACCCCATCGTCTCTGTCGCCCTCAACTAAGCTGAAGTACACGATGCGTACAAGTTTTTTGCCCTCAGACATAATACTGCCTAGATACACCAGAGCCGAGAGGCCCAGCAACGCCAGAGAAAGAGCAAGCGTGCTGTCGAACCTAAGTTGCACCAGCGAATATGGCGCGACCACGCTCCTCAGATAGCCCAGCTTCATCATGGCAGCCACCAAGGACGCCAGCAACGCCAAGGAAAGCCCCACTGTGATGAGCCACCTCCCGTCCTCTCTGTTCCTAACTGCAGAGGCCACGTTAACGACGATGTAGGGAACCACAGACACAAACGTCATGAGGTACACCCCCACGAGGAGCGGGTATACGTCCAACACGCCGGCCCACCAGACGTTAAACAGAGTGTAGAGCACGCTGAAAATAACAAAGAC
>DAITPC010000001.1:0-86839 GCA_036833835.1 Pyrobaculum sp. | reverse complement strand
GTTTTGCAGTAGGGGTCTTTCCCCTCCTCCAGCGCCTTGAGCTTGGCCTTCTCCGCCGCCTCCTCTATGGATGCCTCCAGCGCCGCGGGTTTTATCAAGATCTTGGTGTCGGCCAGCTTCTTCTTTATCTCCTGCTTCAAGCCCGTATAGATCACCTGCACGCTTTTGCTCTTGTCGCGATACACCGTGATGCCCTTCACCCCCACGGCCCACGCGAAGGCGAAGGCCCAGTATACATCTTCTTTAGGCGCGTTGGCGGGCATGTTTATCGTCTTGGAGATGCCCTGGTCTACCCACTGCTGGGCGCTGGCCTGCATCAACACGTGCCACAGCCACCCGATCTCCATGGCGGTGGCCAGGAGGTGCTTGACGTCGTCTGGAACCGGCGCATCCCTCAGCATCCCGGTCTCCTCCACGACGCGGCGCACCTGCGGCGTCCACAGCCCCCTGGCTTTCAACAGATCTATCCCCGGCCCGTAGTATTCAATAAGCGTCCCCACCGTGACGTTGCGCACGAAGGCGAGGGCGAAGATGGGCTCAACCCCGCTGGTGGTGCCCGCCAGTATAGACGTCCTGCCGGTCGGCGCGATAGACAGCACCACGGAGTTCCTCACGCCCCCCTTCACCTTCTCCCGCAACTGCTCAAGATACGGCCTCAGCCACTCCCTTGTTCCCATCGTAATCGCCTTAAGCCTGTCGCCGGCCTCCTGTAGCTCCTTGGGGTAGACGTGTTTCACCCTCTCCCACCTGCCCCAGACGAAGTCCTGGTACTTGAGGACGGGGAGCTCGCCCCTTGCATATACCGACTTCTCGAAGAACTTAAACGGGCCTCTCTCGCGCGCCAGCTCCGCCGACTCGTCGAGGGCGTGGACGTATATCCACCCCATGATGCGGTTTATGAGCTCCACCGCCTCCCACGAGGCGTACGGGATGCCCAGCTTCAGCAACAGCTCGGCAAAGCCCATTATGCCCAGGCCGTTCTTCCGCGTGGCCGCGTTCATCTCGTCTATCACTTTAATGCCCGTGCGGCTCCTCTCGATGGCGTCCTCCAGGAAGCGGGTGCCCACCCGCGCCGCCTGCGCCAGCCCCTCCCAGTCGATACACCCCAGCCTCTCCTCAAACGTCGTGCCCGTGCAGTTCGGCTTCACGAACTTCACCAGGTTTATGTGGCTGAGGTTGCAGACCTCAAACGGGCTTTGGACCGTCTCGGCGCATGGGTTGACGGCCCTCCATATGTATCTAAACTTGTACCCCGCGACCTCAACTTCTTCGCCTAGGAGCGGGTTTGAGGCGTTGAGATTCGCCTTGTATATGAGGCCGGGGTCGCCTGAGTCCCAGGCGCCTTCGGCTATTTCGCGGAAGAGGTCGCGGGCGTCTACCTCGCCCCACACAGCCTCCTTGGGGGCCTCTCTGTGTAGCTCTGCGTATTCCACGGGCTTGGCGCCGGTTTTGTCCAGGAACGCCCTGGGGTTGATGAGGCGGTAGTTCGGGTCTTTGTCTATGCCCAACGCCTTCTCCATGAAGGTGTCGTCTACAAACACCGATATGTTGAAGTTCTGCAGATGGGCGTCTTTCAGCTCGCCGGTCTTCGCCTTGATGAACTTCTTGACGTCGGGGTGCCACACGTGTAGTGTCCCCATCTGTGCGCCGCGTCTCTTGCCGCCCTGTTTGATGACGTCTACGTTTGTGTCAAACAGTCTCATGAACGATATGGGCCCGCTGGCGACGCCCACAGACCCCCTCACCACATCGCCCTCGGGCCTTAGCTGGGAGAAGTCGTAGCCCACGCCTCCGCCCAGTTGCTGTATTATGCCTGAGTAGGCGAGGGCGTCGTATATGCAGTATCTGCCGGGGTGCGTGATGGAGGAGAGACAGTCCTCCACCTCAAGGGTGAAGCAGGAGGCGAACATCTCCTTCCTAGTCCAGGTGTTGAACCAGAAGGGAGACGCCGGCACTATCTTCTGCGCGGTTATGGCGTCGTAGTAGCGCCTGGCAACTTCTAAGTTCCGCGCCACAGCCGTCGCCACGCGCCAAGCCGCCATGCTGGGGGTCTCCGCCAGCTTGAAGCTTGGGTCGCGGAGGGCGTAGTTGCCGTTGGTAAAGAGGCGGAGCGCGTTGTAAGAAAGAGACTTGTCGAACTCCGGCTTAGGCTCGAAAAACCCCAGGAGCTCCGACGCCTCGGGCTTGAGGAGGCCTGCCTCCACGAGTTGCCTAAACCGCGCCGCCGCGCGTTCGCCGTATCTTGTCTTGGTCTTGAGGAAGTCTTTGCCGAAGGCTTCCTTGTATATCCTGCCCAGGAGGTGGGCCTTGGCCACCTCGGCAAGCTGAGGCTTGTCTATGGCTTTTTTAAGGAGCTCAAGCTGAATCATGTCAGCGAGTTCCCAAGACCCCACGTTTCTGTTTATGGCGAGGTCGACCTCGCCGTTTACGTCGATTCCCACGTCCTGCGCGGCACGTATGATCGATAGTTTGAGCTTCTGTGGCGAGAAATATTCCGACGAGCCGTTGAGTTTAGCAACTGTGTACATGGCTTAATTCTCCATTTTTCTATAAATATGCTACAGCTAAAAATTGTTGGAGAGAGCTCTCTGTAAGTTTTAATATGCCTGTATTAGAGAGAGGAAGTCGGCGTCTCCGAGGATTATGCTCTGCTCCTCCACCAACCTGTCTAGGTATCTTCTGCCGGATTCCTTCAGCGTGGTGTATACGGCGTCTACAACTTCGTTGGGTACTGCGGGCTTTGGATGGGGCAGGCCAAGTCTGCCTACGGTTGCTTTGGCTAGTATCCACATCTTGATGTGGCTTTTTTCTACTTCTTCCATGTCGACGCCGAGCCAGTACATCTCCCTTACAAGACCAAACGTAAGTAGTTTTAATAGGTGCTCCCAGTGTTCGCTTAGAATCTCGCCTTCTTTTTCCTTTATTCTTTCCAAAATCCTTGGCGTCTTGTCTTCCCGTTGGTGGTACCTAGCCCTTGAGAGCACAGAGACGAGGTCTGGGTCCAAGACGGGCTTCACAGACTTATACAGCATCACCGTGGCAAGCAGTGCCTGGCTCGCCATTATACCCCTGACGAAGTTCTCCACCGCCTCGTCTACGTCGAGCTCCTTCTGTGTTTTTCCGTCCCTCAGCGCAATTACGTCGTCTGGCTCCACCGGGTCCAGCAAGACGAGTTCCCCGTCTTTAAAGACCGCGGGGACGCTCAACACGTATCGTCTGAGGTAGGGGAAGTAGGGGATACCGGCTATCTCAAACTCGACACCGGAGACTCCTCTCAACGCCTTATACAGAGTGTAGGACGACTTGCACGTGTGGTGTAGCACTATCTTTATCATAACCGACGGGAGGGGCAGTATTTTTATTGATTTTCGGCAATCGTTCCCCTCGTCACCGCTCAGCTAAGACCAATGTCGCCACCGTTAGAATGTTTTTAACGGGTTTTTGTTTTTAGCGTCGTGATATTCAAAAGGTCCAAGCCTAAGCTCACCCCAATAACCAAGACAGATGCCGTTAAGAGGTTGCTGGAGCTGGCGCCGGTGAGGGTGGGCAACGGCGATAGGGTTGTTGTGGTGTTTTTCGACTTGAAATGCCCCTTCTGCGCCAGGCTATTTAGAGAGACCGACGAGACGCTTGTAAACATGGCTGAGAAAGGCTTGATAACATACGCCATGTGCGACTACGTCGTGCACAGAGACGCCGAGTCTCTCCACAGAGCACTGAGGTGTGTGTCGGAAGGGGAGAGGTTGGCGTATATAAGGGAGGTCTTCAACGGCAGGAAGGTCGAAACGAGGGAGTGCCCCGAGGGCAAACTGCGGGAGTGCGAAAAAGTGGCGGAGGAAGTCGGCGTATATGGAACGCCTACTCTCCTGTTTTACAGCTTCGCAAGAGGGAGGGGGTATATCCACTTCGGCTACATGACTCCCAGCGAGGTTCTGGAGACCATCTCCTCCCTATGATCCTAGGCGAGGTGCCGGAGAGGTACGTCCTCCACGACTTCCACACGTATCTTCTCTTCGAGGTTCCGAGCCCTCTCGGGGAGGTCACCGTGGTGCCCCCTCCGCCGGGGTCCTCCTACCAATTCGCCGTGTTGGGCGCACTCATTGCAAAAATGGGCTACAGAGCCAGGGTGCTGAACATGTCCACGTGCAGGCGGGCGACCATCCTGCGTGTTCTGTCCCACGCCAGGGGCGAGCTCCTCTACGTCGGCTACGCGCATCGCCTAGCATATGCGGGGCCCGGCGCTTTGGTGGATAAAGAAGAGCCCACCTTAGAAAACGTGAGACGTGTGGCCAAGGGAAACGTGAGTTATCGCGTTATGTGGCAGAGGTGTCTAGGCGGTGAGACGTATCAGAGGGAGGTGGTGAACCTGGGGCGTCTGCCGGAGGCTCTCGGCATGGTTGAGGTCTGGCTAGCAGAGAGGCTCGGCAGAAGGTAGACTGTACACGTTGCCCCTTATTCTCCTCACGCTGTATATCTTCCAGGGTCCTGGGTTGAGTATTTTCAGCGCCACGTCTACATGAGGCACGTGGCTGTGGCCGTATATAAGCCACACGTCGTCTCCGAGCGCCAGCCTCCTTCTTAGCCATCTGCCTATCTGCCCCCTCCTCGCGAGGTCGACGAAGTAGGCGGCCACGCCGCTTCTAATAAGTCTGTCGCCGTGGGTCACCACCGCCTTTAAGGCGCCGTCTATGAATATCTCCCCGTTGTACGCCACGACCTCCGTCCGGTTTATCCTCTCCGTGAGGGGACCGGGGAGCTGGGGGTCGTGCGAGGAGCTGCTGAAGGCGATGTAGAGCCTCTGCGGCTGTATCTGCAAGATCTCCATCGCCTTCTTTATTAGGCGCACCGCCTCGTCGCGGCTCACCTCTCTGTGTTGATCGTCGAAGAGATCTCCCGCTATGACGACCTCATCCGGGCTGAGCTTCTTCAGGCAACTCCGCAGTTCCTGCACCTTGGAGCGTGGGGAGCCGATGTGGACGTCGCTGAAGACAAACACGATGTATAGCCGCCGTGGTTTTTAAAATGTGGCCTATTTAGCAATATATATATATAGAGATAGGTTCTGCCCTCTATGCGCAGGGTGGCAATAATCGGAGCTGCGGGAAGGGACTTCCACGTGTTCAACACGGTGTATAGAGGGTCTGGGGAGTACAAGGTAGTGGCGTTTCTCATGACGCAGATACCTATACCAAACCGACGCTACCCGCCCTCGCTGTCCGGCGTCCCTGAGGGTATCCCCATATACACATGGAAGAGCTACGAGGAGCTGACACGCTATCTGAAGGAGTTGAGAGTGGACGAGGCGGTTCTCGCCTACAGCGACTTGTTGTACGAGGAGGTGGGGCACATCATCTCCGCCGTGCTCGCCAGCGGGGCTACCTTCAAGATACATGGGCCCAACGACACCTACCTCGACTCCATCAAGCCCGTTATCGCAGTAACCGCAACGAGGACGGGCGCTGGCAAGTCCTCCGTGTCTAGGGAGGTGGTGCGCGAACTTATGTCGAGAGGCCTTAAGGTGGTCGCCGTCAGGCACCCCATGCCTTACCGGGAGCTTGAGGAAAGCGTCGTTGAGATTTTCAGAAAGCCGGAGGACTTGGACAAGCTCACCTTTGAGGAGAGGGAGGAGTACGAGCAGTATGTGGACATGGGGATCCCCGTGCTGGCCGGCGTGGACTACGGCCAGGTGTTAAGGGAGGCAGAGCGCCACGGCGACGTGGTGCTGTGGGATGGTGGCAACAACGACTTCCCCTTCTTCAGACCAAACTTCATGATCGCGGTTGCAGACGCGAGGAGGGCAGGCCACGAGGTGGGATCCTTCCCAGGCGAGGTCAACCTGCGCTTAGCTGACGCTGTCATAATCACGAAGGTCAGCGACGCCGGGAGGGAAAACGTCGAGAGGGTCGTTGCGAATGTAAAGAGGGCAAACCCCAAGGCGACCATCACCAAGGCGGATTTGGAGGTGTACGTAGACAGAGACATAGCTGGGAAGCGCGTCTTAGTAATAGAGGATGCCCCGACCGTGACACACGGCGGCTTGCCCTACGCGGCCGGCTACATAGCCGCTGTGAAATACGGCGCGGCGGTGGTGGACCCAAGACCCTATGCCGTTGGCGTAATTAAAAAGGTGTATGAAGAGTACGGCACCGGGCCTGTTCTCCCCAGCTTGGGATACACGCCCGAGCAGAAGAGAGACCTCGAGGAAACCATTAGACGAATTGATGCCGACATAGTCTTATTAGCTACGCCGGCTAGAATTGAAAAAGTGGTGAAGATAGACAAGCCGATCGCAAGAGTAAGCTGGAGACTAAAGGTGCTTGAAGGACCCTCTGTAAAAGAGCTTATAGACGTCTTTTTGGAGCGCCTTAGACAAGCCTAACTTCGCCGGGAGCCGCGCCGCCCAGCAGGGAGAGAAGCTTCCGGAGGTAATACGCCGTCTTCACCAGCCGTTCTTCCTCCACGCCAGGAACCCCGGCAATGACCACTAATACGTCCCTAGTGGAGGGGTCGATCTTAGTCTCAACGCTGTCTCTGTAGGGATAGACGTGAAGAATCTGGCCATTGGAGGCGAGGACTATTTGGTTATCAAGCTCGTAGGGCGTCCCTCCTATCGGCCTAAACACCTCCCCCTTCCTCGACATCCTTATGCGTAGCGCGTCACCGCGTATCTTGGCCAAGTCGTAAAGCCCTATAGGGACCAGATATTTTACCGATGCGGCGTTGCCCGCGTCTACCACAGGGCTGATCCTAGGCAGAGGCTCCCCCCTCAGTACTCTTCTCAGGAGAGCCTCCTGGGCGGGTCTCTGCTTAGTTGGGTCGATCCCGAGGACTCTCCAGTAGAAGTCGCGATACGCCCTAATGATGGGATGGTCTTTTAACATGTCAATCGAAAGCGTCTGTCTCGTCTCTGCAACCGCCCGGCTTATCTCCTCCTCCAGCTCAGCCGTATACCTCGTGTTATCAACCCCAAGAACCACGTCATATGCAACGAACACGCCCAGCTCCCTCACCTCGTTCACAACTGCCACAACCATAAGGAGGAATTGAGGAGGGGTTAAATGGATTTACAGCCAACTTTGTATTTCTGCGAGGGTCTTCTTGGTTTTTCTAGTTTTTCCTTTAGTTCGGCCAGTTGTTTTGTACACTCTTCGGCGAGCTCAGGCGGTAGCTCAATTTTGAAGCCCTCTTTCGCAAGTTTATCATACATCTTGGACACGAGCTGACCTGCCTTTGTTTCACCTTTCAGATGGCGGCGGACGGTGGCCTCGGTAACGCCCAGCTCCTCCGCTATTTTGGAGGCAGACATGCCTGCACGTTCTCTCGCAAATGCCGCAGCCGCGATATATAGCGAGTCTACCCACGTCGCCCTGGTGGCGGGGTCCTTGATGGCCTCAAGCGTCTCCTTGTCAAACAGCGACATCACCAACAGCGCTGATTCCAGCTTTCTGATCTCCTCACGCCCAGCAGGTTTCAGCGGGATCTCTGCCATATCACTCCTCTACCTCTATTTCAACCTTTCGTGTCTGTGGCTGTTTCTCTGCCTCCTCCACAGCCCTCCTCGTGGCCTCCACATCCTCCTTGGGCAACGGCTCGATCTTTACCGCGGTAGCCGTGATTTTTAAGTACTTATCCCACAGCATCTCTACACCGGCATTTTTCCATAGGGTGACGCAACATGGAGTGTTTCGTGTCTCTCATCTTCCACACAATTATTGAACGGTAAAGCTTGCCGTCTACCTCGTCGAGGTCTAGCCTGATAATTCCATCGACGGCATGTTCCACGCCGGGACCGCCGAATCCTCTCTCGCCCACCGACACTTGCGACACGAAGAAGGCGGTGCATCCAAGCCCGGCGATCACCCTCTTAAGCGTCATGATTGTAGACCTGGCGACAGACGGCTTTGTTAAGTAAAGCGTGGAGACCGAGCCCACTACCACTCTCTTGGCACCTATGTCTTTAATAGCTTGTCTCAACACGTCGCTCACCTCGTATACGTCGTCGACCTGCTTTACGATGTACTTCTCCCGTTGCGCCGCTGTACCTACGCCGCCTGTGAAGGCATCTACTATTGCGAACTTCCCCTCGCGCTCGTACTGCGAGATGTCCCAGCTGAAGTGACGAAAGCTACGACGTACGGCTACTGGGTGCTCCTCAAGCGCCACAAACACGCCGGGTTCCCCCTTCTTTAGGCCGTTGTAGAGAAACTGTTTGCCCAAGATAGACTTGCCGGTTCCCGGCCCGCCGCTTAGCAGAACTACACTTCTTTCGGAATGCCGCCGTATAATATCTCATCTAGCCCAGGTACGTATGTGCGTACTCTCGGCACCATCATAGTGTAAGAACCCGAGAGCATGTTTTAATATATTGTGGCTTCTTCAGCTCCGATGAGTTTCGAGTCACGTGTAAAAGACCTCTCGCTAGCCGAGAGAGGTAAAGAGCAGCTGTACTGGGCCGAGAGAAACATGCCCGTGCTTCTGGAGATCAGGAGGAGGTTCGAGAGGGAGAAGCCTCTTGCGGGCCAGACCGTCGCCGCATGTCTACACGTCACAAAGGAGACCGGCGTCCTCGTGCGGACTCTGGCCGCCGGCGGGGCCAAGGTGGTGCTTATACCCTCGAACCCGCTCTCCACACAAGATGACGTCGCCGCCGCGTTGGCGCAAGAGGACATTCACGTCTATGCCTGGCGCGGCATGACGGAGAGGGAGTACTACAACGCGATTGGGTTCGCATTGTCTTTTTACCCTACCATCACTCTTGACGACGGGGCCGACTTAACCGCTACCATACACAAGCTGGGCCACGGAATTAAAGACCAGACGATTAATTACGTGCTCGAAACGGCCGGTTCAATAGATGTCGGGAAGCTCCTCGCCGGGCTACGCGGAGGCACGGAGGAGACCACCACAGGCGTGATAAGGCTCCGCGCCTTGAAAAGCGCGGGCAAGCTTCTGTATCCCATCATCGCCGTGAACGAGTCATATACAAAATACCTGTTTGACAACAGATACGGCACAGGACAGTCGACGTGGGACGGCATAATGCGAGCTACGAACTTGCTCATCGCCGGCAAAACCGTCGTCGTGGCAGGCTACGGCTGGGTCGGCAGGGGGATAGCCATCAGAGCGAGGGGACTGGGCGCGAGGAGGGTGATTGTGGTGGAGGCGGACCCCATCCGGGCTCTTGAGGCCGTTTTCGACGGTTTTGAGGTCATGCCGATGGATGAGGCGGCTAAGATAGGCGACGTGTTCATAACCGCGACGGGGAACATACGGGCGATAAACCTAGGCCACATCTTTAAGATGAGAGACGGCGCGGTCCTCGCCAACGCGGGGCACTTCAACGTGGAGATAGACGTGGCAGGTCTTGAACGCGTAGCGGTGGCTAAGAAGGCCGTTAGGCCGAACCTCGAGGAGTACACGCTACCCAACGGCAGGCGGGTGTATCTAATAGGCGAGGGCCGCTTGGTAAACCTAGTAGCGGCCGAGGGCCACCCGTCGGAGGTCATGGACCTCTCCTTCGCAAACCAAGCACTGGCCGCGGAATACCTCGTGGGAAACAAGCTGGCAGTTGACGTGTACAAGTTGCCAGACGAGCTCGACCGCGAGGTGGCCAGGCTGAAACTTAGGACCATGGGCATTGAAATAGAGGAGTTGACCGAGGAGCAGAGACGCTATATAACCTCGTGGGAGTTGGGCACCTAAGTTTTTATTTCTCCACGCATCTACTACTATGATGTGAACTCTGGGGTCTGACCCCGTGATGTTACTGACCTGCCCTGATGCGTCTGGCACCTCTTCTCCATCTCTCTGTATATACGGATCTGTCTCTTGACGTATTTTATCCTCCTCTTCAGAGACGCCATATCGCTTGGCGCCACTCCACTCATCCTAAGCTCTCTGAAGAGAGCAACAAGTTTTTTCTCCTCCTCTTTATACACATCGATAAATGTCTTAATCCTTATACACTCAAGCCTTTCTAGGCCCTCCTCCTCTTCGGCAACTATCCCGAGTATCCTCTCGACGCCCATAGGCTTATTCCCAAGCGCCTTCTTCACCATCTCCACGTCTATACCGCCGAGGTACTCGCCGAGCTTCTCTATAATGTACTCGACCTCCATAGCCTCTCCACCATCTTCTTGCCTAAGTACTCGTCGTCTTCCAGCACCTCCGACGCCTCGTCGACCACCTCTAGGTGCTCCTCCAAGGGGACCCACTGCTCCGCCGGGACCTCCTCCACGGAGTCTAGAGGAGCCCACCTCTTGGGGTTCTCCCCCCTGCTCAGGTCGACCGCCAGCAACGCGGCCAGGTGTCTAAAGCTCTCCTCGTCTAAGACGGAGCGTAACTTGTAAAGCACCGCCACCTTTTTAAGCGGCGGCAGTGTAGTTAACTTAGGTATCAACGCCTCAAGCTCTGCCACGGCCACGTAGTGGTGCGTGCAACGTAATAAAAGTCCAGTAGTTAATAAAGAGACGGGGGAGGGTCTCCCGAAACTACACTATTATGGAGGCCAGGTTCGCGATGGTGGGCCAGCGGAGGGTGGCTTCCATAGCTACGGGGCCGTGTATCTCCGAGCCTTTGGGGTCTCCCTCCGGCGTGACGATCACCACTGCGTTGTCCTCAAAGGCGACCCAGGTGCCGTCAGGCCTTCTAAACGGTCTCCTCTGCCTCACGACTATGGCCCTGAAAATCTGCTTTCTGAGTTCCGGCTTCCCCTCCCTCACCACGACGACCACCATGTCGCCGACGCCGGCGCCTGGAATCCTCCTATGTACAGTTCTGGAGTAATGGCCAACGACGCCTATGACGCGGACGAGCTTAGCACCGGAGTTGTCGGCAACGGGGACTAGGCTGTTCATGAAAATACCTGGCGTCACATGGAATCTATATGGTACACCTACTGTTCTCTTGCCACCACGCTTTGCCATGCCCTCCTTACTTGGCGATGTTTATATACTTTATACCACGACGCTAAGCTGGCCAAGAGGCTTAGGCGTTTTTCCACATTGCAATGATGCAGAAAAGGTCAGTCCGTCCGTCGCCGGTCACCACTCGCCCACCAACGCATTCATCACCAGGAGTTCTGATCGCAGAGACTATTATCCCTTTTTCCAGCTGAGGAGGATCCCCACGTTACTTGTTAATTTTATCTGCATCCTGTTCTTCTCCAACAGCGGCGGCAACTTCAGCTTGGGCCACACGCCGCCGTAATAGAAGTAGAGGTAGCCTAAGTCGCCGGGGTCCACGCCGAGCGCCTGCGCGGTTACGTAGTCAACCTCTGCGCAGTTTTCCCCGGTTACGGTGACGCCCCAGAAGCGTTGAAAGCCCTTTATAGGTCCGTCGCCTTCTATTACAAACTTGCCGTCTGCTATGCAGTAGGTGTTTTTCTGCATCTTGTATATGTCGGCGATGTATTTATACAAAGCCCTGAAGCCTTCGTAGAGGTTCTGCGCCTCCTTCGGCTCCAAGATCTGCAGAGCTGCGGTGGGCGTGGTGAGGTACAGTATTGTCTGTGGGTGGCTCACCGGGATGGCGATTACGATCTTCAGCAGGGACTCGTCAAAAGCGGCCCCAAGCGCCTTGACCGAGATCTTGCCTCCTCTCAAAGTCTCCAGCTCCAGCTTATAGTCGGCATGTTGATGCGGCGGCAAGATCTTAGCGCCGTATTTACCGGCGAGCTTCTCCAAGCCCATGATCTTCACAGCCTTCTCGAAATACGACTTGGGCATGGAGAAGGTTATCGCCACGTCCCTCCCCTGGAGGCTCCTCAGTACAGCCTCTATCAGCTCCGTACGGGGGTTCGCCTGAGACGGTATGTAACTATGTACCGCAAGAACCAACAAAGCGTCTTTCTTCGGCATCAGCAACTCCTCGTCTGCCAGATGCGCCTCTACCACGTCGGTAATAATGCCTAGAAATAAATTTGTTGCTAGAATATCCCCCACGTCTCTACCGAGCGCCTTTGAGAGACGGTGCCGAATTTTAAAAAGCCCCGCGCCAGACTCTCAACTGCCCCCATACTTTTCGCCTATTTCTCCGTAGGCCGGTGGCGAACTTTATGGACCTCCTCTCGAGGGGGGATAGGTAGCGGGGGCGCATCCCGCCCCACGTCTTAATCACGGCCTCCACGGTCCTCGGGCCTTCACACCTGGATAGCACGAAGCTCAGAAATCGCACTTCACAACAAACACCGCCTAGAACGACCCCCGTCTACTAAAGTCGCCGGTAGTATCAGCGGCGACGGCCCTTTCCAACAAAAACAGGTCAGCCCCCGTCCCAAGGGGCGAGGCTCGTCACTTCTATTTCCCCTCCATAGACCCCTCGTAAGCCAGACACTTCAAAGTAGTTTTCGCCACGACACCACATATTCCCTGGCCGTGTAGGCGGGGAGACACCCCGCATGCACCCTTACCCTGTATGTCTTATATCCCCCATCCCTGCATTTTCAGAACCGCCACCCCCGCCTCCACGTGTAACGTAGACGGCGGCCACCGCCGCGCGGCCTCCGTCTGCTTCTCACCGGGCGCCGCCCAATCCTATATAGAATCCCCCCACCGCCAGCGCAGCGGCGTGGGCGGTTACATATGTCAGCTATCTGCTCCCGCCGCCAGCTTATAGCCGTTCTGTCAGCGGCATATCTTCCGCCACTCCTTGGCCACGCCGCTTGGCGGCTTAGCGCCTCTAGGTGGGCGCGGGTCAACGCAACCATCTTGACGCGTCCACCCCTCAATACATTTTACCCACCAGCGTCTTCAGCACTACGGCTTCCAGTACGTTGCGGATCACAACCTCGGTCCCCGCCTCGCGGCCCCCTTAGAACAGCTTCGCCCGGCCCCAACCTGCTACAGATTCCCTCTCCGCCCGCTCTGTATCTAACCGCGACGCGGAGCCCACAGCCCACCCCACACAGGAAAGCCTTCCCGAACCGCCCCCGATCTCTCTGACCAGCCTTTACACCCATCACAACTGCCACACTTCTCTGATCTATACGGGGGGTCCACGATATTCTTCGTAACATCCGAAGGATCCCCAGCAACTTCTCAACCCCCCTCGCCGTAGTGCGCCTCCACGTTCCCTCCACGTCTTTTACACCAAACCGTCTCCACGCCGCCCCCGCCATACGCTACACCTCACGCAGTCCCCCGCCGTGAGGCGAACAACGTACCGTCAGCCGCTTTTCGTCTCAGGCGCCCCGTCACGGCGAACTGCCATCCCCACAAGTCCCTGGCCTTTACGGCCGAGGCGGCGGCCGCCTTCCCTCCCGTTGCGCTCCACGTCGACGCCGGCGAAGACGGCGGCGTTTGTCTCAGCCCCCCAACTCTTTAAAGGTCTTTTCCTCCACCCCTCATCAAACCCCCTCATGCGCCTTAACAAAGATTTTCACAACTACCCAGTCCTCATACTGAGTATTGACATCTACTTCCCGCTCTTCACCGGCTTGTCACCTGATTCCCAAGCGCCCCGTGCAGAGCGGCGGGGCCACCTAAGCCCCCTAGCGCCTAGAAACATAGCGTGTAGGCTGACGCCAGCAACACAGCGTAATGCGGCCTACCCCGCCGCCGCTACCGTCTATAAATACAACTACACTCTTGAGGCCACCGCCGGAGCCCCCAGCGTCTACTCAGTGCCTATCTTCCCAACGGCCACCCTGTCTACGAGCTCAGCGTTTCCCCGTAGCCTCGGCGGCGGGCCAAGGGGAGCAACTAGCCCAGCACCGCCTCCAACGACCCCACCAGGCCTGCGGCGGGGCTGGCCGCGCTCGGTCGGGCGCTCGCGCAGTTTTTCGGCTCGCCGCGCGTATTTTCAGCTTTTAGTTAAATATCTTTAGCAGAAAGACGAAGTAAAAAATACCGTTTGGTAGTTATCGCCATGGAGTGGCTTAAAAAAGGGTCGGTGGGTCTAGGCATGTTGCGTATCTACGTAGTAGGGCTGGTTCTAGCTCTGGCCACGGCCTTGGTCTTCGTGGCGGCGCCCACGCTTTCGGCAATGCTTCTTTTGTCTGTACCTGGCGGCGAAGTGCTTAAGGAACCTTGGGGCTACGTTAAGGTCTCCCCGTCTGGAGACGAAGATGAGGTAAGCATAATAGTATTTGAAAAAGGGAGGCCCTCCGGTAGGAGTTATTCCTTTGCTGTGGTAGGCCCAGTTGGGGAGCCTAAATCTGGCGCCGCGGAGAGGGGCAGGGGGAGCGTTAAGCTAGGCCGCTACTACGCGGAGCTAGCCAAGATTGCGGCTGAACACGGCTACAGGCCCAGAGACGTAGAGTTCGGCCTCTTGGTAGACCTGCTGAGAGAGGCAGAACACAACGAGACCCACGTCGCCGTCGAGAGAATGCTCATCTCAATCCCGCTGAGTCCAGAGAGGCCGAATAAGATTGAGGTAGTCGTAGAATTCAAACCCCAGGTCGTCACATACCGCAAAAAAGAAACCACGTCGCAGACGGAGAGACAACAGCTACAGTCAACTCCGCCGCCTACAATTCAGAGCCCCAACTGTCCACAATTCCCACCCCCCGGCATGTCGTATGCATGTATAGAGTGGGTACTGGTGTCAAGCAGAGCTTTAACAGACCAGCTGATACCCACCCTAGTTGTAGGTCTCACAAACCTCGACACGTTGTATAGTGATCATGTGTATGTGTCCTCATCAATTATGGTTAATCAGGGAACTGGCCTTAGGATAACTCTACCTATGGGGGGAATTCCTCTTAGCAAAGGGAATTACTATCTGTTTCAATACGGCTTCTCTATAACGCTTAGCTCCTCCACAGAGCTAATGTCGCTAGGCTGCGTGTTTAGGCCAGATTCCTCGCCTATTTCTCCGTTTTGCGACGACAGACTGCGCAAATATAAGTTTGCGACCCCGCCTAGGTACTCTAGGGGGTCCGTCGCCTCGCTGGGGGTGGGGGCCTCCGGCACGGTGTGGTTAGTTACGTATGAAATTTGGTGGGTGGTGTACGAATGGAATGGTAGAGGCTGGACAAGGCAACCCCGGTACAGGTTAGATACCGTGTACGGCCTATGGGCCGTGCCGTATGCAGAAAACAAGGGTAATGGGATATATTGGTGGTATCCAAAAGTCGCGGTCAACACACCAGACGTCGCGTACATCTCAGCGCTTTTCAACACCAAGGATTATCCCATATCAAGATTCACCATACTAAGCAGATGCGGCGTGGGTTTCTCCTATAGTAACTACCAAGTTGTACAGAGTGGTGGGTCCTTATCCCTTGCCCAACCCTTCCTTTCACTACTAGGCGGAGCGGCTTGCGCCGCTGGCTACTGCTATTTGTTGCCGATAGCGACGTCGTTTGACGTGGCTTACGAGGATATTGAATATATCATAAAAATATACGACGTTGCCGTTAGCTATACACGACCTGTATATTACGAGTCTATGGGTATGGGCATACGGACCTACTTGGAGTCTATGTATGTTGAGGCCTATGTACCCGCCTTGTTTGTAAGAGCTGGGGCCTATAACGTCTGTTAAAACCACTTTAATTATTTGTTTATTGCCTAGTGCCATGGTGAGAGTTTCGGCTAGTGATGTAAGTCGCCAGGTTGCCACGGCTATGAATCTACACGCCGCGGCGGGTATTCATCGTACTGGCCATGCCAAAACCGCGACGAGGGATAAGCGCAGCTCGTCGTCGCGACGTTAGCCCCCGTCTGTGATGTTAGGAAAAGCCTTAGCCTTCCTCCTTTTAAACAACCTACGCGTCATACATAGACGTTTCACCGCCGTTGAACACCGCGCCGGAGGCCATCTCCCTTACGAGGCCGCCCCTTTTCCACATCTTCGATAGAGAGGAATTGCCCACCCTTAACTAAGTTATTTCTTAAACATGACGTAGTTTTAGTTAGTTAGGGCCACATCCCGCGGTCCGTGGCCTCCTCACGGCCCTCTCCACAGCCTCCTCAAGCCTCCCCCGGTCGGAAAAACTAGTGGGTGGCCGCATTAAAACCCTTCTAGGTCGCGGCGGGGATCCGTGGAAATACGTGAGGCGTACGGGCTCAGGCCTGGGGTGCATAAAATGCCGAACAAGTCCGACGCCGTGGCTGGGTTGGCGAGCCGGGACGGAAGTTGGACATGTTCCTCGTCCGGGTCTTCGGCGAAGATGTCAGGTAGCTTGCGGCGTATATAGCCCTCGTGGGGGTAGGGTTTATAAGCGAGAAGTGTGAAGAGGTCGTGGGGCTCGGCGGAGAGGCGGAGATGGGGCGGGCCCCGTGGAGAGGAGGGGCAGAAACAACGGCGAAGTTGACCGTAGGGGTTGGAGACGTCGAGATGCAATACAGCGTGTAGCTCGCCGACGTGGTCGAACTCAGCTTCGCATCCGCCGACAGATCGCGGGTGGAGGCCGCCGCTGCGCTGTTGAGGCTAGCCGTCGTAGAAGCCGAGGTTAAAAGCCGCGTCGACCGGGGGTGAGAGGAGGTGGTACGTCAAAGCGTATACAGACCAGCTTGCCACTGGGCGCGAAGAGCTCAGAGACGCCTTAACGCAGATGGTGAGAGAGGCGGCAGAGGGGGGCTACGTCGACATGGAAAAAGCCGATAGATGGGTTGAAAAACTTAAAAGCGGCGTCGCGAAGCCGTCTGAGGATTGGCCCAAGTTTTACGTCGGGCTTGCGAAAGACGGCGAGCAGTCGAAAGGCAGGCTGGTGACCAGATACGAAACGTCTAATGCCGGCAAATTAAACCACTACGTGGATCGGCTTCAGTAGCTCGGCCTCGAGAGAGACTTCCACTTCACCGTTACGCAAAGTAGCGGACGACACATCCTCCGCGTTCTCGTTGAGGGAGCGAGGCGGCTGGGCTGGCTCTCTAAACACGCCCCAGACGAGGGGAGGAGGGTAGCCGCGGGGCGGCTACTGAACTATCTAGGAGAGGGATTGGCAGAGGGGTGAAGAGGTGTATAAACGGATGTCTAAGCTTGTCGACGAAGACGCCTCAAGAGGCGTGTTAACGCTAATCGGCATGGTGAAGGAGATAAACGGCGTATGGGTGGAGGTGCTAGACGCCGGGGGCTGGATAGAGGACGACAAGCTACGCATCTAAAGGCCAACGTAGGCGGCGTAGAGGGGGAGTGGATAATCACATACCGCCGCAACAGCCGCGGCGTCCGTCTCGGCTACTACTACGCCAACGTGGAGGCGCCGGGGGTAGAGGCCGACGCCGAGAGAATAGCCACGTTGACAGAAGCCATCACCGGCGAGAAACCGGCCGTAATATGTAGAAAAGACGGCCTAATACAAGCCGAATTCTACAGAAGCCACCTAGAGGCCTACATGCGATACAAGGAACTTAGGGACGTGGTAGAGCGGTGGATGAGAGGGCGACGTCGGTTTTTAAAGGCGTCGCGTCCTCCTAGGTAAACCTGTTGCTAGAACCCGTGTCGATGCGGCTCCTCGGGCTTTATCAACTCTCTAAGTAGCACCGTCGCGTAGCTACCCCTCGGGAGCGTGAAGCGGAGCTCCACGTCTCCCCCCGCGACGCGCCAATGAAAATCCCTCACCTCCAGCCGGACTTTTCTGTAGCTTCCATAGGCCCTGAGCCCCTTGGGCATTTTTAGGAAGGACTCCATCTCCAGACCCTCTTCTTTCAACACGCGGAGTAGCGCCTCTCCTACCTTACCCCGCGGGATCCGGGCGCCGGGGCCTACGACGGGTAGCACCACCTCGCCGCCGAGGTCCTCCACGTAGTAGACCACCTGGCCGTTTAGTTCCACCAAGTCTCCCTCGATTGGTTTCTCGAGGGGGCCCAACTCCATGCGCCTGGAGAGGAAGACGTTGAACAGGTAGGACTGGGCGGCCTCCACGTATATCCTGAGTATCTGGACCGGTATTGACATTATGGCGTTCCACAGATCCACGCCGCCAGCCAGCCTTCTGAGCACCGCCCTCTCCTCGAGAAACTTCTTGGGGAACGCCTCAAG
The DNA here is from genome assembly GCA_036833835.1 of Pyrobaculum sp. GTDB lineage: Archaea > Thermoproteota > Thermoprotei > Thermoproteales > Thermoproteaceae > Pyrobaculum. The sequence goes on along the minus strand of DAITPC010000001.1, from coordinate 68,911 downwards.
AGCTTTTTGATACTCTCCCCTACACGCAAGTTGCCTGGCCTTCTTCGCAGAGTCGGACTCGTGGGGGTAGATTCTGCAAAACATGGTGTCGAAGAAGCCCTCGGCGTCTTTCCTCAGAAGCGCCTTGCCTAGGAGGTGGCTGACAGGCCTAATCGTGCCGAAGCGTTGGTAGCCGTAGTAGTTGGGCAGAGCTACCGCGTGCGACATCTTCAGCGCCTCCTCCGCACATTCCATCCTCTCCACCGAGCGGATCACTACGGTGAACCTGTTGCCGTAGATCAGAGAGGGCGTTATGGGTCTGTCCATGGGCCAAAGGCCTAGAAACTCCACATTGGGGATCTTGGGCAGATTAGCCGCGTCGCCTCTTACCGAGATTATCTGCGACGTCACCGCCCTGGTGTCCTTTATCCCGCCTATGGAGACGTCCCTAGGGCTTAAACCAAGCGCCTTTGAGAGGCGTATGACGAGCTTCAGGGTGTCTACATTACGCTTAACCACGTGGATCCACGTCCAGTTGCCCACCCTAGGCCGGAGAGAGATTCCTCCTACGGCGACGAGCGTGCCGTCTGCCAACACCTCCTCCACCACGAAGTCCTCCGGACTTGCCTTAATCACGCCGCCAGCGGGGCAGGTGTCGGTGGCGTAATACCACATGCCGAGCTCCTTGTCCAAAGGCGACGCCTCAATCACGGGGTGATATCGCAACCACCTTAATAAAGTAGAGATCCACACATGGCGATGGCCAAAGTATATCTAGGGCCTGCGGGCATTCCCCAATATGTTGTCAAGGCGAAGTCCACGCTTGATGCCGTAAAGGCGGTAAGGGAGCTGGGTCTCAACGCCATGGAGGTGGAGTTTGTGCAGGGGGTCCGCATGTCTAGGGAGTTGGCTAAGCAAGTGGGGAAGGCGGCTAGGGACTACCACGTGAAGCTCTCGGTGCACGCCCCGTATTTCATCAACCTGTGCTCCGATGAGGCGGAGAAGGTGGAGAAGTCGCGGCAGAGGCTTGTCGATTCCCTTGACAGGGCTTACCACATGGAAGCTTGGGTTGTGGTGGTACATGCGGCATATTACGGGAAGCTGGGTCCCCAAAAGTGCTACGAGAAGGTTAAGGAGGAGCTGGAGCGAGCATATAGGGAGTCCGGCATCGGGTCGGGGGTCTACATAGGCGTGGAGGTAACCGCCCGGACCAACCAATTCGGTAGCGTAGAGGAGGCGTTTAGGCTGGCTAAGGAGCTTCCCTTCGTGACGCCGGTCATAGACTGGGGTCACCTCTATGCGAGAAACGAAGGTGCGATAAACTATGGCGAGATCTTAAACCTCTGGACTAGGGAATTCGGCGGGAGGCATATGCATACCCACTTCACCTCGGTGCGGTACCGCAATGGGAAGTTTGTAGATGAGCATGAGCCGGTGGAGCGGAACATGCCGCCGTTTGAGCCCTTGGCAAAGGAGCTTAAGACGCGTGATATGACCATCACGCTTATATGCGAATCGCCGCTCCTGGAGAAAGACGCGCTTCTTATGAAGGAGATCCTAGAAAAAAACGGGATGTTCTTGGCGGACTAACCCAGCGGCTGTCTCAGCTCGTAGGGCTTCCGGCCCAGCTCCTCCCTGAATTTCCGCTCCGCCGCCTCCAACTTCTCCTCTTTCTTTTCCTTAAGCACCTTCGTGAAGATGGTGTAGAGTCTCGCGTGGTTGGAGCGGCTCAGGGGGTAGGCACTGGCGTTTAGAGACGAAACCATAAAGTGGCGGGTTGAAGAATTAGGCGCGTAGTACGTGGTGGAGGACGAGTCAGAGGTGTACAGGCCTAACTGCGTTGCGAAAGGGGCTGATTATGGAAAACTTTTTCAACGAGCCGCTGTGTTGATCATGTGAAGAAGGTGGTGACGGCCCTTGACCTGCTGGCGGCTGTTGCGGAGATGTCTGGAGCGGTTGGCGGCAAGGTGGAGAACATCTACCGGACGGGGGCTGGGTACATCTTTAAGCTGTCGTCTGGCTACATAGCCGCGACGAAGTTTAGAGTTTCTCTCACCGGCGTCGTTCCTGAGAAGACCCACGAAGGCGCCGAGACCTTAAGGGGTCTTTTTCGCGACGAGCGGCTTGCGGCTGTTTCCATGCCCCGGTTCGACCGCGTAGTGGAGCTCAGCTTCGGCTCGGGGAGGCTTGTGGTGGAGCTACTAGAGCCTTTTAACATGGTTGCCGTGAGGGAGGGGAAAGTTGTATGGCTTCTCCACAGCTACAGAGGCAAAGACCGCGAGCTGAGGCCCGGCCTGCCGTATGTATATCCGCCAGCCGTCTTTGTCGACGTGTTAACTGCAGACGTAGACGCCATTGAAAAAAGCATCGATCCCAACGACGTGAGGAGGAGCTTAATCAGGCGACTGGGCACGGGGCCTGAGCTTGCAGATGAGCTCATAGCCCGCGTCGGCACATCGCCCTGGGCGCTTGCCGAGGAGCTGAAGGCTCTGGTGGAGCGCGTCCGTTCAGGTAGGCTGGAGCCGGCCGTGTGTATAAAGGGCGGCGTTCCCGTGACTGTTCTGCCCATCAGACCTGTGTCGATTCGATGCGATGAGGTTAAACAATTCGACCACTTCTGGGCCGCGTTGGATTACTACTTCACACCCCTTGAGCTCGAGTCGGCGGCTACGCAGAAAACTCAAGAGCTGGCACTAAGGCGCAGGAAACTCGAAGCTACAATCGCCGAGCTTGAAAAGAGAGTACCTGAATACAGGGCCGAGGCGGCGAGGCTTAAGACTCTCGCGCACAAACTCCTCATGTATAAGGCAGAAATCGAAGAGGCGTTAAGCGGCAGGGAGAGTAGTGTACGTATAATACACGTAAACGGTTCTAGGATGAAAGTAGAACTTCCAGAAGGTGACATCATGGAGATAGCTAGAGACGTGCCGCTGGGCCGTCAGGTCACAAATCTTTTCAACAAGGCGAAGGAAATGGAGGAAAAGGCGTCCAAGGCTGTTCAGGTGTTGGAGAGGCTCAAGAAGGAGCTTGCAAAAGTGGAGGAGGAACAGCGTCGCGTTGAGGAGGAGGTAAAGACCTCCGCCAAGGCTGTAGCTAAGAAGAGCTGGTTTGAGAAGTTCCACTGGAGCATCACTGCTGGGAAGAGGCCTATGATAGGGGGGAGAGACGCGTCGCAGAACGAGTCCATCGTCAAGAAATACCTGAAGGACCACTACTTCTTCTTCCACGCGGACATACCAGGCGCCTCTGTGGTGGTCACCCCACCTACGGACGACCCGTTAGAGGTGCTTCAAGCGGCACAGTTCGCGGCGGCTTACAGCAGGGCTTGGAAAATAGGCATACACGCCATAGACGTCTACTATGTCCGCGGCGAGCAAGTATCAAAACAGCCACCCTCCGGGCAGTACCTGGCCAAGGGATCCTTTATGGTCTACGGCAAGAGGGAATACGTCAGGAACATCCGCCTCGAGCTGGCGATAGGTTGCAGAAAAGACGGCGACATCTACAGAGTCATAGCCGCGCCGCCGAGATCTGCGCCTCTGCTCGCGGAGAGATACGTCGTCGTGACGCCCGGCAACGTGGAGAAGAGCAAGCTGGCAAAAGAAATTGCAAAACTGGGTAAATGCTCCATGGACGATATCGTAGCCGCCCTCCCGGGTCCCTCGAGGATCTCAGAGGAGGCACGCGGCTCCCCAATCCCCTGGGAGGAAATAGAAAAAATCTTCTCCACGTGGTAGACTGCGAGTTTAAAGGCCCATTAAGCGTAGATTGCGTATACGTAGACTCAATGCTGGGGTGGCTGGCCCGCATGTTGCGGATCTTATTTGGACTACCCGCCGTGTACGGCGTGGGGCTGGAGGATTCAGATCTTGCGGCGACAGAGTGTTTAGTGGTGACGCGCGACAAGGAGCTTTTCAGGCGTAGAAAAGGGCCGACGCTCCTCCTCACAACGGACGACCGCGTCAAGTGGCTGGCCGTGTTTCTCCGGCTGGGTCTAAGGCCATTTGAGAAATCCGCGTGTCCTATATGCGGCGGCCCGCTTGTCGAGGTCCCCTGCGACGTGGCAGAAAAAGCCGTGGGACACAGAGTGTTAAGCCATGTGTGTTGGCAGTGTGCGTCCTGCGGTCGTTACTACTGGGTGGGATCCCACTGGCGTGGGTTGCGAAGGCTAGTGGACGACGCGAGGACGACAGTCATACAATGTCTGGGCATCGGTTAAGCAACTTGAGTATATATGGCGTGTGGTACAGAATGGAGGTCAGCGTCTCCGCTGCGTTGGCCAGCTTCAACACTTCGCGGAGCTGGCTACAGGTAAAAAGGCCGCCGCCGTATATAATAGGCGTGTCAGGCCCCACAAGTCTCCTTATTTTTTCCAGCAACCTAACGCCGTGTTTATAGATAAGAAGCCCGCTGAGGCCGCCCCTCCCCACGCTGATACGGCGGTCCTCCACCGGGAAGGTGTTTGTCACCACCAAGCCCCACCCCATTCTCCTCGCCGCTTTAACCACCGACGGTATGTTTGTCCCGGGCCCTATCTTGACGAAGATGGGGAGATCCACGTCGACGAGCTTCGGCAAGTCTCGCCAGAGGCCCTTATACGTGGGGCTGGATATGTTGACCTCGACGGCGGCTGGTCTGTAGTGTCTCTGGAGGTAGATCAGTTGCGTAAAAAAGTCCTCGGCGCTGAACCCGGCGACGCTTATAAACACCGGGTATTCCAAGCCCGCAAGCCTAGAGACTACCCTCGCGATGCCGGGGCTGTTAAGCCCCATTGCGTTGACCAAAGAGTACGGACGCACCCTGGCGACCCGAGGCGGCTTATTCCCCCGCCGCCTATACGGCAGAGTAGAGCCGACGACTAAAAAGCCGGGACAGAAAAACGAGAGAAACCTCGCGTAGGCCCCCGTCTTGTCCAGCCCAGCCGCGACGCCTACGGGTCCACACGTCTTGGCCCCTCCCACCTCCCAACGCGTCTCGCAACGGCAGGAGGGAAGCGGTAGCGAGAAGAGGATGGAGCCAAGTCTATAGGTTATCTCCGGATGTATGCCGTGCAGGACGCGGCCTATAAGCGTTAGCAACGCCATTGGGCAAGGTACTCAACAGCCGACCGGTAGTGCTCCTCGGAGATGTGAGGCTTGACGGCTTCTAACACATCTCTTATCTTATACACACTGTACACCTCAACTCCGGTTTCAGCCTTGACTTTTACAGCCCCGCACTGCTCTCTATCTAAGAAAACCAGCACACCCACGGCCACGCCGCCGGCGGATCTCACAGCGTGAATAGCCTCAGCGACGCTTCTGCCCGTGGTCAACACGTCGTCTACAACCAATACCCTCTTGCCTGCAACGTCTGCGCCCTCCACCTGGCGTTCGGTTCCATGTCCCTTGGTCTCCGGACGCACGTAGCCGATGGGCCTGCCCATCAGGTAGCCCAACACAGAGGCGTAGGGTATGCCGCCCGTCGCCACGCCAACGACGACGTCGAAGTCGAGCTTAGCCGCCGCCTCGCGGTATTTCTCCACAACCCATCTAAGTAAATCCGTGTCACCCAACACGCCGCGGAGATCGACATAAAACGGGCTCTCCAGACCGCTGGAAAGTTTGAACCTACCGAACTTCAAGACACGTCCTACAAATTTCTCAATCATAACAAGTCGCCGAGCTCGTGGTACCGGCCGCAGTAAGCGCAGACAAACAGCGGCGGCTCCTTCCGCACCAGGTAAAACGTAGGCTCCACCGGTTCCCTAGGAGCGTTGATCACGCAGGTTGGGTTTTTACATTTAAACCTGCCCCTGATAACCTCCGGGGGCGACACCTTAAACTTTTTCACGACCTCAAAATTCCTGACGATGTTTATAGTCGCCGTGGGCGCCACCGCGGAAATTATGTTCACCTCTTCAGGAGTTAGCTCACGCCCCTCGATCTTGACGATGTCCTTCTTCCCAAGCTTGCCCGACTCGACGTTCATGACTAGCGCGATGCGCACGCCCTCTCTTCCAGTTATGCCCAAGACCCTGAGCACAGCAAGAGCCCTCCCCGCCGGTATGTGGTCGATGACAGTTCCGTTTTCAATCTTACTAACAATAAGCTCCCTAGACATCACCAACACCACAAACCCCCTTTATAAGAGTTAACTGGTGCGGGGGGTGGGATTTGAACCCACGCAGGCCTACGCCACAGGGTCTTAAGCCCTGCCCCTTTGACCTGGCTCGGGCACCCCCGCCACTTCCAAATCCTCGCCTAAGGTTTTAAAGTTTTCGCAGGAAGTTACGGGCTGAAAGATAAGTGCGGCGGCCGGGATTCGAACCCGGGATCAACGGCTGTCTTCGCCGAGGGCGTGGGAGGCCGCCATCCTAAACCAGGCTAGACTACCGCCGCTTGGTGTAGCTGGAAAAAGAGGTTATAAAGTTTTACCCGTAGAAGTACCGCTTGCCCTCTGTGGTGAACTCTATCTTGTCTTTGTCGTAGTCGTAGTAGCCGACTTCTACGTAGGTTGGTTTGCCGTCTTTGATCGCGACGCCCCACAGCACGAAGTTGGGGTTGGCTCTGTCGCCGTTTTCGTCGAGGAGAACTACTCCTGTGGCGCCCTTATAGCGTCCCTCTTTGCCCCACTGCTCAAGCGTGGCGCGTACCTTGTCTGGGTCGTCTGTGCCTATCGTGGCCATTATCTCTCCAAGCATCTTAATTATGTCGTTAAGACTGCGGGGCCGGGGTTATGGGTTCGGCGCCGCATTTAGCCTTGAACTTCTTGTAGAAGTCTTGGTACTCGGGCGTGGTGGGCAAGGCCCAGTTTGCGGTGCCTACAACCTTGCCCTTGGCCATCACGTCTCCCCCCTCCTGTAGCAAGATGGGGGAGAACGCCATGCCCTCAGTGCCTATGAGCCTCGCCTTTGAGAGTACGGGGTCTTGGCCTATTGCTTTCAGCACGATGGCGCCATCGTCTTCAAAGGAGACGATCACGAGGGCGAAGTCGGGCCCTACTAGGTCTTTAACTTCTCCGGAGATTTTCCTCACCGCCTCCGGGGCGGTCTTCGGGAAGGCCTTGGGGTCTGGGTCGTACGATGCGACAGACACCAGCTTAAAGCCGCGGTTGGCGGCCTCCTTCTGAAGCTCTAGATAGAGGCCTTCTCCATATGGATCTTTTCTGTAGATTAGCGCGACGTTTTTCACTCCGAGTTCCTTGAGTATGGCGCCGATGGCCTTTATCTGTTTGGCATCTGTGCCTACGATTCTGTAAAGCCAGTCATTGGGTAGCGCCAGGAGAGAGGAGGTAGACCAGGCGCTGAAGAGGACCACTTTGTTCTGATCTGCAAAGGGCTTTTCGCCGGAGGCCTCTCTGCTCGTCAAGCCGGCATGTGTAGCCCTTACCCCCTTCGCATATAGAGCTTGAAGCTTCTGGAGAGCCACGTTGGGGTCGAGTTGCGTGTCTTCTACATAGAGTTCAAACTTGTAGCCTTTATCTGCGTATTTGGCGTTGAGGTCTTCTATCGCGAGTTGCGCGGCGCATTGCGCCAGCTTGGCGTAGCTACTGAAGCCTCCGGTGAGCGGAAGGAGGGCGCCAAGCTTGAACGTCTTCTGAGTCGGCGTTGTGGTGGTGGCTGGCTGTGTTGTGGGTGTAGCCGGGGACGTCGGGCTTGATGTTGTTAACAAGATCCCTACCATGGCTATTAGTACAATTATTCCTATTATTAGGTATAGAGTTTTGGATACCATAAAAGATAATATTTTCCTCCTTAATAACATTTCTCCTTAAGGCTTAATAAGCGGGCGTTCTGGCATCTGCGAGCGGAAGGAGGGCACCTAGTTTAAAGGCCTATCTCAGTCTCGTGAGATAGGGGCGGCCTCCATGCGCCGTGTTTCGGCATAACGCACCTCTCAGGCCTAGCGTCTACGACGGCGTAAGATGCCGTCAATTAAAAACGTAAAGCCACGGCCGAGGAGACGTCTCGATAAAAACGGGAGTTTAGAGACGTCGAAGTTATCGTCGTTAACAACATCCCTATAACGCAACAAACCTGTATTTTAATAGGCAGAAGCCCCGCTTTATAACATCTCCTCCTAAAGCATATTAAGGGGGGCTTTTCATGTCACATGGCGGAGGTTTTGAGGGTTGAGAAGCTCGAAGCTGGTTATGGGAAGTTTCACGTCCTCTTTGGAGTAGATCTGCGGGTCAACGCTGGGGAGATCGTTGTGGTGCTGGGTCCAAACGGCGCCGGGAAGTCTACTCTGCTAAACAGCATAGTGGGTATGGCGGATGTGTACTCTGGGCGGGTGGTTCTGATGGGGCGTGACATCACTGGGAAGCCACCCCACGAAGTTATGAAACTCGGCGTGGCCTACGTGATGCAGTCGCCCAACAACTTCGGCACGCCCAACATCTTTGGGGAGCTTACGGTCTACGAAAACTTGGTAGCGGCCTCCGCAGGCGTGCCTAGAGAGGAGGTTCCCCGCAGAATCGAAAACGTGTACGGCATATTCCCCAGGTTGAAGGAGTTGCGAGACAGGAAAGCCAAGTTTCTCTCAGGCGGCGAGAGGCAGATGCTCGCCATCGGCATGGGCCTCATGAAGAACCCCAAACTTCTTCTCCTCGACGAGCCCACCGCCGGCCTGGCGCCCAAGCTGGTGAGCGACTTCTTCGTGGCTATCCGCGACATAAGGGACAAACTCGGCATCTCCATACTCCTAGTGGAGCAAAACGCCAAGAAGGCGCTGGAGATAGGCGACAAGGCTTATGTCCTGGTCACCGGCAGGGTGAAATTCAGCGGAAGCGCCAAGGCTCTAGACGAGGAGAGCCTCGCCACCTTGTTCCTAGGGCACTAAACCTTAAAAGCTGGGCTGAAGACGGCTGTATGGAGTTGCCGCAGGGGAAATACAAGGTCTTCCGGACCAAGAAATATACCATCTATTACCTGATGGACGACGTGAAGGTTGAGGGCTCCCCTGAAAAAATTGTCCGGGGCGGGCACGAGTTTTACTTGTTCGGCAACGTGATTGTGATAAAGCCGGTTAAAGAGACTTCTCAAGCTCAATAAGGTCCTTTAGCCCAATTTTCACAGTCTTTCCGTCTGGGAGCTCTCTTACGATCACAAAGTCTAGTAACCCCCGCTTTAGCTCCTCCATAGCTATCAACACGGGGTCTGTGTTGCCTACTTCTTGTATATCTACAAGTGGCTGGGCCCCCATTGCCAGCTGCATGGCCCTGGCGCCCACTATGCGGGCAACTTCATACTTAGTGAGACGTGGAGGATAGAGCTCTCTCTTTACCAACGCCTTTTCTAGAAGTTCCACTAGTTTGTTTACGCGTTCTAAAAGCTCGGTTGTCGATACTGTCTCCACAGCAAGAGGGCAATAAAACGTGTATATAACATTTGTAGCTGAGAAGGACGAGTTGAGGGGAAAAACTAGTCGAATTTAGTCTCGCCCTTTTCCTCGCCCTCTTCGCCGCCCTTCTTCTCCTTCTTCTCCTCCTTCTTGGGGGCGCCCGCCGCGATTATGTCGTCTATGCGGAGTATCATTATGGCTGCCTCCACCGCGGACTTGATGACCTGCTTCTTAACGAGGAGCGGATCCCAGACATTGAGGGCGGCCATGTCGGCGATCTTGCCGCCGTGTACGTCAACGCCGGCTGTTAACTCGCCGTTGTCGTGTCTACGTCTAAGCTCGGCAATGGCGTCTACTGGGTCTAGACCTGCGGTAAGCGCCAGTATGGTGGGTATGTACTCAAGCGCGTCGGCGAACTTCAGGGCGGCTAGTTGCTCCTTGCCTGAAAGCTTTCTGGCGTACTCCCTCACCTTTCTTGCCACCTCTACCTCAAAGGCGCCGCCGCCGGGCACGATCTTCGGCTCTCTGAAGAGGTCGCGGGCTACGTGCAACGCGTCTTGCAGCGACCTCTCCACCTCGTCTAGAATCCTGTCGCTACCGCCGCGGACTAGGATCGTAACTGCCCTCGGGTTTGGTATGTCTTCTACAAACACCATCTTCTCCTCGCCGACCTTCCTCTCCTCGACGAGACCAGCGGTGCCAAGGTCCTCGGGCCTGGCGTCTTTAATCGACGTGATGATCTTAGCGCCGGTCGCCCTCGCCAGCTTCTCGATGTCGCTACGCTTAACTCTCCTAATTGCCATGATGCCCCTCTTCGCTAGGAAGTGCTGCGCAACTTCGTCAATGCCCTTCTGCGTAATTACGACGTTGGCGCCTATAGAGGCCAGGTGGTCCACGTAGGACTTCAAGATCTGCGCCTCCTGGTCTAGGAAGGCCTTGATCTGATCTGGGCTGGTCACAGAGATCTTAGTCGTCCACTCGGGCTTCTCTATCTCAAGCGGCGCGTCGAGAATCGCGATTTTTGCGTTGGTGACGCGCTTAGGCATGCCTGGGTGAACCACCTCTTTGTCCAGCACTATGCCTCTAACCAGCTGGGTCTCGTAGATGGACTTGCCCTTCTTCTTCTCAATCTTAATCCAGTCTAGGTCTAAATACGGCTTCCCATCTCTCATTTCCACGGCTTGTAGAGAAGCTTCCACAACTAGGCTGGCTAGGTAGTCTCTCGTCTCAGCGACTACTTTGGAGGAGAGGGCGCTTGAAACCACCTTAAGCAGTTGCTCCTTCGTGAGGTCGATGGGTCTCGCTACCTCTTCGGCGACTTTGAGGACATGGTCAGACGCCTTCTTGTAGCCCTCTATCACTATGGTGGGATGTATGCCCTCCTCGAGCAACTCCTCGCCTAGCTCTAGGAGCTTACCAGCGAGAACCACGACGGTGGTGGTGCCGTCGCCCACCTCGGCGTCTTGGGCCTTGGCGACTTCGATCAGCAACTTCGCGGCTGGGTGCTGTACCTCCATCTCTTTTAGAATAGTGGCGCCGTCGCCGGTTATTGTGACGTCGCCGAAGGCGTCGATGAGCATCTTGTCCATTCCACGCGGCCCCAGCGACGTTGCTAGAATCTCCGCAATTACTTTTGCGGCTTGTATGTTAGAACGACGCGCGTCAACACCCGTCGTCCTTTGACTTCCCTCCTTCAGTATCATTACAGGCACTCCAGTTCGGGGTGCTGCCTGCTGTGCCATGGCTTGACATAAATCGTGTATATAAAAACTTTTCTCTGATCCCACCAGGGCTAATTTGCTGGGTGAAACGCCTATGGACGTTGCGGAAGTGCATTAGCCAGCGCCAACACGGTCTGCCACTTGGCTTCTATCTCCTCTTCTAGCATCTTCACATCATCGTCAGTGAGGTGAGCAAACCTCCCCTGTAGCTTTAGGTACTCCTTTAGTGGTTTTCTCCTAGTCTTGTCTGCATATATCGTGCTTGGCGGATTCAGTTTAAGCTGACCATTCTCGTATTCCCAAAGTATCCAAGCTCCTGTCTCAACCGCAAGTTTTGCGATTTCTACAGTTTTCGCCGGGTCGTGTCTCCAGCCAGGCGGACACGGGGTGTGGAGGTGGATGAACTTGAACCCCCCTATCTCGGAGGCCCGCTTTAGCTTTCTGTAGAAGTCTTGCGGATAGGCTATGCTGGCTGTGGCGACGTAGGGGACGCCGTGCATGGCCATTAGGAGCGCCACGTCTTTCTTCTTCTCACGTTTACCCATAGGCGTTGTGGTGGTCCAGGCGGCACGCGGCGTGGAGCTACTACGCTGTATGCCGGTGTTCATATACGCCTCGTTGTCATACATGATGTAGATGATGTTGCTGTTTCTCTCGGCGGCACCGCTCACGGTGCCAAAGCCTATATCCGCTGTGCCGCCGTCGCCTGCCCACACAACTACATGTCCCTTCACGCCGAGCATCCTATACGCCTCGGCTATGCCCGTTGCCACTGCCGCCGCGGAGGCAAACGGCACGTTTAAAATCGGCATGGCGACGCCGGATTTCGGCGCTAAGCCCTGCACAACGGCAGCGCAGCTGGCTGGTATTGTCAATACAGCCTCCTCGCCCAGCGCCATGCCGAGTATCTTCAACCCGATCATCATGCCACATCCTGCACATGCGGCGTTTCCAGGCACTACGTATTTTTTCTTTGGTAGCTGGTCTATACGGAAGCTCATACCACAAACACCAGATCTCTGTGTCCTCCACCTATGGCGTTTTGTATGGTTTCATAAAAATGACGGCTGTCGAAATCTACGCCTGCTATGCCGGCGACAATATTTACAACTCTAGCGCGGGTTAGGACTGCCTTTACTTCAAGGCCTAAGATGCCGCCCACGGGCGTGATGTCTCTGTCGTAGACCACCACTGTCTCGAACTGATCTAATTTAGCCGCCTCCTCTCTTGGAAACGGCCTCACGAAGCGGATCCTCATAAGACCCACAGGAACCCCGCGAGCTTTCAAGGAATCTACGGCATGTTTAGCGTCGCTGCACCAAGCCCCTGCGCATACCACTATATGTTTAGCGTCGCTTGCTCTGTACCACTCCACGAGCCCCCCATAACGTCTACCCGTCAGCCTTCCGTATTCCTCATCAGCTTGATTTATTATCCTCTTGGCCTCCTGTTGAGCCTCGTAGACTGTGGTTACCTTGTGTCTCGCATGGATCTTGTTGTCGGAAGGTAAATTGCCGAACGTGACGGGCTCACCAGGGCGGAACAACATGGGCACGTCGGGTCTGCGTGGGGGCAGGTATTTATCAACAACCTCCTGCGGAGGTATCTCCACGGGCTCTGTGGAGTGGCTAAGCACAAACCCATCCACTCCAACCGCCGTGGGGAGGGCGGCGGATTCGGCTATTCTAAAAGCCTGTAGCGTCAAGTCGAAGGTTTCTTGCACAGTCTCTGCCATGGCTATTATCCAGCCGGCGTCTCTCAACGTAAGAATATCGTTATGTTCCACATGGATATTCCAAGGCGGCCCAATCGTGCGCGTCACCACCGCCATCACCACCGGGGCTCTGCTAAGCGCAGCCCACCAAGTTGCCTCGTACATATACAAGAGCCCATGGGAAGAAGTGGCGGTGAAGGCTCTGGCCCCCGCCACGGCCGCTCCATATACCACAGACATGGCTGCGAATTCGGACTCCACGTTGACGAAACGTGCGTTTAACTCGCCCTTCTCGACGAATTCAGCCAGCTTCTCCACGATGGAGGTCTGCGGCGTGATGGGGTAAGCTGCTATTATATGCGGCTTTGCCATCTTAACTGCGTAAGCCACGGCGTAGTTGCCTGTTAACGCAGTTTTCTGTACGGTTAAAGTCTTCATATCCCCTCCTCGGGCACCATATCTATTGCTTTTACAGGACATACATCTGCACAGATCCCGCAACCTTTGCAGTACGTGTAGTCTATCTGTATTTTACGGCCCTTTTCCCAGCCTATCACAGACTCGGGACAATACAGCCAGCACAACCCGCAGTCTATACATTTCTGCATGTTAGCGACCGGCTTATAGGTACGCCAGGTGCCGGTTATGCCGGCAGACGCCGGCGCCGGTCTTGATAGGGGAAGCACGTTGTGTTCTCGTGCCCCATTTATATATTTTATAGTGGTATATAGAACTGTAGCAAATGGAGGTAGTTGGTATAAAATACCGCCATTAAAAACACACCCTCTGAAATCTACAGTTAAACTAATTAGAAAAAGTTATAAACATATATAGTTAATGGGTACCATGTACGAGGTGGTCTTCCTGGGGAGAGGCGGTCAAGGTGCGGTCACCGCCGCCCAGCTATTGGCATACGCCGCGGCGCTCGAGGGCAAAAAGGCGCAAGCTCTGCCGGAGTTCGGCGCAGAGAGGAGAGGCGCCATTGTAAGGGCGTATCTCAGAATCGGCGAGACCCTCCTCCACTCCTCGGTTAAGAAGGCAGACTACATTGTGGTTTTAGATGGGCGTATATTAGAACAGACGGACATAAGGCAGTACGGCAAGCCCGGCGCAGTATACATAGTAAACACGAGGACGTCTGCCGATTGGTACATAGCCATAGACGCCACATCGATCGCGCTGAAACACGGCTTGGTGGTGGCGGGGTGGCCTGTGGTGAACTTAATAATGGCAGCTGTCTTTGCGGCGGTCAGCGGGCTTGTCTCGCTGGAAAGCATTGTCAATGCCGTGCCTGAGTATGTGCCGAAGAGATACGTAGAGGCTAACATCAACGCCGTTGTTGAGGCTTACGAGGCCGCGAAGAAGATTCAAGGCATGTTAAGGCCATCTGCCTAGGTCTATTGAGTAGGTGGTTGGATCTGGCTTTACTATGCCTCTGGCGTCTATTACGAGAGGCGTCCGCATGTGTGCGGTTATTTTAGCAACCTCGATACGATACGCCGAGTGGTCCGTGGACACCACAGCAACGTCGGCATTCTTCACGGCGGCTTCAAAGTCCTGCAGAAGTGCCACGCCCCATCTGGCCAGTTGCCGGTCTTGTTTAACGTAGGGGTCATGCACCACGATTTGGTCTGGTCTAATTCCGAGTTTTAGAAGGGTGGAGATTATGCCGTAGGTCGGGCTCTCTCGCGTATCATCCACATCACCTCTAAACGCAAGCCCCAGCACCGCTATTTTCGCAGTGGAGGGGTTTACGCCGTGTTTCAACATGGCGCGGATAACCGCAAACGCCACCTCCTCTGGTTGTCGCTCATTGATAAGCCTAGCCAGACGCGTAAGCGGTAGCTCAATGCCGTATTTAGCCGCTGTCCACAGGAGGAAGTAGGGATACACAGGTATGCAGTTTCCGCCCACGCCGGACCCGGGCTTGTGTACATGGCTGTAGGGCTGGCTGTTTGCGGCTTCCCGCGCGGCTCTAAACGAGATGCCCATGGCGTTTGCCAGCTTGGCCATCTCGTTTGCCAAGGCGATATTGACGTCTCTATACACGCCTTCTAGAAGCTTTTCGAATTCCGCCTCTTTCGTGCTTCCAAGCACTATGACGCCTTTTTTAGCCACAAGCTTGTACAGCTCGGCGACCTCCTGAGCGCTTTTTGGACCTACGCCGGCGATCACCTTGGGATAGTTCTCCGTGATGTCTTTTAAGGCGTGGCCCACCATGATGCGCTCGGGGCTGTATGCCAGGTAGAAGTCCTCCTCGGCGACGAGGCCCGAGGCGCCTTCTAATATCGGTTTAACCACCTCCTCCGTGGTTCCAGGCGGCACGCTGGACTCAACGATTACGAGATCTCCCCTCTTAAGCCCCGCGCCTATGGTCCTTGCCGCGGAGGTTAACGCCGAGAAATCCACCTCTATTGCAACCGGCGACTTTTTGAGAAAGAGGGGGACAGCTACGATTTTTACGTGACTCCTTATAGAAGCCACAACCCCGTCTGTTGTCGCGGAGAACTTCCCAGCCTTCACGGCAGAGGAGAGAGTCTCAACTACGTCGTCTTCTGGATACTCGGTCATTCCGCCGTTCAGCTTTTCTACCTTAACCGCGTCGATGTCTACGCCGATGACCCTCGCGCCTGCCTGCACCCAGGCGGCCGCTAAGGCGAGCCCCACGTAGCCCAAACCGTATACAGACACCACAAGCTCGCCTTTGCGGAGCAGATCTGCAAGCATAGCCCCCTAAGTCAATGTTTTTAAAAGGTATGTCCCCCAAGCGTAGTGGAGGTATACGTGGTGGGATACGGCGGCTGGATCTCCTCGCCACATATAGGCTACACCTCGGTCTTTGTGAAGACGGATATCAACCTGCTTCTAGACGCGGGAGAGTGCACGTATATACGCATGACCCAGTGCGGCCTGCCTTGGCCCGACGTGGTCTTCGTAAGTCACAGACACGGCGACCACATCTTGGGGCTCCCCACCTTTATGCTGATGGCGCGGAGACAGGGCAGGCAGTTTAGACTTGTGGGTAGCAGAGAGGTGCTGGAGGCGGCTAGGTCTCTGGCGGTTATAACCGGCGTGGAGCACGCGTTGCAATACGTGGATTTCGTAGAGGCGGGACAGGAAATGGTTATTGGGGAGACTAGGCTGAGATTTGCAAAAACTAGGCATCCAGTCGAGACGTTGGCGGTGAGGGTAGAACATGGAGGGCGGTGTCTCGTGTATAGTTCCGACACAGCGCCGTCGGACGAGGTGGTGGAGCTGGCGCGCGGATGCGACCTGCTGATACACGAGGTCTCCGGGAACCCGGGCCAAGAGGAGGAAGCCCACAAGGTGGGGCATAGTACCACAAGAGACGCGATCGAGATCGTCAAGAAAGCCGGCGTGAAGCTACTGATGCCGATTCATTTCTATATAGAACAGCCGGTGGTGCCCTCTGGAGCTTCCCTTGTCCTGCCCACGCCCTGCGGCAGGCTCGTGCTATGAGATGTCTCAAACTCGGCAAGCGCCGTGATCTATTCGCCTTTCCCTACCCCGTAGCCATCTGGAGGGACCCCCCACGCTCTGTGGAGATTCTAAAAGACATAGTAGATAGCTATCGACTAGAGCGCATATACGCCGTGGGTGACGTCGTGACCAAGAACCTCTTAACCCACGGCCTTATTCCTACGTCTGTTGCAGTAGACGAGAAGACGCGGCGCGGGGTTCAGGTGGAGCAACTGGCCGTATACAACAAGGTGTTGAGAGCCCGCAATCCTCCCGGCTACATTACGGAGGAGGCGTGGAGAGCCGTAGAAGAGGCGGTGAGGAGTAGCGTTGTGATAAAGGTGGAGGGGGAGGAGGACATGCTCTCCCTGGCCTTCATAGCGCTAGCCCCCCCGCGGTCGGTGGTGGTATACGGTCACTACCTCGGGGCAATGATCGCCATACCTGTCGACTGGTACAGAAACAAAATATGCAGACTCTTTGACTACTTGGAGAAATGTTAATAACTATGTATCGTGTAGCTGTCATGCGTTCTTGGGGCATACTTGCGGTGGCCATAGTGGTTTTCGCGTCTATAGTAACGGCGGTGGTGTACACAAAGCTCTTAACACCTACGCCAACATACACCCCCTCGCAGGGTTTGCCCATCCCGGCTTGGGCCATTTCCTTCGGGGCCCCAACAGCGCCGATTACTCTCATCGAGCTTTACGACCTTCATTGCCCCTACTGCGCAATGGCGCACGAGCAACTAGACCCCCTCTATAGGCAACTTATGGCGGAGGGCAAGCTGAGACTGGTTTTCGTAGATCTGATCGTACATCCAGAGGCCGTAGTTGCCCACCAATATCTCCACTGCGCCTATAAGCAACTGGGGAACAGGACTTACGACCTCTTGACTGAGCTTTACAAGGTTTTTCAAAAAGGAGGAGCAGAGAAACAGCTCGAACTGCTTCAGAGGTATAAGTGTGCTGACGCGCCTACAAAAAACGATTTCGACAGCGGGGTGAAGGCGTTGTTAAACGCCTTAGTTCAGAAGGGCGTCTCGATTAGACAGGTGGGTACGCCCACCTTCATCGTGATAAAAAACGGGACTATCAACGTGGTGGTTGGGGCAGACGTCGCTAAGGTCGTCTCGCTTCTTAGTCAGTAGCAGGCGGAATTAGTCGTTCCCTCTCCTTTAACAGTGCAACTGTCCGGGCCTGTTCGAGCAGTCTTGCAACCTCTATGTAGCCGTGTTCATAGAATAGATCTATTAGCCTTGTCAACTCGTCGATTAGTAACGAGTTTGGTTGCATAGATTGGCTAAAGATAGCCATATATAAACGTTTCGTCTTCTGGCTATACAGTTTTCGTTTATTACAGAAATCAGATAGCTGCCGCATCGTCACCTCTCGTATTTGGTCGGGTTCATCACTATATAAGTGGCATGTCTACGCCTATAAATGTGAAATATGAGATCGACGCGAAGCGCCGAGTTATCAGGGTGCTTCCGGAAAGAGAAGAAGACCTATATTTTGTCTACTTGTTGATAGATAGGGGTGACGTTGTGAGGGGATGGACGGTAAGGGAGTATAAGCCAGACGGCGTTAAGGAAGGCGAAAGGGTTAAGATGTACCTAGCCGTGAAAGCTGAGACTTTGGAATACCACAAGTTTCGTGGGAGTCTGAGGGTGAGAGGTCCTGTGGTCGAGGTGCAGGAGGGCATAGAGGGGGTGAAGGGCAGGAGACATACGTTTGATATTGTGCCGGGTAGGGAGGTGGAGATCGAAAAGACCGGCGGCCACCCGCTCGACGCCGTTGTAGAGGTTCTTAACATGGCGAAGGCGACGTTGCCTAGAGTTCTGCTGGTTTCTATAGACGACGAAGAGGCGGCTTTTGCATACGTGACAGTTCTAGGTTTTGAGGTGCTGTATGTGCTTCGCAACGTGCGGAAAGAGGATGATGACTTACTTGACGAGTTCATGGCCTCAGTCAGAAAGTTGGTAGAGGAGTTGAGACAGCGCTACAGACCTGATAAAGTGGTTTTGGCGGGGCCTGGAATGATAATAGATCACGCTAGTAGATATATACAAGGGGAAAAATCGCCTCAAAGCTCAGGGGGGCTTGCCGGCGTTTACGAATTCATGAGACAAGGGCTCTACGAGGCGTTGAAAAACGAGATGGGGGTGGAGGCATACCAGAAATTTCTACATAGGCTCGCCACAAATAGAGACGCCGTTGCGATAGGCCCCGAGGAGGTAGATACCGCGGCGTCTGTAGGCCGCATAGAAGCCTTGTTGGTGCTTGATGTATACATTAAGGAGTCCCCCGAACGTGCCTGGCAACTCATCTCTCAAGTGTATAAGGCGAGGGGAAGGGTGTACATAATTCGAGAAGATACAGAAATAGGCGCTGGACTTAGGGCTATGGGCAACGTCGCCGCGTTGCTGAGATGGTAAGTTAGGAAGAGAAAAGAGGGGAAAAACTGGATTTGGGTTTACTTATTTCTTCTTGCCTAGTAGTCTGTATACTTTGATGCCGGTGTACGGCGATTTGGCGACGGCGAAGAGCATGGGGCCTCTTGCAGTCTGCTTCTCAACCACCTCGTAGTTATCCGTCTCAAACGCCTGCTTCGCCTTAATATCGTAGAACTTCAACTTCTGCTTCTTCGACATGGGCTGTAAATACTTCTTGGTTTATAAAGCTTTTGTTTAATTTAGATACTGTATTTTTTTCTATGGCATTTTTTATGGAATAATTATTGAATGTACTCTGGTTATTCTTTTTATTGTTTATATAGTTTTACTCTTTTTATATATTCTATTGTCTTCTGTATCTTTTTAGATTTCTCCCAGTTTATGTGAAAAGGGGTCGGCGCATTTTAAACTCTTTAAAATAATGGCGTAACCTTACTGGTAATGCTGTATAGAAAGGTCGTGGCGTTGCTGGGTACGGGCGGCGTGGGAAAGACTACGTTTGCATATAGGGTGTTGGGGCTTTCTGAAGCGCCGGTGCTTACCTTGCGGCCTAGCTACTACAGAATATATATTGGCGACTTAGAAATAGACCTGATAGACGTGCCTGGGCAGCGTGTTTTTGAAGTTGCTACGAAGTTTGCCTCGTTTAAAATCCCCGTTGTGGACAGATTGATGTACATGTACGACGTAACAAGCCAAGAATCTCTCTACGCAATTTCGGAGCTCCACTCTATATTCGCGGACCGAGGCTCCGAGGTCGCGAAGGAGGTGGTAATAGTTGGGAACAAGATGGACTTAGCCTCTGAGGCCGGGTTTTTTATAGAAGCAGACGAGATAGCAGAGGCGATAGGGGCTAGGGAGGTTTACTACATCTCCGCCGTCAAGGACCCTCCGGAGGTGTTTGTGAAAATACTTATTGGGGAATCCCCAGCCGTCTCAACACCTCGGCGTAGACCAACTTCCAGTTTTCTCTAGTAAGCCAAAGGACTTCAAGCCCTAACCTCCTCGCAGTGTCTATGTAGTTTCTATGTACTGTCGCCAGAATCCTCGGCGAGTTCTGTACAGCGAAAGCAAGAGCTTCGCCGAAGCTTGGGCACTTAAACTCCATGGCGCCTATTTCATCTACGATTAACAAGTCGCATCGCATACGGCGCAGAATACCGACTATGAACCCGCAAGCGCCGAGGTTCACCACGTATTTTCCCACTGACGGCTCTCCGACCCCAACGCGGGCAAGAGGAATCCTTTCGCCGCTGTTTATATCAACCGCATCAAAGCCTAGACGTGTACCCCCCTCTCGCACCTCCACAGTTACAAACCCGCAAACTGTGAGGCGCGTCTTAGCCGCTTCGACGACTTTAAGCGCCAGTGTGGTCTTCCCCACGCCCGGCATCCCGGAGACCCCAAGCCTTACCTCAGCCCTTTCACGCGACGTCATGAATCGGCTTAGTCTAGCCTCATCACACGTCTGCTCCGTGTTTCAGGTTATAAAGCTTCGCGCCACGGTCAAGCTACCCTCCAGCGCCTTCTCAACCAGGGTCTTCACAAGTTTTTCAAACGGCGTGAAGGCCTCTCCCAGCGCGTTCCTCAGCCTTCCGAGTAGGCCTTTTATCTCCGTCACCACGGCGGTTACGTTACCTCTCTCTATCTTCTCGTCGCTGAAGTCGTCTGAATACTGGTATAAAACGCCGAGCGAGCGACCCAGCTTCTTCGCGGTCTCTATTATGTCTCTTCTTCCCAACAACAAAGTGGGCAATACCAGGGAGGCCTCGACAAGGGGCGCGGTTTTGAACTCAGCAGCGCGCTCTTGTTCGCCGTCGAGGTCTAGCGCCTGGCCCACAGAAAGCCTTTGAGCCACGTCGGCTAGATACTCCACGATTTCAGGTCCCAGTTGCACGGCGCGTTTTATAGACTCTGCAATAAGCCAGTCGCTTGCCAGTATAGACTTTCCATCTCCATACAACGCCCGCGGCGTCTTAACGCCTCTTCTTTCGTCGTGTTTATCCATCACGTCGTCTTGTAGCAGAGACACTATGTGTAGTAGCTCTACTATGGTCGCCGCTTGGAGGATCTTGGGGTTGATTAAAGACCGCCTGTCTATGCTGTAGGAAAAAGTTAAGAGAAGTAATGGCCTGAGAAGCTTGCCAGGCGTCTCTATGTAATGGCGCACGGCGCCGCGTAGAGATTGTGGCTCTATGTCAATGCCTATGTCACGTAGGTGGGTCCTAACCTGTTCCAAGGCGAGTAAAACTTCCCGCGGCACAATTGACACGTTGATTAAAAACACCGGGTTTATTTATCTATGTTAACCCCTATCGCCATCTACTTAGCTCTGTAGCGCCCCTCGGCGGTTTTCTCCACCTTTCCCTCCCTCGTAAGTCTAGTCAGCTGTGCCTTGACGATAGCCACCTTCTCTATACCTATCATCTTCGCGATCTCCTCCGCGGTGAACTCTTTACCTTTATTCTGCGCCAAGAACTCGTATATTTTGGTCTTTACGCCTGAGGGCATAAATAAAATTAAAGACTAGGATATTTAAAGATTAAAAGCATAGACAGCGCCAACTTTTTATAACAACGCTAAACAACGCCTTATGGTAAGGCTGGCGTTGGTGGTGGCGGAATTCAACTACGACGTCACCCAGTTGATGTTGCAAAAAGCGGTAGACCACGCCAAGTTTCTGGGAGCAGAGGTGGTGTACGTGGTTAAGGTGCCAGGCGTCTACGACATACCCATGGTCTTGAAGGATCTGCTCATGAAGGAGGAGGTCGATGCCGTGGCGACGCTCGGGGCCGTGATTCAAGGCGCCACGAAACACGACGAGGTCGTCGCACAACAGGCGGCGAGGAAAATACTCGACATAAGCGTTGAGTCTGGCAAGCCGGTAACCCTCGGCATCATCGGGCCCGGCGCTAACAGAATACAGGCTCTGGAGAGGGTGGAAGAGTATGCGAGACGTGCTGTCGAGGCCGCCGTGAAGCTGGCGAGGAGGAAGAAGCTACTAAAAGAGGCGAAATATACCGGCTCTACTGTCTACGTGGAGTAGACAGGAGTCACCCATTTTAGATACCTCTCCACCTCGCCCCTGACTACCTTAACGTAGAGCTCAGCAAGTTTCTTCGTAACGGGCCCAGGTGCCCCGTCGCCGATAGGCCTCCCGTCTACCTCCACAACGGGCGTGATCTCGGCGGCCGTCCCTGTAAGAAATACCTCATCAGCGGTGTAGACCTCCTCCCTGGTTATAGACCTCTCCTCTACAGGCATGCCGCTATCTACGGCAAGTTTAATGACGGTGTCTCTCGTTATTCCTTCAAGTATAGAGGCGTGAGACGGTGGGGTGTAGAGCTTGCCGTTCCGTACGATGAAGATATTTTCGCCGGACCCCTCGACGATATAGCCGGAGGCGTCCATCAGAAGAGCCTCGTCGAATCCCTTGCTCCTAGCCTCGGCTAAGGCAAGTACGGAGTTTACATATATACCCCCTATCTTCGCCATCACCGGCAACATCGTGTTATGTACTCTTCTCCAGCTCACCACAGCAGCTCTTATCCCCTGGGGCGGGAGGTATTTGCCAAACGGAAACGCTATAACTGCAAGCGACACGTCTAAAGTCCTAACATCTAGAGTCACTGTGGGCGTCGACACAAACGCGATAGGTCTGATATACACATCCTCTCTAAACCCGTTGGCCCTAAGCGTCTCGATGACGGCGCTCCTCACCTCGTCTGCTGTATACGGGATCTTAATCCCTAGTATCTTAGCCGACTTAAGCATCCTCTCTATGTGGTCATCTAGCCTGAAGACGAGTAGATCACGCTCAGTCCAGTACGCCCTAATGCCCTCGAAAATTGATGTGCCGTAATGCAAAGCGTGGGTCATCACATGCACCTTCGCCTCCTCCCACTTCACTAGTTTTCCGTCTAACCAGACGTATTGCGAATGGAGCCTCATGGGCCAAATAACAGTCTCCTCATTTCGACGCCTACCTGCTCAATGGGGTGATTCTTAACAGTCTCCATCAGCTTCTTTAAAGTCGGCGCCCCTTTTGAATATTCCTCTACCCACTCCCTTGCGAACTCCCCACCTCTTACGCGGAGGGCGGCCTGTCTCATCTTTTCCTTCGTGCTTTCATCAATGATCTTAGGCCCTACGGTGAGCCCTCCGTATTTCGCCGTGTCGGAGACGCCGTTTAACATGCCGTAAATCCCCCTCTGCCAGATCAAGTCCATGATCAGCTTGGCCTCGTTGAGTACCTCGAAGTAGGCCACCTCCGGCTGATAGCCCAGCTCCACAAGCACCTCAAACCCCTTCTTTATAAGTTCCATAAGCCCTCCCACCAGCACGGTCTGCTCGCCTATGAGATCCGTCTCGGTCTCCTCTGCAAACGTGGTCTCTATGACACCGGCGCGCGTAGCGCCTATACCCTTTGCAAGTGCAAGTGCATATTTTAACGCAGAGCCGCTGTAGTCCTGATACACAGCTACTAAGGCGGGGACGCCCCGTCCTGCGAGAAACTCCTCCCTCACAGCCTTGCCGGGCGCCTTGGGGGCCACCATCACGATATCTACATACTTAGGCGGCTTGATTAAGCCGTAGTGGATGTTGAAACCGTGGGCGAAATCCACAACAGCGCCCTCTTTTAGAAATGGCCCTATCTGTGTCTCCCACACCTTAGGCTGTTCCATATCTGGGATGAGCACCATCACGATGTCTGCACGCCTAACCGCCTCATCTACCTCATACACCTCAAACCCCTCAGACGTTGCGAGTTCCCACGACTTACCGCCCCTTCTTAAACCTACTATAACTCTCAAACCGCTGTCTCTCAAGTTCAGCGCCTGGGCTCTCCCCTGTATGCCGTATCCGACGACCGCAATAGTCTTCCCCCTTAGGACATCTAGAGATGCGTCTTTGTCTGTATAGACCCTTGCCATAGCTATATACTTCTAGTAGTTTATATCAATATCGCCCTCGTCTATTCTTAGAACTTCTGGCAACTTGTCAAGTTTCGAGACCAGCCACTGCACTTCGTCGTGAGACCCCTCAACCTTTATGTGTATTTTGTATACAGAGTCCTCAGAAGTCACCACCATATCTACTAGCTGAACTTTAGCTCTACGTGTTGTGGCAATTACACGTCCTAAGGCGTCGAGGGATTTTTGTGTGGTTAGGCTAATCCTCCTCATATGTCAACTTTACGTCCATGCCGTCTGGCAACACCGCAGATGTCAACCAGTCGCCGGGCTTCACCCATGGTAACACAATGTCGGTTTCGCTGTCTATAGTTAAGTCGACTACAAGAGGCTCGTTGTTCCTCAGAGCCTTAGCCACCGCGTTTTCCAACTGGTTGTAGGTCTCCGGCTTAATTGCCTCTATGTCATACGCCTCTGCGATTTTAAGAAAGTCTGGTCTCCTGCTGAACTCCGTTGCGATGATTCTCCGTTTGTATAGGTAGATCTGCCATTGTTTAACTAGTTGCAATGCCCTGTTGTCAAATATCACAAAAACTACAGGCAGGTCGTAGTCCCTAACTAACGCTAAGTTGTTCATGGTCATCTGGAAGGACCCATCGCCATCTATACAGAGGACGGGTCTGTCCCTCGCGGCAAGCTTAGCCCCTAGGGCCGCGGGTACGCAGAAGCCCATGGTGCCAAGCCCAGCCGAGGTGATGTACGACCCCGGCTCGTAGACGTCCCAAGCGATCTCCGTCCACATTTGATGTGAACCTACGCCAGTCACGACTATGGTATCTCTCGGCGCTGCCCTCCTCAATACTTTAAGCGCCCTCCAGGGGTGGAACCCGGGGGTGGCATCTGCGATCTTGCTCATCGTCTCTTCGTATTTTTTACGGATTTGCAACAGCCACGAGATAAACTTCTGGTTTCCTGTGGGGGCAACCTCTAGCAGGTCTATGAGCTTTCTCAAGGCCTCCTTTGCGTTGGCCACTATACCTACGGTGGGTTTTACGTTTTTTCCAATCTCGCTTTTGTCTATGTCTATGTGTATAAGCTTAACCCTGCCACTTTTTACAGATTCCTGCAGTTCCTTGAAGCGTCCCCACGTCCTGTCGCTGAACCTAGTCCCCACCGCCAGTATGACGTCTGCGTTGGCTAACGCGGCGTCTGCCTCGGCTCTGCCGTGCATCCCCGCAGGCCCCATATACAGCGGGTAGTCGTGTGGAATGGCGGCTTTCCCGGGCAATGTTGACACAATAGGCGCGTGGAGCGTTTTTGAGATCTCTAAAACTTCTGGCGTGGCTCCCGACCACAACACTCCGCCTCCTGCGAGAATTACGGGACGTCTGGCTTCAGCGAGGTATTTAGCGGCAATTCTGAGTTTGTCCTCGTCAGGAGGTGGAGGTATGAACTTCTCCCTGCTAACGACGATACGTTCCTCGTAATCTGGTGCCGGGCTCTGCTGGATGTCTCTAGGCAGGTCGATTAACGTAGGTCCAGGTCTGCCCAACATGGAGATTTCATATGCGACTTTAAACGCAGCAACGGCTTCGGCGGGTTTTCTAACTTGATAGACGAATTTTGTAATTGGGGTGACTATGCCAGTTATGTCGGTCTCCTGAAAGCCGTCTCGTCCAAAAACAGACGTCACGACTTGGCCCGTCAACGCGACGAGAGGAACAGAATCCATGTACGCATCTGCAATACCTGTCACCAGATTCGCAGCGCCAGGCCCGCTTGTGACCGCAACCACGGCGGGCTTTCCAGCCGCTCTCGCGTAGCCCTCTGCGGCATGCACAGCCCCCTGCTCGTGGCGAAACAACACCACGTCAATGTCTTGTCCATATAGCGCATCGTACAGCGGCATAATAGACCCACCGGGAATGCCAAGCACATATTTAACACCGCAGGCCTTGAAGACCTCCACTAGTTTATCCACCACTCGTTTTGAATCTCCTATGCGAGCCCCGAAACTACCCCCGACATTGAGAAACGTAAATCACAGATCTATTTAAACATTGCGCCATCTATATAGAGTTTATAGCCCGTGCCGCAAGCTTCACAACCTCCCTAACGTTTTGATACGTCTCTATGTTGTCTATTTCTGAGATGTCGATCCACACCCCCTCCTTTAGACGACCGCCGACCTTACGGACGAGATAAACCAGGTCAAAGTGTATATGGACCTCGTCGGGATACCTCACCGTTTCTTCAAGTATGGCGAGAGGTAGCGGCCTCTCGACAGAATTCTCATCCTTATGTATTCCGCGTGTAGGACCTATGGGCTCAACCCGAAGGCCGGTCTCTTCTTCGAACTCCCGCGTCACAGCCTCGAGCGGTGTTTCGTCGTTCTCTACGTGACCTCCGGGGTAGAGATACATACCTAATCTTCTGTGCCGTATCATCAGAACTTTCCCATCTCTTATCAACACGCCGCTTGCCACTACACACTTTCTGACCACGGTTTGTCGGAGGCAACTTTTTAATATAGATCCTCCGTCCCTGCTGGTGTTTGGCAAAATAAAACTCGGCGTCGAACAGTGGAAAAGACTGGAGGCGGATCTGGCGAGGATAGCCTCGGGCGAGGAGCTTGAGATTGTTATCAACTTAACCCTAGTCGCCGCCCGGGAAGACGAGGAAGTAGAGGAGGAAGAGGAACACGAACACCATCACCACCACTTTGAGAAAAACGAGTTCACGAGAGAGGTGGCGAAGCTGATAGACCATGTGGCGCATACGTACAACGCCCACGTGCACCCGCGTCTCCACAGTCACCACGGAAGCGTGATGTTCGCGGTGAAGGGCATGCCGAATGAGCTTATCAAGGCGCTGAGAGACTCGATTGAGTATGTCAAGCTTAACTGCGAGAAGTGTGCCCTTCATACGGTAGACGGCGAGTTCCACCTAGGCGAAGACCTGGCAGGCATATACTTCGGCGATGCCTACAAGATCACTGTGATCTTGCCGGCAGAAGACGGACGGCGTCTCAAGGTACACGAGGCGCATTTCTGATTTTCTCGAGTATGCAACCGAGAACCTCGGCGTTTTCCCCCCTCAGCCTCTTAAGGTCTTCCAAGACGACGTGGGGGTACCCCCCGATCCAGACATATCTGTGGATAAACGTGGGGTCCTCGATCCACCATACGCATTCTTTCTCATCGACATATTCTAGGTCGTCCACGTGTACAACGACGTCGCATTCGCAAGAAACGGAGCAACCGAGGATCTTGGCCAGTAGAGATGGACCCGTCAACACCGGTATTCCCCTCTCATAGAGCTTCCAATAGAGGTCGCACTTACCAAAGGTTCTCTGGAGGATTTAAATCATCTAGGAAGATGTACAAGTCTTCAAGTTTGACTCTGCGTTTTCGTAGCTTCTTAGCGTCGATTTCCACAAGCTCTGGAGCAAGCGTGTCGTCTACTTTTCTGATGTAGATCTTCACGCATATAGTTTAGGTTTAAGAGGTGCTGAGGTGTACCTCGTCTCCGGGTGCAGTTGGGAGGTATATATTGTCGTAGCCCTCCTGCGCCAGCCGTCTTATCAGCGGTGCGGCGGATAGGGGATCTGTGTGTACAAATATGATTTTTGTAGTCGGTGAGAACCTCTTCACGAAGTTCTCAATTTCTCTCCTGCCCGCATGCGCGCTGAAGTCGAACCACTCGAGCCTGGCCTCGACCCGTATGGTGGCGCCGTTTACAACGGCGTAGCCCTTGCTGAGGATTTCGAAACCGGGCGTGTTGGGCGCTTGGAAAGAGGGGAGGAATATGCCGTTTTTCCTGCTAGACGCGATCCGTTTAAAGTAGTAGAGAGCCGCCCCGCCCTTTAACATGCCGGCCGGCGTGATGATTATGGAGGGCTCCTCCATGGCCCCCTTCCTGACGTATGTACTGGGCACCTCTATGGAGATGTCCAGCGCCTTCTTGTAGAGGTTGGGGTCTCTCAACAGATGGGGATACCTCCCGACGATTTGGTTTATCTGCCTCGCGAGACCGTCCACGTAGATCGGGTAGCCGTCCACGCCGTGTTTCACCAATGTCAACAAGATTTCCTGCGCCCTGCCCAGGGCAAAGGACGGTATCAACGCGCTACCGCCTTGCTCCAGCACCTCCTTCACGGCCTGTACAAACTCTCTTTCTAGTTTTTCACGCGGGGGGTGGTCCGTGGATGCATATGTAGCTTCCATAATAACTACGTCGGGGCTTCTAGGCAAGTTGTAGACGTCGGCCCCCCTCAGCAGATTGGTGTCCACCGTGTTGAAATCTCCCGTGAAGACCACGGTGTACCCCTCAATCTCTATAACACCTATAGCGCTTCCGGGTATGTGGCCAGCGTTGTACACAGTCAAAACGGCGTCGGCGCCGATCTCCATGGGCTCTCCATACGTGAGAGGTATGGCGCTTGACATCGTCTCCCTAACCTCCTCCTGCGTGTAGGGCAGGTAGTAGCCAGACAGCTTAATGGCGTCAGTATACATCAAATCGCTGAGCTCCATCGTAAGGGGCGTCGCATAAAGCGGAGTCTTAGTCGACACGTAGAGAGAAGGAAGCGCACCGCTGTGGTCCAAATGCGCATGGCTGAGGAAAGTCGCAGTTAGATCTCTAGGACGCACATGTAGCGGGAATACGGGCTTATCCTGTGCGTCGAAAGACACGCCATAGTCCAGCAATACGCCGTTAGAGGCGGTTCTGATAAATACCGCAAGCCTGCCGACCTCGCCGGCCCCACCCAAGAATTTCAAACGCACGCCAAACCGCGACTGGTGGGATAAAATATTTTTTACCTACCCATGGAGACTCCGTGGAGGAGGTCAGAAGACGCATTGAGAGGCTGATCGAGATAAACGCTCGTATCCTCAAAGAACTCGAGGAAATTAACAATGCGCTGACGAGGGACGATAAGCGTAGATAAACTTTAAATATGGCCTACCTAAAAGCGCCCTATGCCGTTTACTACGTCTGCGCAACCTAGGAAACAGAGGCGGAGTCTCTACGGCGCACCTCCGCATCTACGGCGCAAGTTGCTAAACGCCAAGCTGTCGCCCGAGCTTCAGAAGAAGCTAGGAGTAAAGCGGTTGCCAATAAGACGTGGAGACACCGTGTTGATAATGAGAGGGGACTTCAAAGGAGTCACAGGAAAAGTCGTCAGAGTAGACCTCAAGCGAGTTAGGATATACGTCGAAGGCGCTACCAGGACCAACAGCAAAGGCCAGACTGTGTACTACCCGATACACCCGTCGAAAGTTATGATAGTAGACGTCGACACGTCAGATAAGGCTAGACAAAAAATAGTAGAAAGAAGAAAGAGGTAGGCTATGGTGCACCTACGCAGAACCCTCGCCCCATATTGGTGGCCTATTCCGCGTAAAGAGGGGGGAGTTTGGGTCATTAGGCCTTCTCCAGGGCCGCACAGCCTTGCATATTCTCTGCCTTTGGCCTTAGTAATTAGAGATGTGTTGAAATACGCCAAGACGATGCGCGAAGCCAGGTACATAATATCTAGAGGCTACGTAAAGGTTGACGGAGTAGTTAGGCGAGACTACAAATTCCCGGTGGGATTAATGGACGTGGTGGAGATCGTGCCCACGGGTGAGGTCTACCGCGTGGTTCCGGACGAGAACAGATACTACGCGTTGCTACCCATATCTCCGCAGGAGGCCGCCCTAAAGTTGCTAAGAGTAGAGGGCAAGAGCGCCGTAAAGGGCGGGAGACTTCAGCTACATTTCCACGATGGCAGAAACCTGATAGTCCCGCAGGACGTAGGCCGGCAGATCAAAACCTTCGACACGGTCCTCTACGACCTGCAGAACAAAACCATAAAGGCGCATATCCCGCTGAAGCTGGGAAGCGTGGTTGTGGTTACTCACGGTGGCAACGTCGGCTTCTCTGGTCAGCTATACGAGGTTGTGTGGACGCTTAAGCGGAGGCAATCTGTGGTCGCCATAAAAAGAGGCGAGGATATAAAAAGGACAATTCTGAACTACGTGATGGCGGTGGGGACAGAGGCGCCTGTTATTAAGATAGCTCCCTAATCCGCGGGAGGCTTTTCCTCGGCATACGCCTCAGTCATCTTCTTTGTCAAAAGTCTCTCCTCAGCCTTCCAATACGCCTCGCCGTAGTAATCCAACGCCTTCCCAATGTCGCTGAGGCTAATGGCTACGGGCTCATATATCCTCACCACGCCCCCCTCCACGACCCACCCCTCTACGATGCCCCCCATGGCCCAGTCGTACTTCGCATTTATCACATACCGCCTCTCAAAGGAGGGGCTTCGCACCTTGATATACACGGTCGCTATCCCGAACTCCGTGAAGAACCTGGAGACGACCTCTCTGTACTTCTCACCGGCGCGGGGCGAGGGGACTCTCTCAAGATAAATTATGTCATCGCGCCGCAGATCCTCCTCTAGTTGCTGGAGAAGTTTAGTAACTGGTTGACCGGTCCTTTCGAGTCTCATAAAGCATATGACTTGTCGTGTTTTTATATGTATATTAATAGAGCCAACAAGCCGCGTAGTGGCCGTTCTTAACCTCCATAAGTTTCGGCTCCTCCTTGTCGCATTTGTCTTTTATGGCGTATGGGCATCTGGGGTGGAAGCGGCAACCAGCCGGAGGGTTGAGTAGGCTCGGCGGCTCGCCCGGCGGGACTTTTCTCAGCTTAAACCTATTGGTGGGGTCTGGGTCCGGTAACGCCTCTATAAGCGCTTGAGTGTAGGGGTGTAGCGGCTCTTTTATCACGTCTCTGAAAGGTCCGTACTCCACCATCTTACCTGCGTACATGACCAAGATCTTGTCGGCGAGGTACTTGGCTGTGGCTATGTCGTGTGTGATGTACATCATCGTGATCCCATATTTAGCCTGTAGAGAACGCATGAGCGAGAGTATCTCCGCGCGTATTGAGACGTCAAGCATCGAGACAGGCTCGTCGGCGACAATAAACTTCGGCCTCGTTATAAGCGCCCTGGCGATGCCCACGCGCTGTCTCTGGCCCCCGCTTAGCATATGCGGGTACTTCCTGAGGAAGTCCTCAGGCGGCACGAGCCTGACCTCCTCCAACGCCCTAACCACAAGCTCAGCTCTCTCCTTAGGGGGGACTCCCCTGAGTATAAGCGGTTCCTCTAGTATATACTGCACCGTATGGTACGGGTTCAGCGAGCTGAAGGGGTCTTGAAACACCATAGCCGTGGAGAACCTATACCACCTAAGCTCTGACTCGGGCGTATTTGTCACGTCTTTTCCCTCAAATATTATCCTGCCGGCGGTGGGCTTGACCAGCCTTAGGATAGTCCTCCCCAGCGTGGTCTTGCCGGAGCCTGATTCCCCGATGACCGCAAGCACCTCTCCCTTCTCTAACGCGAAGCTGACGCCGTCGACGGCCTTGACATATCTCATAGGGCTAAACAAGCCCTTCTTAACTGGAAACCAAGTCCTTAATTCCTGAACCTCTAGCAACGGCATATCAATACAACCAGCAGGCCACCTCGCTCCCGTCTATTTGTTTCGTCTGCGGCTCCTCCTTGTCGCATTTGTCTTTTATGGCGTATGGGCATCTGGGGTGGAAGCGGCAACCAGGCGGAGGCGTGATAAGGCTGGGCACATCTCCCGGGATGTACTCTATGGACTTCTCCTCGCGCAACGTGGGCATCGCCGCGAGTAGCTTCTGGGAGTAGGGGTGTTTCGGCTTCCGGAAGAAGACATCGGCAGGTGCCACCTCCACAAGCTTCCCTGCGTACATCACCCCGATTTTATCGGCGATTTCAGACGCCAGAGCTATGTCGTGGGTAATGAGTATATAGGAGAGGTCGAATTTTGTTTTAAGCTCCTTCAGGAGGTTCATTATGTTGGCCTGAGTTATCACGTCAAGCGCCGAAGTAGGCTCGTCAAGAATCACAAGCCTCGGCCTCATCATAATAGCCATCGCTATAACTACCCTCTGCTTCATCCCGCCAGACAGCTCAAAGGGATATCTCATCAACACGTCCTTGGCAAGACCCACGGAGCGGAGGGCCTCCTCGGCTATCTTCACGGCCTCCTCACTAGAGAGGCCCAGGTGCAGAACCAGCGGCTCAATCATCTGGTCCTGAACCCTCAGTATCGGGTTCAAGGCGTTCATAGATGCTTGAAACACCATAGAAATCTTCTTCCACCGTATCTTCCTCCTGATCTCCTCTTCGCTCATTTTCGCCAAATCCACAACGCCCAGCTCCTCGTCGTAAAACAAGATCTCGCCCCCCGCCTCGGCCACGTTGCGCGGAAGAAGCCTAATTATCGTGAACGCGAGAGAGCTTTTGCCGCTTCCGCTCTCGCCCACAAGGGCCATCGCCTCCCCCTTGTTTAGCCTGAAGGATATTCCGTCAACCGCCTTCACGGTGCCTCTAGATGTGCTGTAGTACATCTTTACATTGCGTAACTCCAGCAAAGGAGGCATAGACCACTCTAAATAACACTATATATATTTACCGCTTCACATCGCCTATGGAAATAGTTGTCGCAGGTAATCCCACCGTGGATATAATCCGCACGGCAAGCGGAACCTCCAAGAGATACGGCGGCTCCATACTATACATCTCTCTTGCGCTCGGCGCTTTAGGCGTGAGGGCAAAAGCCGTAGGGGTAGCCTCTGGAGAAGTTGCGACAGAAGTGGGACAAATTCTTCGTAGCATGGGCACGACGCCCCAGCTGGAGGAGGCAGAGGCCACAACGACGTTTGAGCTCGACTACAGAACCAAGCCGAGGACTGTGAAGCTCGTGAAAAAACCGGAGAGAGGGATAAGAAAGGTGGAAGGCGACATAGTAATCCTCTCGCCGGTCTACGACGAACTTAGAGACGCAGAGGTAAAGGCGAGGAAAGTGGCGGCTGACCTCCAGGGATATCTACGAGCACGCCTGCCGTTGCCAGCCGCTGACTTGGTGCACTTTTCCTATGACGATATACAGCTCACCGTAGGAGAACTTGTGGAGTTCGCAAAGAGGTGGCCCGCTGTGGTGTATACGCTGGGCGAAGATGGCGTCTACGTTTTACAACAGGGGAGAGTTCACCATATAAACAGCGCCAAGGTCCAGACCGAAGACGTCACGGGAAGCGGCGACGTATTTCTCGCAGTTTTAGTCTACTTCCACCTCCTAAAGGGGCTCGGCTTGACCTCCTCCGCATGCGAAGCCAGTAAATATGTGGCCGGCTTCTTAGCTAGGAGGGTAGTCACCAGATACGACTTTGACTGTGTTATACGAGCTGTTCCAGTGTAGCTATCCTCTTTAGGATATCTGTTCTAGTCACGATGCCCACCAGCCTTTCTTCAGAGTCTACGACTAACAGCCGCCCGATGCCGCTGGAGACCATCAGCCGGATCGCCTCGTGGATATCCTCATCTTCATGAATCGTAGGCGGGTTAGGCGTCATGACGTCTCCAACCCTAGCCTCGAGATTGCAGGAGGATATGGTTTCCATGACTTTAGACGCCATTAAGAGACCCACCGGTCTTCTATTTTCGTCAATCACAGGAACACCCCTGTATCTCTTCTGGACAAACAGTTGGACGTAGGACTTCAGCGGATCTCCCAGCTTAGCTGTCACGGGGTTTGGGGTCATTATGGACCTCACAGTCGTCCTGGGTATTGAGACGATTGAGGTTATCTCAACCAGCGACTCTATGTTTGCTTTAATGATTTTCCCTATAAGAACCAGGCCGCTGGGAAGCGGACCGATTCGAACCTCGCGGTCGACGTAACCCGATACGTCGCCCACCACCCTCATCGAGGCGTAGGGCTTGTCCGACAACAAACCTATTAGGGTGATGTCAAGCGCGTAGCCTATTACGTTCCCCAGGGACGTTATGGGCACCGAGAAGGTTTGCCTAGAAAGCACATCAGACGCTTTTGAAGTCGGTATGTAACCGCCGTGTGGACCCGCCTTGCTTACCACAAGCCCCATCGACTTGAGGATCGAGAGCATGTTACGCACATACCCTTCGTGTATGCCTAAGACGTTTGCGATATCTTTTGACTTAACAGGCGCAGCTTCTTTGGTATATAGTTCCACAAGCGCCTTAAGTACATTATATACAGAGTCGGAGAGGGTGGTCATCGTTAATAAATAGTTCGTAGATATAAAAACATATCAGCCTCGGTAAGATGCAGAAAATTACCCAATCAGCGTCGGTCTCCCGTTCACAAGATCCCCAGACCGTTTTTCTCATCACACTCAAGGCAAAGAATTTAACTAACGTTTATAAAGCAAATTGATCTACGCCATAATGTCGGCGCTGATTATCGACAGTGTTGACCCCCTCATAAAGGAGCGGCTGGAGCACATAGGGATAAAAGTAGATCTGCGACCTGGGATTTCGCGGGAAGAATTAACAAAGATAATAAAAGATTACAACATTTTGATCTTCAGAGGAAGGTTAAAAATAGACAAGGAAATAGTCGATGCGGGGGCCAATCTGAAGATTTTGGCAAGATACGGCGTGGGCCTAGACAACGTAGATGTGGAGTATGCAATAAAGAGGGGCATCGCAGTAGTCAGCGCTCCACATGCCCCAACCCAGAGCGTGGCTGAGCTAACCCTTGGCCTCATGTTGGCGGTGGCTAGACGGATCCCCCTCCTCGACGCCAAGGTGAAAGGAGGCGAGTGGCCAAAAGGCAAATATGTCGGAATGGAGCTAGGTGGGAAGACCCTAGGGGTTGTAGGGTTCGGAAGAATTGGAAGAGCGGTGGCGCATATGGCCCGCGGCATAGGCATGAAGATACTGGCGGCGGATGTGATAGACGTGAGCGCGGAGGTTGAGAAGTTGGGTGGCAGACAGATGCCGCTTGAGTACCTGCTGAAGGAAAGCGACGTCGTTACTATACACGTGGCGTTGACCCCCGACACCTACAGGTTGCTCAACGCAGAAAGGCTGGCACTGCTTAAGGACAACGCCATATTGATAAACACCAGCCGGGGGGAGGTGATAGACCACGAGGCGTTGTTACGACACCTAGACAGGCTGTGGGGCGTCGGGCTTGACGTGTTGCCCGAGGAACCCCCCAAGAGCCCACAGCTGAAGAAGCTGATAAGCCACGAAAAAGTCGTAGTTACGCCACATGTAGGCTCTGAAACCCACGAAGCCATGAGAAGGCTCGCGGAGGAGCTCGCCTCAAACATAGAAGAGGTCATTTCGAGGATAAGGCTATGAAGTACCTAACGCCGGGCCCCGTCCAGTTGCCTAAATTTGTCGTGGAGGCAATGGCGAGACAGCCGCCTTTTCACAGAGGCGACGAGTTCAAGAAGCTCTTCAAGTCTGTTCTGGAGAAGCTCGGCGCCTTGTACCCATCCAAGCCGATCGTGATGCCTGGAACAGGCACGTTGGCTGTAGACACCATGATATACAACTACGTAAATCCAGGCGAGAAGGTGTTGGCCCTTGTCTACGGCGAGTTCGGAAAAAGAGCTGTGGAGACGGCGAAAATCAGAGGGGCAAACGTGGTTGAGGTAGAGCGCGACGCGCCGCCGGCTCCAGACGAGGTGGAGGACATGCTGAGAAAAGATCCGGCTATAAGAGCCGTGCTGTTAATACACAACGAGACCAGCACCGGTATTGCATATAAACAGATGAAGAAGTTGATCGACGTTGCGAAGGCATACGGCGCGTTGCTTCTTGTAGACAGCGTATCGGGGTACCCCGCGGAGCCGCTTCCCCCAGGCGTCGACGTGGTGGCAACGGCATCGCACAAGGCGTTGCTGGCGCCGCCTGGCGCCTCGATACTCTACCCAGCCTCAGAACCCAGGTCAACCGTCGGCGTGCCACCCTCGATGGACCTCAGGAAATTCATAAAGTCTCTGGAGCACCTAGAGACCCCCTACACCCCTCCAATCCCCATACTCTTCGCGTTAGACGCCTCCCTCAGCTACATCCTAGAGCTTGGGGCTAGGTACACAGACCTACACAGAGAGAGGGCTGAGTACCTATACTCGGCGCTGAGTCTGAAGCCAATTCCGCCGCCCGAGACGCGTAGCGTTACAGTAACCGCGTTTCACTGTGAAAAGCCAAAAGAGGCGATCTCAAAACTGAGGGAGAGAGGCTACGTCGTGGCGGGCGGCATGTATAAATACAGAGACCGCTCCATCAGGATAGGAGTTATGGGTGACATAACGATTGAAGATCTAAAAAAGGTCGCGGAGGTTATAAATGGTTTGGCTTGACGAGGCAAACTGCAAACTCTGCATAATTACATCGAGGACGGGGGACCTAATAAGGCTACACAGGCCGGATAAGCTACCAGAGATCTTAAACGAGCTTTCCACGCTTATCCAGCAACCCAGCAGAAGCGAGGCTTTCTCCCTCAGCTTCCAAAAGGTGACGAGGCTGGTGGGCGTAGCAGATCCGTACAGGGATTACAAGGAGAAGCTTACAGCTGTGGGTAAGCGGGTTGCAGAGGCCGTCAAGCAGAGGCTGCAACAAGTCTCGTGGGATCTGAGGACGGCGTTAAGAATAGCCGCGGCGGCCAACATTGTGGACACAAGCGTCTTGGGCTATAGACCTAAGAAGCTGGAAGAAGCCGTGTGGGACCTCCCAGCTATAGAGGAGTATGTGGAGATACCTCATGCCGTATACTACGTGTTTGACAACGCAGGCGAGGCGCAGATCGACCTCGTGGTGGCCGAGGCCCTGGAGAGAAACGGCATCAAGCCAACCTTCGTGGTGCGTTCAGAGCCATACGAAATAGACGTGCTGGAAGCTGACCTAGCAAGCTACAAGGTTATAACTACGCCGGGCAACATCTCCCCTATACGCTGGCTTAAAGACGGCTTTATCCTGGCGAAGGGCATCGCCAACTTTGAGGCCTATATGGAATGGGGCTCGTCGCCTGCGCTTCTGCTGTTTAGGACGAAGTGTGACGTGTTATCCCGCCTCTTCTCAGTGCCGAGGAACTCCCCCGTTGTGCTGAGCGGCAGACGGGCAAGGGCTATTACCCTGTTACAATAAGCTTCACGGGAATGCCGTTTTTGTACTGAACCGTGACCCTCAGCGACTCAAGGCCGCCTTCTCTGATGACAGATTGAGCAACCTCCCGCACTTTTTTCAAAACGCTGAGAAGATCCACCATGTGTTTGTACGACTCATCCAAAATCTCGTACTTAACCATGGGGTTGGGGTCCACGTAAAGCTGAAGACCGGTGATCTCCAGAGGTGCACTCCTCTCGCTACTCCCGCCGCTGAATCTCTTCAGAAGCTCCTGGAGTCTTCTGTACCGCTCAAGTGAGGGTTTGAGCCCCTCGAGCTCTGCCCCCACGGCCTTGACTAGGTCCTCTAGCTGTTTTATCTGCGCGTCGAGCTCCGAGAGAAACTGCCCAGCGTCGCTGAACGTTTTCACGGAGTATATGTCCATATAATCCGGTCTTCTCTCTGTTTATAAGCACATCGCTTAAGTAATCCACGGGTTTTTCCTCACCAAATCGCCGTCGTATGTATTAATATGTATTTCGTACCCGCCTCTGCCCAGCCGTGCCCGTATGCAGTCAGATACGTCGGTGTAGCGCCGTCTTTTAATCACGTAGACCCTAGACCTCTGCACAAACGGCCCCACAACCTCCTCGCCCACGTACTTCTCGATGAAGGCGTCGACGGCGTCGTCGTAAACAGGCGGACCCCTGTGCAACACATACTGTGGGAGCTCCACCTGCTCCAAGACGTAGACAAGCGAGACGTAGGTCTTCTCGTCGCTTTCAACCCCCCATCGGAACACCTTAAACCCGCACTCCCTAAGCCACTCATACAGCGCCCTTCCCACCCTCTTATACCTCCCCCATATCGTGTCAGGCGGCTCGTTGGGATAAGGAAACACCACCTCCACGGTGTTAAGCCGGAGAAAGGCGCCGGGTTGCGGCTGGAAGTAGGATAGGGAGGGTCTCTTCAGAAAACGCCTTGTTGCCAGTATGAAAGTGGACATGGAAGTCAATGAGACCGCCGCCGCTACGTTTCTGTTGGGATCCACTGGATCTACCACCACGAGAGGCGCCTTGAACCTGGTCTTTACGTCTGAAAAGGCAATGAGGGTCTTGTAGGGCTTCCACCGAGCCGCCGCGTTTATCACGTTAAGAAATGTGCCGTAATACGCCACCAGCAACTCGGCCAAATACCCAGAGAACCCCTCCACCCTTATTTCAGCGCCGTAGACCCCTATCGTCTTGAGAAATAGCTTTAAAATCCTCACGTCGCGCCTCTGTACTTCGTGTAGCCTCTCTGCGAGGAATTTGTGATGGAGAGGCGATCGGTCGGCGGCGGTGATAGGCCGCTCCCCAAACCCGATCTTGTAACACGGAACGACGTCTACCTCGTATCCCTCTAAGAGAAGCGTGAGATAGGGGTGCTGGGCATACCGCCTAACCCATGGGATCCTCCTCTCGGTAAAGAAGCGTGCCAAAAAGCTTACAACGTCTTCGGGCTTTATGTTTCGGTCATTAAGAACGACGAAGACGTCAACATCTCGCTGACCTGGTAGCCAGGTGGCGCGCGCGGCGGAGCCGTATACGTCTACTTCGGCGTCAACTCCGTACGTTCTGACGGCCTCGGCCACGAGGAATCGCGCACGTTGCGCAACTTCCCTCACTTTCTGCTTCTCCTCCTCGCTTGGCGTTGCCAGCTTATAGGCCTCTCTAAGTACCTCCTCTATCACGTAAGAGGTTGTACAAAAAGATCGCTATAAATAGGCCCTCTTGGCGTTAGCACAGACTTCTTCAGCTTTATCTTATCCACAGTCACAACCCCGAACTCAACCCCTCTGTAACGCGTTACAAACCCCCGCAACTTCTCCACGTTGCGGCCGGACTTTATCCTACCTATGGTCAAATGCGGCGTGAACTCCCTGTCCTCCTCACGCTCGGCGAATTTATCCACGGCCTCTCTCACCACATTCGCCAGCCTCACCAGCTGCTCTGCGCCTTGAGAAACGCCGATCCACAACACCCGCGGTCTGGACAGGTCAGGAAACACGCCGACGTCGGACAGCTTTATCTGGAACTTACTTATCTTGACGCCTGCAAGAGCCTTAACGACGTCGCTTATCCTGCCCTGCGGGATCTCCCCCAAAAACCTGAGAGTTACATGTAGATTCTCCCTCTCCACGAGTTTTATGTCAAGACCAAGCTGCGCAACCTCTCTCTGTACCTCCTCAATCCTCCTCACCACGCCCGGGTCGTCTATATCCACGGCGATAAAAGACCTGACGAAGCTCATATCCTAAGGCGGTAGGCCCATTTGGCAAGCAGGTCACAGTTATGAGGCGCTATGAAGCTAACCCCGCATTTATCCGAGTAGGGGCAGTAGGTACAGGGAATCGACAACAGAAGCCTCAGCTCCTCGGGAAGAGCCTCGAAATCCACCGCAAAAGTCTCCGCAGCCTCCTCCCGTATTTTGCTCAACAACTTATACGCCTTCTCGGTCAGCCTAATCACGTAGACACCTCTTTTGTTGCCTCCCACTCTCTCCCGGGCGATAAGCCCCCTCTTCTCAAGTCTGGCCAGAATCGGGAGCCCCGTCTTGCTGTCTATGCCTATGTACTTCCAGAGATTTCTTTGCTGGTAGCTTCCGCCAAGTCTCTCTAATCCCTGTAGAATTTGTACTTCCACCTCGGTAAGCACCTCTGACTCCTCCGTAAATTCCTGAGCAGCCACAGGCAGAGACCGTACCCCTCTTTAAAAAGATTAGCTATATAGTCACCTCAACATACAGCGCCTCCGCCAGCTCTTTCAAAAGCTCCCTGACAGGCCCCTCGGTGGAGTCCGCGGCCTTTGCCAGCTCCTTCTGCGTTATCTCCACGCCGGCCATGTAGCAAGCGTAGAAGACCGCGGCTGCCGCAAGCACCTGCGGCTTCCTGCCGTTTCTAATACGTGGCAATGAGATTATATACCGCAGTATGTCCACAGCTATGCGTTGCACCTCAGCTGATTTCTCATCGCCTATGCCCAGAGCAGACACTATCTTAGGTATGTATATCCTCGGATCTACGCGCGGCGGCTTAATGCCTAGCTTGTTGGCAACGCCTATCAGCTCCATATATGCAGACACGAAGGTAGACCTATTCACCCCCAGGTTCTCAATTAGACTTTTCAAAGTGATGGCGGCAACGCCGTGTCTCTTCAGGGTGAAGTAAAGAGCCGCGGCGTAGCTCTCCAGCCTAGGCGCTCTGTACCCCGCGTCGTACAGCTTCTTATAAAGCATCACAGTCTCCTCAATGACGGCCTTAGGCAGGTTTAACTTCTGCCTAGCCGCGTCGAGGAACTCCCTGATGTCGGTTTCAACACGTTCAAGAGGCGTCGACATCGGGCGCGCGAACTTCTTCAGACTCAGCGCCTTGAGCTTATTGATGATCTTCACGTTGCCGTATTCAATATCTCCTAGCGCGGAGCCTACGGGGCCTGAATACGCCCTTGAGGATTCGGGTCTCCTCCACTCTGGCCCTAGATCCGCCACCCCCTCTTTTATCACCGCTCCGCAGTTTTTACATATCACCTGCCCCCGCTCGTAGTCCACGACAACTTCGTTAACAGCACCGCAGACTGGGCATTTATATTCCTCTATCTCAAAAATCAGCCTCCTGGTCATTTCCTCCTCCGCTTATCTAAGTCATGCGGCTTCACGTATAGAGGTTGGCCCACCACGGTTTCGTCGCGTTCAACAGGCTTCACCAGTCCGTATGGGTTTTTCACGTTTCCTATCACGTCGTATAAGACGCCGACTTTTTTCATTGTGTATGTGTATACATTGACGTAGAGGGGGGGAACCTCGCTGAGCTTCACTACGAGGTTCCCGAGACGTGAGTAATGAAGAGTAAGACCAATACGCTTCATTAAAGCTACTGTAGGCCCGGCTTAATAATGGTTACCTCCTCCAATACCTGGGTAATACAACACAAAGAAGATTAGGGTTGAGATTTATAAACCCCAGTATTATGGGGAGCCGTGAAGCTAGGCGCGTTCTACAAGGGGACCGACTTAAAAAAGCCCACAGGCGGGAAGAAGAGAAAAGTCCGCAAGACGAAGAAGAAGGCGCTGGGCGGTGGGCCTCCGCAGATACCTAAGCTGGGCGAAAACGACGTAAGATATGTGGAGAGAGTCAGAGGGGGGAACATAAAGGTGAGGATAAGAGAGGTGAGATACGCCAACGTATACATGCCAAAAGAGAAGAAGCACGTTAAGGCCAAGATACTCTCCATAGTGTCCACCCCGGCAAACCCCGACTTCGCAAGACGCAACTTCATAGTTAAGGGGGCTGTGATACAGACAGAGGTCGGCAAGGCAGTCGTCACCTCTAGGCCTGGACAAGACGGAGTTGTAAACGCCGTATTCGTAGGATGAAAAAGAAAGGGGGCAGAATCCTCTGGCTTGTTTACCTAGACTCCTCCATCTCACGGTCCAGGGGTAGAATACTCCCGCGGAGCCAGTCGGTGAACAGACCCACGCTCCAGGAGGTTGCCCAAGCCCTCGAGAAGCTGGGGTACAAATACCAA
This sequence comes from Pyrobaculum sp., assembly GCA_036833835.1. Lineage (GTDB taxonomy): Archaea > Thermoproteota > Thermoprotei > Thermoproteales > Thermoproteaceae > Pyrobaculum. The sequence continues at coordinate 27,798 of DAITPC010000001.1, read as the reverse complement.
ACATTTCCAGACAAGAAATTTCCAGCCCTCTGGTTCGAGGAGAAGCTACAGGGCTACGTGGTGGTTGAGACGGAGGAGGAGATAAGAGCCGTGGCCGCGAAGGTGGCCGAGGAAATCAAAAAACAGAGAAGGTAATGTACACAGTGTTTTTCATAGGCACGGCGGGCTCCGGCAAGTCCACTCTCGTGTCTGCGCTCTCCACCTGGATGGACGACCAAGGCTACGACGTTGGGATAGTCAACTTAGACCCCGCGGCTGAGTACCTGCCCTATGTGCCGGACATAGACATCAGAGACAGGATAAGCGCCAGGAAGATAATGAAACAGTACAAGCTCGGCCCAAACGCCTCGATAATAGCCGCGGTAGACATGGTGGTGACGGAGGCTGAGAGGATTAAAGAAGAGATGGAGGTAGTCGGCGCGCCCATTTACTTAATCGACACGCCGGGGCAAATGGAGCTGTTCGCCTTCAGACAAAGCGGCGCGTATCTCATCCAGAAGCTCTCAGACGTCCACTCCCTGGTGGTCTACGTGGCGGACGCGGTGTATGTCCAATCTATCGACGGCTTCGCCACCACCATGCTCCTCGCACTTTCAAGCAGGATAAGATTCAGGAAGCCGCAGATACTGGCGGTAAACAAGGCCGACCTACTCCCCGAGGAGGCCCTGACCAACATAATCAACTGGGCCGAAGATCCAGACACGTTGCTGGAGTCCATAGACCTGCCCACGTATGAGAAGGAGATTCTACGCTCCATAGCAAACATGGGCGGCTTCGTGGAACCGCTCTTCGTCTCTGCAAAGACAGGCGAGGGCCTAGACAAACTATATTACCAAATCCAATTACACTACACAGGAGGAGAAGACGCTCAGCTACCCCCCTGATAGGGCCTTAGGTGGTCCGCCGTGGTGATTATGATCTTCTTCTTGTCGCCAAGGTAGGTCTCTACGACATATGCCTTTCCTCTAACGCCAACGACGACGCCCACCTTACCCTGGTAACGCCGGTGAGGCGCGGTGGATATGAAGGTGGGATCTATGTCTATCACAACCCTGTCGCCTGGCTTATACTCATAGAGAAGCCGAGACAGCCCAAGCATCCCGCGTTCCCTCGGCTTCTTACTAAGCAACTTCCTCGTCTTATAGCGGTACCCATGGGTCCTCTTAACCATGCGCCTACAGAACCAGGCAGTTATTAAAATTTTCGGCGGAGCAAGAGACGCATAAGTTAAAAACGTGAGATATATACAGACGAGTGAGCGTAAAGAAGATACGCAGATCAGAGGAGATAACAAACGCGAGGGCCCTCAAGATACTCAGAGAGCTGGCAACCTCTACGCAGCTCTCCGAAGAACAGAGGAAGACTCTAGACTACCTAGAGAAGGTTGTGAAAAGAGACGCTGAGGATGCTGAGGCGTTGGTGAGGCAGTTAATGGAGAAGTTCGGCTTCGCACGCGTCACAGCCATCCAGCTGGTAAACCTCTCGGTAGAGAGCCTCGAGGAGCTTAAGACCGTGCTCTCATACCTAGAAAAAAGAGAATATGCAGACAACGAGCTAAGAGAAGTCCTCAAGCTCCTCACGGGGCAATGAAAAGCAGAAAGGAGGAGTACGCATATGTAATCGACATACTGCCTCCAGAGGTTGCGCTGTATAAGCTCCCTCCGAAGATACGGAGGGACTTCCCACACGACGTCTCATATGCCCACCTAGTCGGCGAGGACCACTTCGCCCTCCTAGAGGTTACGTTGAAAAAAGGCGTTGCCGTGGACATAGGCGAAAGGGTATACGTGGGCCCCGGCACCAGAGACAAAGTTGATAAAATCGTCCGTCGTATAAAATACGACGACCTCCAGCCGCAGGGCAGGGAGAACCTGCGCGTAGTGGTGAGGAAAATCGTCCAGCAGAGGGAAGAATTCTTCATCAAGTGGTTTAACACGGCCGGCCCCATCACGTTAAAACTACATAGCCTAGAGTTGCTACGGGGCGTCGGCAAGAAGAAAGTCCAGGAGATACTAGACGAGAGAAAGAAAAAACCCTTCTCGTCCTACGAGGATGTAAAACAAAGAGTAGGGATAGACCTAGTGGAGCTTCTCACAGACAGAATACTGAGAGAAATCGCGGGAGAAGACCCCTACTATATATTTGCAGCGCCGCCCCCGGCGCAGACTACTTAACCCTGACGATCTTAAAGCGGTCAAGGATCTGCCACACCTCAACTTCGGCGCCCGGGGCAAGCCTGCCCTTCGCCTCTTCCTCCACATATTTCATGGGGACTTCGACGGTCTTGTAGTCTCTCATATCCATCAACTGGATTACGTCACCGGAGATAGAGAGCACCTGTGCCGTAAACTTCTCGATTATGGGCACCTCCACTTGGGCGTCCACGGGGAGGCTCAGCGTCCGTTTAGAGCCGTCAAATACGCCCACAGCAACTATGCGGGCCTTTGCACTACCGTGCTTGCCTGTCTTCGACTTTTCAATCTCTACAACTCTACAGGGCTCGCCGTCAATAACCACGTAGGAGCCCTCTTTGAGCTCACCTGCCTCTACGTACTTAGTCGACATGACCCCCTCAAGGTTCGAATATATAAACTTTAGACACAAGCATATCTCAACACCTCGCGGCACTTGGGAATGTCTGCCGGTATCTTGGGCACGGCCTCTGCGATCACCTTCTTTATTATGCCGATCTTCTCTATCATCCTCTTCTCCACAGCCTCGGCCGTCACGGGCTGATGCGGCACCCAGACGTCGTAGTCTGTAACTAGGGCTATAAGCCCGTAGCACACGCCTAGCTCCCTAGCCAGATTTATCTCAGGCACAAGAGTCATCCCAATTATGTCACATCCAAACACCTCGCGCCATATCCGCGACTCGGCCTTGGTGCTGAACCGAGGCCCCTCTATACAGACGTAGCACCCGCCGTCGTGCGTCCTGTTGTACTTCCTCGCGGTTTCTATCAACACCTGACGTATCTCCTGGGTAAAAGGCTCGAGCCCTATAGATATGTGACAAGTCCGCGGGCCGTCGTAGAAGGTGTACTCCCTCCCCTTCGTCATGTCTGCAAACTGGTCGGGGACGACGAAGTCGCCTGGGGCGTAGTCGGGCCTTAGGGAGCCCACCGCGCTGACGGCCACGATGGACCTGACCCCCAGGGCGTGGAGAGCGTATATGTTGGCGCGGTAAGGTATCTTATGCGGGGGGTACTTGTGGCCTCTGCCGTGTCTAGGCAGGAAGGCGACGACTCGGCCGGAGACACGTCCTACTATGACGTTGTCGGAGGGGAGGCCGTAGGGCGTGTGCATCTGCACCTCCACCGCGTTTTCAAAAATGCCGGGGTCGTACAGCCCGCTTCCCCCAATTATCCCCAGTGTCGGAAATTCGTCGAACCCTATCTCCTGAGGTGTTTTTGGGGGTTGGGTGAGTTTTACGACCATAAAGGTAATATCTCTTGGCGTTTTAACAGTTGTGGAGGTCTTCGCACCTACGCCGGCGGAGCTGATTAGGAGATACAACGCCAAGAAGCTCCAGGAGGAGAAGTATGAAGTCTCCGCGCTCAACCTGCCTTGGGTCTTTAAACAGGAAGTAGACGTAGTTCTCAAGCCTGGGAGCAGGTATGTTATTGAGGGCGTGCAGGTGGAGGGCTTGGCCCCGCCTTGGGAGGCATATATCACGCTTGTGGATCCAAACGGCGATTTCGGAGTGGGTTTCATAGCGGCTAGGCGGCGGAGGATGTTTAGCTGTGTTTACAAAATTTATTCGAAGCCTCTGGGGCTTCAGCTGGCGCCCTACATCACCATAAAGCCCGTGGAGCTTCTCCTTACGGACAGAGAAGGCATGGTGGAATGTGTAGATAGGATCCTCCGCGCCAGGTGTGTAGCAGTTTTTGTAAACGCCCCGGCGAACTTGCTTCAGAACTTCAAAATTGTGGTAACGCCTATAATTAAGGAGAACGTTTAAATATCCATGAAAAGACTGTGGCTAGAATGGAGATAAAACTACCTGGTCAAGACGCGGAAGACATCATTGACCAGCTGTTAGGCGGTTCTGAAGAGGAAACCTTGATGCAGACGCTCACTAAGGAAAAGGCGCTTGTGAGAATAAGGCTTGAAAACCGGCGGGGCCATTACGTGACTATAGTGGATTTTGGAAACGCCGAAGACGCCAAACAACTCGGCATTAAAGACATGGCGAGGGAGTTGAAAAAGAGGCTGGCGGCTGGGGGGACCATAAGAGACAGCTGGATCGAGATACAGGGGGACCACCGCCAGAAGATAAAGAAGCTCCTGATAGAAATGGGCTTCAAAGAGGACAACATACTCATAGATGAGGGAGTTACCCAGACATAAGATAAGAGAGGCTCTGGAGAGGGGAGACTACAAATCTCTGTCTAGCCTGTGCCTAGAGTTGTTACAGACAAACGACTGGCTGGACTGCTGGAGGAAGATGGAGCAGATAGTGGAGGCAAGCGGGGAATACGTGCTGGCTAAGTTCCTCGCCTCCGCCTACGTCTTGGCGCAGGAGGAGATATACAAAACGCTGTCGCCAGCCACGCGGGAGTTCTTGGCGCGCGACGTGGTTATATGTCTGGAGAAAACGACCCAGGTCATAGCTGACTTATCTCGACGAGGGGGTTCTGGAGATACACGCGCACGGCCAGGTGTCTGAGTACCCTCAAAACCGAGGTTTTTTCCCACTGTTTCTCAGACAGTTTTCCGCTGTTGGTCTTCACCTCCACGGCGTAAACAACTCCGTCTTTAAAAGCGAATAAGTCAACCGTTTTTAACGCCCTTCTGTAAGCCAGCAGCTCAAGGGCGACGGGGCGCAGCGCGTTGAGTAGTTGCCCGTCAAGCGACTCCTCGATGCACCTCTTTAGACAAGGAACATAGATACTGTGTTCTATGGGGGTCGCGACCCTCCCCACCTGCGGGATGCATCGCCCCCTCCAGTAGGTGACGTGGATGTGGCCAGCCTCGGTGGGGACAGAAAGAGTCAACGGCTCCTTTGGCTCTTCCTTACATTCGCCGTTGACCACGCCGTATACAGCGGCGAGTTCTAGGAGGCGGATGAACTCGTCGGGTCTCCACACGGAAAATCCGCGTTGCCTTAGGACAGCCTCGGCGACGCACTCCCCCACCCTTCCCAGCTCTGCTCTGTTCACATCTTTGTGAGGGTTGGGATGCCCAATATGGAGAAGCCGGCCTCCAGCACGGTCTTGACGGCGTTTACAAGTGCAAGCCGGAAGCTCCTAACCGGCTCCTCAGACTTGAGAACGGGCGCTTTCTCGTAGTAGCTGTTGAAGACAAGGGCAAGGCCGTCTAGGTGTTCAGCCACGTAGTCGGGTCTCAATGCGGTGGCCGCCTCCCGCACCACGCCGGGCCACTCGGCGATTTTTACAATAAGCTCCCGCTCCTCGGGAAGCATGTCGTCGGGCATGTTTGCCTTCCCGATATCTGAGGCTTTTTCAAGAATGGAGTAAGCCCTGACGTATGTATACTGCAGAAACGGGCCTGAATTTTGCCTTAGATTCAACACGGTTTCCCACCTAAACTCTATGGGTTTCCTAGGGCTGGTGGAGAGGAAGGCGTACCTCACGGATCCCACGCCGACTCTTTCTGCGATAACACCGGCGACCTCCGGGTTCTTCTCCTTCACCAGAGAGGCCGAGCGCTCTGCGGCTTCGTCGAGTATCTCGTCTAGAGATATGTACTGGCCCCTCCTCGCAGACATCTTAGCCCCTGGCAGATTAACCATCTCGTAGGCATAGTGCACAACTTTCTTGGCGGCGTCCTCATACCCCAGCGCATATAAGATGATGCGGACGTGGGCTTGTTCGTGAGTCTGTTCTGTGGAGATGACGCGTATAACCTTGTCGAACCCCTGCCGCGCCTGCCACAGGGCATATGCTATGTCTCTAGTCACATACAGAGTCGTCCCGTCCGACCTCGTCAAAGTCACGGGGGGTATGAACTTGGGTAAGTCCAACACCTCCCACAGCTTGAAGTCCTCCACGAACTTGTCCGCACGAAAGACCACTGCCCCTCCCCTCGACTCCACGTATTGCGGCCACCTCCTCTTAAGCTCAGAAACTATGTGCACAGCCTCACCTGACCACACGGCGACTTCGCTTTCGTAATCCCACCTCTCTATCTCGATGCCAAGCCTCGCCAGAGTCTCCCTCTGCCCTCTAAGCACCAGGTCCACGACTTCTCTCACTATCCTCTTGGCATCCGGATCCCCCGCCTCGTACCTCCTGTTTAACTCAACCGCCTCGCTCGCGACGTCTCTCTGACCCAGAACCTCCACCAGCTTAGTCGCCAGCTCGCCCTCTGTATCCATCACCCGTTTCAAAACCGCAACCCACTCGTCTATCTCCCTAATCAACTCGCGTCTCCTCTCGTCGTCCTGTTGCTCCGCCAACTCTCTCTTCAGCCTGTTTATTTCAGCGATGGCATTTACGGCGGAGTACACGTGCCCCACCACCAAATCGGGCTTAGCCCTCTGGACGCGTTCATCCACCTCTCTCTTTACAGCGCTGTATCCTATAGCGGCGTACATAACCTGCACCCCGCAGTCATCCACGTAGAAGTGGACCTTCACCTCGTTACCGCAGAACCGCAACAACCTAACAAGCGAATCTCCCAAAATGGCGTTCCTCCCGTGGCCTATATGCAGAGGATGCACAGGGTTTGCTGAGGTGTGTTCCACGAGGAAAGACCCCACCCTACACTCCTCAGTAAAGCCGTACCGCCTCCCCATCTTCCCAACAGCATCAAACACAAGCTCGGCAACGGCCTTCACGTTTAAATCAGCGTTAAGATAAAGGCCGTCCACTGAAAGCCCTGCAAGATACGTAGCAGGTCTGCCCCTTATAGACTCCACAACCTCCCTAAGCCTGCTTGGGTCAACTCTGTACTTGTGAAACTTGGCAGAGAAGTAGCCATACCGCCTAGTCCTCTCCACCGGCGGCACCTCTCCCAGAGAAAGCGCCTCAGCTACCTCAGCTACTACCCTCTCAAATTCCTCCCGCGGAGACCTTAGAGGATCCACGTATCCCCAAAAAACCGATTATAAATACTTAAGAAAAAGCAATACATGCACTAGTGGAACGTAGAGAGAAGGGGGAGTTTATTTTTTCGCTGAGCGCTTCCTAACCCAAACCAGTTTTCTTGGGTTTCTTCTGTATTTCGTGGCACTTACGAAACATTTCCTGCTACAGTATCTCTGGATTGTGCCATCTGCCTTTACATACATTATACCGTAGCCGGGTAGTATGTCAGTCCCGCAGAAGGAACATTTGTGGATCTTCATCTTGCCGTAATCCTCCTGGCTTCTCTTTCTGTTTCTCTCAGCATTACTATGTCGCCCAGTCTCACGGGTCCTTTTACGTTTCTAGTGAGGACGCGGCCTTTGTCGCGGCCTTCTAATATACGTATCTTTACCTGCGTCACCTCACCAGCGATGCCTGTCCTGCCTAGTATCTGGACGACAAGTCCAGCCACCGCGTCTTCATACGGCGAAAATTTTACCTCCTCAGACATGGGTGGGGCTTGATGCGGCTATATTTAAAGTTTTCCGGCTCAAAAGACTCAGGTTGGCAAACCTAAGAAAACTCGGTATTGACGACTCCGACAAAAGAGATTCACCTCCTGCCAGCGGCGGGTAGCGTTATGGCGTTTAACCCGTGTTTAGCCCTTATCTCGTTGATCTTAGAAATCAGCGCCTCGAGTTCTCCCGCGGCCTGGCCGGCCTCGATCACCACGGCCGCCGCCGCGGACACGTTAATACCGGCGGCTTTGCCCAGCTTCTCCTTAGACGGCACATAGACGTAGGGGACCTTCTTCTCCTCACACAGAAGTGGCAGGTGGGCAACCACCTCAGGCGGGTCGACGTCTTCGGCTATTAACACGAGCTTCGCGAGTCCTCTCTCCACGGCTTTGGTGGTCTCGTTGGTGCCCTTCTTGATCCTCCCAGTTTGCCTCGCAACTGACAGAATCTCCAGCGCCTTCTCAGCAACATCGGCGGAGACCTCAAACCTCACGTAAAATGGCTTCCCCGGCGGCGGGTTGGCGTAGAACGTCTTTGGGTCTATCGTTATCGCCATGGCCCAGAGAAAGAACCGGCTATATAAATATTTATGCTTCTTCGCGGAGTCTCTTTAATACACGGCGGTTCAAGGTCTTGGAAGGCTTCTCGCCGAACACGCCCTGCGGCCTAAACATAAGTACAAGTATTATCGCGACTCCAAAGGCGATGTACTGGAAGAACACGGGATCCACATTCACCACCTGTCTAATGCTCTCCTTATATATGCTTAGGAATCTGTCTAGGGCATAGTAGATGGCCACGCCTGTTAATGCGCCTATGTTGTTTCCCATTCCTCCAATTATCAACATAGCCCATGCGATAAAGGTAAAAAGAGGTATAAACTGACCCATGTTGACGTAATTATTATAGAACACAAGTAATGCGCCTGCGATGCCCGCAAGCGCAGATGCTGTAGCCAAAACTCTTATTCTAAATTTGACGATATCTTTTCCAAATACCCTCGCGGCCGTCTCGGCGTCCCGAATCGCTCTGAGAGCACGGCCAAACGGCGAATTAACCAGTCTCTCCATCACCACGAAGGTGAGTAGTAAAAATAACGAGACGACTGCAAGATAGCCCCAAGACCTGTCACGCCCCATCCATGCAAACGGATCAGGCACAACTGCGCCGAAGACGCCACAGGCAACCGCTGGTGTGTATGTCGTGATAACTCTAACGGTCTCCGCGCTCACTAACAGGAGTATGCCGAGATAATCCTCGCGTAGCCTCAGCGCGGGGCCTGACATGAGAATTCCGAAAACACCTGCAAGAGCCGCGGCGAGGACAAGAGATAAGAAGAAAAACGCCAACCCGTCAAGCGGAGATGCCGCGAATAGCTGGTTAACAACCGCCACGGCTTGGTACTGCTGTGCCGAACAATACAGGTCAACGTTCCCCAACGGGTTGATACCTGCATACATCCACAAGGCAAGTTTTGTCGTTATGCCGCCCACGGCTAGGCCGCCTAACGCCAAAAACATCACCTTTCCAAACTGAGGAAGGCCGAGATACCCGGCCTCTAGGTTGAGGCTCAACACGTAAATTCCGTATATGGCGAAGAGGATGGCAGTTTCTCTAAACAGAACAGTGAAGAGGTTGGGGTCGAATTGGAGAATCATCTCCTCCCTCTCTGGGCGAGGCTTGATATTACACCTGCAAGTCCCTGCGGGGCAAACAGCAGAATCACTATCACAAAAGCGAACGGGATCACCAGCTGGAACTCCGTCGGCACGCCCAGCGGCGTGAGGATGTAGGCGGCGCCCAAAACTAGGCTGAGCCCAACCACGTAACCTCCCAACACAGCACCATATATGTTAGAGAGACCGCCCACGACAGACACCACAAATATAACAGCCAGCCTAAGCCAGCCCAGCTCCTCTGTCATCGGGAAGAACATGGCCATGTAAACCCCCGCGATGCCGGTCACAGCCCCTATGAGAAGCCAGGCAATGGCGAAAACTCTTTCCACGTTTATCCCGACGGCTCTCGCCAGGTACAGATTGTCGATGCTGGCCCTCATAATTACCCCGTACCGCGTTTTGTAGAGCAGGAGATAGAGAAGTACCGTGGTCACAATAACCACAATGGTAGTGTTTATCAACGCCGACGTCAAGAAATCGGTCCCGGGCCATATGTACTCCCACCGGGTCAAAAGGACGTTTCTGCTGAGCACCCCGTAGGCGTTCTGGACATAGTCAGCAATTATGGCGATGGACGCAAACATCACGAAATGTAAACCAAAAGAGGCGATCATGAGAGGCGTGATGCCGGCCCCCCTCCTAATCATAGGCCTAAACACCGCCAGATACGTCAAGACGGCCACAGCCCCGGTCGCGAGCGCTACCAGAGGAAACGTAACGTACACATTCGCGGCAATTCCAAGGGGCTGAATAAGGAATATAACAGTGAGATAGCTCACATATGCCCCCACAGTGGCTAAGTCGCCATGTGCAAACGACGGTATCTTGGTGGTTATGTAGGTCAGATTTAGGCCGAGACCCAACAATACATAGATATTAGAAAATATAATTGCTCTAGCAAGCGTCGGATAATCTATACCTAAGACAAGTTCCATAGGCCTAAAAAAGGTGTTTTAAATAAACCTTACTAAAGCCAAAAAATATATATAATAAATAACACTATATAAACGCTTAAAGTATTTATATTATGGACATCGCATCTTCATGGCTTCAAAAACCCTATATATAGGGATCGCGGTTGCAGTAATACTACTGGCCGCAATAGCAGCTCTGCTTACAATGGGAGGAGGACAACCAGCCCAACCCACCTCGCCAACAGCCACAACGACACCTACCCAGCCCGCAACTACTCCCACCCAGAAAAAGACAGTATACATAGGCGCGGCTTTGCCTTTGACCGGCGGTCTTCAGTCATATGGCATTGGTGTGAAAAACGCGGTGGAGCTGGCGGTTGAGGACGCCAACAAGATGTGTCCTAACATCCAGTTCCAGCTCCTTGTTGAGGACACAGCAACAGATCCCACCAAAGCACTCGAAAAAATCCAGACATTATATGCAAAAGGCGCTAAACTTATAGTAGGCCCTATGTCAAGTAGAGAGGTAAGCGCTGTCAAGTCATTTGCCGACCAGAACAAAATTATAATCTTCTCGCCGTCTTCCACCTCGCCGCTACTGGCTGTGGCGGGCGACTGGGTTTACAGAATCGTGCCCACCGACTTCGCCCAAGCCGCGGCCATAGTTGATCTCCTTAAGCACCTTGGCATTAAGAGGGCTGTGTTAATTTACAGAAACGACGCATGGGGCAAGGGGCTCAGCGATGCCATAGCCGACGAGGCTAAGAAGCTAGGCATACAAATCATCTCCTCTCAAAGCTACGACCCAGACCCCAAGGGTTTCCCCACCAACGTGCTTGAGCCCATTAGAAAACTATCCGCCGCCTTAGGCCAGCCGGGCGCAGACGCCGCAATAATCTTTATCACTTTTGAAGACGATGGCATAGTGGCTATCCAAGCCGCCGCGCAGGACTCTGTGCTGAGCAAGGTTAGGTGGATTGGAACAGACGGCATAGCCTACAGCGAGGCCTTGATAAAGCAAGTTGGCAAGGAGATGGCGGCTGGCAAAATACTTGGCACCATCGCGGCGCCCGACCCAGCTGATCCTAAGTTCCAGGAGTTTAAACAGAAGTATAAGGCTAAATACGGCAAGGACCCAGTGGCCTACGATCCCTACGGCTACGACGCCGCCATGATGCTCATGCAGATCGTCTGTAGCATAGGCGCAGACGACCCCGAGAAGGTGAAGGCCGCGTTGGAGCAGTGGGGCAAGGAGGGCAGGTACCAAGGCGCCACAGGCAAGGTCTACCTGGATGCAGCCGGCGACCGTGCTTACCCCAACTACGTCATATGGGGCGTGGTGCTTGAAGGCGGCACGCCCAAATACATAGACGCCGCCTACTACTACGGCACAGACAGAAAGATCACAGTATTCGACCAAGGCAAGCCGCTGTTTCAGTAACACATTTTAACCAACATATTTTTTCTCAAATGGTGCCTATTTTAACTACCGAGGGCATTGTAAAACAGTTTGGCGCATTTAGGGCGCTAGACGGCGTAGACGTCAAGGTGGAAAGGGGGAAAGTCACGCTAATCATAGGCCCCAACGGCTCCGGCAAAACCACCCTGGTCAACGTAATCACCGGCGTCTACAAACCAGAGTCCGGCAAGGTTGTGTATGTCAAGGCCGACGGCAAGGCGATAAACATAACCGGGTGGCCGCCCCACAAGATTTTCGAAATAGGCATCGTGCGGACCTTCCAGATGCCGCAAGTATTCCAGAAGCTTACAGTTCTGGAGAACCTGATGGCGGTGGCTAGAGGCCAACGCGGCGAGGCCGTCGTCACGGCGTTGCTGAAAAACTGGGTCAAAGAGGAGGGGGAGCTTGCCAAAAAAGCCTTTAGGATACTCAGGCCGGTTAAACTCGACAACAAGTGGGACACCCCAGCCTACCTCCTCTCGGCAGGCGAGATGAAGCTGTTAGAGTTGGCACGGGCCCTCATGGCCGGGGCGGATCTCATAATTCTCGACGAGCCCATAGCTGGCGTCCCCGTAGACCAAGCCCACGAAGTCTTCAAAATCGTCAGAGAGATAAACCAGCAGGGCATAACATTTCTCGTCATTGAACATAGAATAGACATAGCCTTCAAATACGTAGACTACGTCTACGCCATGGCCAGCGGGAGGATAATTGCACAAGGCCTGCCGGAACAGGTGGCAAACGACCCTAAGGTACGAGAGGTATACATCGGAGGATAAAGCTTAAATACAAACAGACACGGAGACACAGCCGGGGTGGCCGAGCGGCCCAAGGCGCGGGACTGGAGATCCCGTCCCCGTCAAGGGGGCGTGGGTTCAAATCCCACCCCCGGCGCCTTTCTCTACGTTATAATAAGGCGGTGCAGAAAGGTCGGTAAGGATATTTACGCGTAAAACTGGCATTCTTCAAGGCAGTTGATTCGGTGGGCTGTTTTACTATATGCGTTAGAGGTCAGCCCTGGCCACTGCAGGCATCGAACCCTAGACTGCGTTACTCATCACGAGCTTGTCCACGTTTGAGGTTTATAGTTGTTTCCGTTGATTAACTACACTGATGTTAATCAGTATAACGCGGCTTTTATGGGGGTTGAGGAGGTTAGAGACCTCGGCAGAGAGTTCAGGGCTGGGCTTGGTCTAAGGAGTTGTATCCCCACCTGCCGGGTGCGCTTCATGCACTACAAGCCCCTAGCTCCGTGTGGTTCGCATAACCTACAAAGATTTAGAGTGGAAAAATAAGAGAAGGGAAAAATTTAAAACCGTAACCATAACATCTCCCAGCCGGGGTGGCCGAGTTGGTCCAAGGCGCGGGCCTGCTAAGCAGGTCGCAGCAAGCCCGTCCCCGTTCGGGGGCGTGGGTTCAACGGCGGTAAAACCGCCGGGCACATCCCACCCCCGGCGCCATTTTTGTCAGATCTATGTCAGGTAGTTCCACTGCTGGCTTTCTTCAGCGTGTAGTTAGTTCCGTTTAATATTGCTCTGTGTTACATGCGTACTTACGTATACCCCGGCTTCCGTATCCAGCTTCACACCGCGCCGGCCTTCGGCCAGCCGCTTACCTCGACATAAACTATCCCTTTAGAGTGGTTGCAGGTTCCACGGTACAGATCCAATAGCTGTCGGCCAGCGTCCCCTGCTATGCCGACTGTGCAAGTACATCTAGACGCCCACTCGGGCTACCACAGGGCGTTGCGTATTTCCACTCTGCCGAGGCCTAGACGTGGCGGTGCTTCCATTAGTCTTCTCCGTCCTTGCCGTGTGAGACCACGTGACGGGGTTCCAGTCCACCTCCCCTTCTGTTTAACCCGGCGGTGGACTTCGTGAAGACCAGCTCATCTATAAGAGGCATCGTCGTTTTGCGGTTCTTAAATGCATCGCCTATCTGCGACGTAGGCGTTGCCACCGCCATGTTTATTTTCGGCGCCGATCCTCATAGCCGGAGAAGTATTGGGAAGAAATATAACGCGAATCGGTTAACGGGGCATGAACCTTAGGCTTATCTTGCTTATGGGAATAGTCTCTTTCTTCGCCGATTGGCTCTACGAAAGCGTGCGCGCCGTGGCGCCGCAGTATCTACAACATCTCGGCGCAACCGCAGCATTCGTCGGTTTTGTTTTTGGTCTGGGAGACGCCTTGGGGTACGCGGCTAGGCTCGTGACGGGGCCGCTGGCCGACAGAAGAGGCGGCTACTGGCTCGAGACGTTCCTCGGCTACGGTCTCCAAGTCGCCGCAATAGCAGGCCTTCTGTTTGCTCGAGATCTGTGGCAGGTAGCCGCCTTGATCTCCCTGGAAAGATTCAGCAAGGCCCTCCGCACACCCGCCCGCGACGTGATCATATCCTCTGCTGGAGGCAAGGGGGCGAAGGGGAGAGCGTTTGGGATACACGCCGCGTTGGACCAGCTTGGGGCGGTGGTAGGAGTTGTGATGGCCACCGTGATGCTTTACCACAGCTACCTACCGCAAGACGTCTTCCGGGCTTCGCTGATTCCGGGCCTCGCCGCCCTATTAACGCTCTACATAGCATATAGGACAGCCGGCGTGAAGCCGGAAAAGAAAAAAGCCGGAGGCGTCGCGCTTTCTAAAGACGCCGCCGTGTTTGGCCTTGCGCAGTTCTTCCTGGGACTCTCCACCATCCACATATCGCTCTTCATGTATAGGTTCGCAGAAGTTGCCTGGATGGGGGCTCTTCTGTATCTAGTGGCTATGATTACAGAGGTTCCCGCTTCGCCGGCTCTCGGCTACTTCGTCGATAAAAGCCCCAGGGCCGTCCTCACGGCGCCCCTCTTCTCCGCGCTTCTGGCATTTACGTATCTCGCCGGGGCTGTCCACCCTGCTTTGTTGTTTTTAGGCGCCGTCTTTTACTCAGCCGTCACGTCATACACAGACGTCATCGCCAAGGCCCACGCGGCTAAGCTCGGCGGCGCAACCTCCCTGGGTTTTGTAAACGCCATGTGGGGATTCGGCACACTCGTAGGAGGGACCCTCTATGGCCACCTCACGGATCTCCACGCCTACGAGCTAATTGTTATGCTTGCCACTACATCTGCACTGACGTCGTTGGCAATCATATGGAGACAGACAGGATCTTAGAGCTCTACAGAAGGCTAGCCCCCATTTATGACGAGGTCTACGGCGAGGAGCAGCGGAGGAAATACTGGCTAATCTCGTCGCAGGTAGGGGAGAGGGTGGCAGACGCGGGGTGCGGCGTCGGTTTCGTCTTTGAGGTCGTCAGCGCCTACGTGGTTTGTCTGGACATCTCGCTGGATATGCTTGAGAGGGCTAAGGCAAGACGCGGCGACCTTGGCGAGGTGGTGATTGCCGACTTCTGGCACCCACCCTTTAGGGAGAGATCCTTCGACACAGTGCTTTTTCTCTCCTCCGTCGAGCCTGAGCTTTACGAAAAGGCGTATGAGACTTGGCGCAACGCGGCGAGGAGGGCGGTGTTTGAGTTCAAGGGCAAGTGGCGTATTTTCGAGCAACGTAACTGAGATTAAGTGTACTGTCCGCCTAGTGTATAGATACGTGAACAAAACAAATATATTATTGCCCCCTATAAGCGCCATATGTCTTATCAGGAGCAGTACAGCTACGACTACCAGGACTATTACCAGGTCTACGACAACAGAGCCTCCACCGGTATCTGGTACTTGGATCAGTTGCTTCAGGGAGGCTTCCGCAAGGGGGAGATATATCTAATCGCCGGCGAGGCTGGGCAGGGCAAGACCATATTCAGCCTCCAGTTCCTGAAGACGGGGGCCGAGCTGTACGACGAGCCGGGGCTCTACATCACAATAGACGAGCCCTCGGAGGACGTGAAGCGTGGCGTGAGGGAGTCGCTGGGATGGGACCTAGACGCTCTGGAGAGCCAGAACAAGCTGATATTTGTCGACTTGAGGACCCACTTCAGAACCTACGCGAAGGAGGAGAAGGTGACGGCGGATCCCAGAGACATCGCGAAGATAATTCTGGAGTATGTCAAGAAGTTCGGGGTGAAGAGGCTGGTGATAGACCCCATAGCTCCACTTATTATCACCTCCCACACCGACGTCTTGTGGGTTAGGGAGTACATGAGGGAGTTGGTTTTCCAGGTGCGGAAGATAAAAGACATAACCACAATCATGACATCGGAGATCCCCACCGGCGAGAACAAGATCAGCCGCTTCGGCGTTGAGGAATACCTAGCCAGCGGCGTGATTAAGCTGGAGCTCATGGAGTACAGAGGCTTCGTCTTCAGGGTAATGTTTCTGCGCAAGATGAGGTGGACCGCGGTGCGCCCCCAGAAGCTCGTATTTGAGATCTACCCGCACTACGGCATCTACATCCTAGACAGGCTTGAGAACTTCATGAAACAAGTAGACGCGTGGTACGCCGCCCTGGGCCAGCAGCCGCAGGCTCCGCCATCTACATAGCGCCCGTCCTACGACACGTAGAGCTCCCAGGTAAGTCGGGGGTTTGCGGTGACTAAGCGCCGTCTACGTAGATGCAGACCCCTCACCCAGCTTGCGATGAAGAGTAACAGATCCGGCTTATCCAGACCGATATTGCAAATAAAACAAGAACATAAGGCGTATCAGAAAGCGTCGCTAGGTTCCGCAGCGCTATGAAGTAGGAGGCACGCGGTTCTATGTCTGGTCCCCCGCATGGCTGAGTTCATTAAAGACGGCGTCTTAAACCTGGCACAAGTAAGCCACGACGTGCTTAAGCCGGCGGAGCTACATGAGGTATACGTTGCCTAAGCGCTCAGAAGGCGGCTTGTACCTTTTACAACCCGCAGTTTCTCAAAACCGAGATGCCCAAGGGGTCGACAATCTGCATAGACCTACCACAGCTGGATAGGGTGGGGGAGAATTGCTTACGTGCTCATGCATTCGAGCTGACGCGTAGGCAAGCTGATCGGCTTCAAGGCGAGACGCTAGGTTCTTGACCTCCGCCCCTCGCTATTTGTCCCTTACAGACTATCTACGCACCGGAAGGGCCGGTAGATGCTTCTTCGTGTTAATCTCATTCATTTCGAGAATCCCTCCACGTGAAGCTCGTAATTAGAGGCTTGGGGTCTGACGAAAGCTAGACGGCGCTTCTAAACCCGTCGGAGGCGTTTGTGGATATAGAGCCGCCTTTGTGAAGACGCAACAAGAGCCGGTGCGGCAATCCCCCTGAGAATCACGTGGGGCCAGTTTAAAATAGCGGCGTTGCCTTACGCATCACCTCGTTGCACAATTGAGATATCGCAGACGACGTGGAACTGACGTACATGTGACTCCTCACTTTAAGGAAAACCTGCGCCTAAGAAATTGCCACAAGCTCTATAATTAAAACAAAATTATGATTAATATTAGATATCTGCTAAAAATAAAAATAGATACGCTTAAAAGCTAACGAAAAAATGCGGCAAAGATAGGAGAGACTATGCAAAGTCAAACCTGGCTCGTACTAAGCATTGCGTCGGCAACAGCGCTATTGATAAATACCATCACCGTCTGTGCCGCAGGCACCCGCGACACTGAAGACTTCTACCCAACCTACCATGTACATAGCAAGTTCAATACCATCTCTAATGGAAACGTAATTAACACTAGAGTTTCATTATATTATTGGACTAAAAAATCAAAATATTTTGCAGAAGGTTATTATTTCTCATTTGACTACTACAGAATGGTTAGTTGTAGCGATGGGACCGATAAAGATGTGTATGACTACATACGGGGAAGCCTCAACACAAACTTGCCATTGCCGGATAGGGAGGATGTGGAGGAGAATCCCATATGTTGGATTAGCCCTAGGTTGTGTAATGAGGAGGTTGAACTCGGCTTGAAAAATCCAAAAGATATACAGACCTTCAAATGGTATTACGTGCGTTCATCTTATGTAGTCAAGGCAAGAGGTGAGAGTTATGCTATGCGTATAGAGCCCGAGGTTGAGCCAGCCACAACAATAACTCCGCCGCCTTGGGAGGATTGGTGTTTGTTGGCTTGTTACGAGACAAGAGCCGGCTCAAGCGGGTGGTGACATGAGGCTCTCCATCCTGGTTTTCCTGGTGGTGCTTGGAATAGCCGCGGCGACTATTTTCTTCGCGTCTCGGCCCTTTGTTGGCGAGGGCCGAATTGTGGATGAGTTGGGGGGTCCACAAAGTGGTTTACGCAGGTCCTTGCGTCATTATAAAACACGAACCAGCCCGCCACATGGTAGAAGGTAAGGATTTTGAGAAAATGATGGCGTATGTAAAAGCACGTAGGGAGTCGTGGAGGAGGTGAAGTGCTCTTCTGGAGAAATATGGCGACGAGGTGTATGTAGGTTATGTGGTGCCGTGTAGAATACTCACCCTGGAGGAGCTTATCGAGCTGGCTAGGAGGCTTAGCCTGGAGGGGAAAATCGTCAAGGCGGTGTTTTACCGCTACTGGAAAAACGGCACTTACGAAGGTGCGGGAATTGCCGGTATTGGAGAGGATGAGGATCTAGAGAAGCGGCTGAGATGGGAGCGTATACAAAATATGGTGACCGTGGGGATATATTTGATGTTTCTACAAGGTAGGTTTGGCCTGTCTACGTTTAATGAGACGGAGGCCGCCATGCTTGGGGAGGCGCATGTCGATGTATATGTGGGCGCCTTCGTGGTTAAGGCTTCTTTAAAAGAGCTACGTGAGTTGTCGCAGAGAGAGGACATCCTCATGGTGGATACCCCCCTCGACCTAATTTGGCGGTTTAGAGAAAGAGGACTCATCGTGGAGGTAAGGAGAACATCCTACGGCGACATATACCTTGTAGAGAAGAAAAACCTCTGCACACCCAGCAAATAGTTCCAAACCTCCCCCCTTTAGCAAGCATCAATAGTGGATCTAGACTCTCCTCGCCTCTGACCCCCTAAGGGGCGAGACTTGTAAGAAGCGCGTTATGAACCTGTAAGGGTCATACGACTCTTCAGCACACGTTGCGGTCGAGGTGCAAACAGATAATAGCGATAGACAAACAGGAGATAAGAAAACGCAACAAAGCCTCAATCTCAGTGAAAGAGACGGCGGGGTTGTGAGACACGCCAGAGACGCATCATATACGTAAAATATTAAAATCAACCTCTCCATCTATATGTGAAGGCTCTCACCGAGGTTTTCAGCAAGCTCATAGAGAAGATAAGGGGGGTGGACTACATCGATGACGCCACGCTCCAAGAGCTGTCAAGGGAGATTCAGCGGGCTCTGCTCAAGGCAGATGTGCCGCTGGATTTGGTAAAGAGCTTTACCGAAAACGCAGTAAGGAGGGTCCGGGAGGAGAAACCTCCCGCCGGCATACCGCCCAGGGAATACCTCATCTACATCCTCTACGACGAGCTGGTAAAGCTCCTCGGCGGCGAGCAACCGGCGGAGTTTAAGCCCACAAAAAAGCCCTACGTGGTCCTTCTCTTGGGCGTTGAGGGTAGCGGCAAGACCACCACGGCCGCGAAGCTGGCGAAGTATCTGATAAAGCGTGGCTATCGGGTGGGTCTCGTCGAGACAGACACCATAAGACCCGCCGCCTTTGACCAGCTAAGGCAACTCGCCGAGAAGATAGGCGTGCCGTTTTACGGCGAAAGAGACAGCAAAGACGCCGTGGAGATCGCCAGGAGGGGCGTCCAGAACTTCAAAAACCTAGACGTGGTTATCGTAGACACGGCCGGGCGACACAGAAACGAGGAGTCATTGCTCCAGGAGGTAAGAGCCATATACGACGCCGTGAGGCCAGACGAGGTCGTGCTGGTGATAGACGCCACAGTGGGTAAACTAGCCGCGGCGCAGGCAGAGGCCTTTATGAAGTATCTGCCGATACATTCCGTCATTATAACCAAGATGGACAGCACGGCGAGGGGCGGCGGAGCCCTAGCCGCCGTTGCTAAGACAGGCGCCAGAGTAAAGTTCATAGGCGTCGGCGAGGACGTAGACGAGCTCGAACTGTTTAGCCCCAGGAAGTTCGTAGCGAGGGTTCTCGGCATGGGCGACCTAGACGCGTTGGTGGAGAAGATCAAGGCGGTGTTTGAGGAGGAGGAAGTCCTGCAGGAGATAGAGTCCGGGAAGCTTGATCTCCTAACCTTCAAGAAGCAGATCGACGGCCTCCTGAAGCTCGGCCCCCTCAGCAAGATCTTCCAGCTACTGCCGGGCGGGATGGCGGCTAAAATCTCTGAGGAGCAGATCGAGCTATCCCAGAAAAACCTAAAGAAGTGGAAGGCTATACTCAGCTCCATGACTATGGAGGAGCTGAGAAAACCTGAGATACTCAACGCGTCGAGGATACGCAGAATCGCCTTGGGAGCCGGCGTAACTCCTAGAGACGTGAAGGAGATGCTGACTGTTTACGAAAATCTCAAGAAGATGTCCAAGACTTTGAAGAGACAGCTAAGAATGCGGATGCCTACTAGGTGAGGCGCTTCCTCGTCATCACATCTCTACGCAGATTCAACGAAGAGCCGCACATACACGCGAAAATCCTCGTAGCCTCGCTTCTGATATCTAACGGAGTTAGGGGAGACGCAGAGGCCGTCTTCTACCTTACCGACGTAAACAAGACGGTAAAGATATTAGGAGAGAAGGTAAAGAGACTTTTCCCCGACGAAGACTCGTCTGTGGGATATCTGAAAAAGGCCCTCTCTGGACAGAGGCTACCTGGCGTCGTTGTGAAAAAAGGCGCCCACGACTTGGTTTCCGGCGTCCTCATAAGCCCCTCCGGTAAGGGGAGATGTCTCCCCTTACCGCCGTTTACCTATGTGATAAAGCTTGAGGAATACGGGCTGGAGGCTGAGTGTGGGTTAAGTATAGGGCGCCTCCCCCCACACCACCAAGTGAATGTGGTGAACATAAACGTGGATAGACTGCTCCACGGCCGGCAACCACAGATATAAACAGAGGCGAGTTGCCGCATGTGGAGCTGCTGGAGAAGTCGTTGCAGATCCTGCGGGAGTACCCACTCTGCGATTCATGCCTTGGGAGACTCTACGCCCAGATGGGGTATGCCGTTGAGAACTGGGAGAGAGGAGCCGCCATTAAGACAATGCTACATATGCAGCTCGTTACGCAGTTTAGGCAGGGGGCAGACGTGAGAAACGATCTCGTAAGTTTAGCCAATGTGCACAAGCCCACGAGACGTTTTCTTGCAAGCATAGGAACAGAGGTAGAAGGTGTACCGTGTTATATCTGCGGCGGCCTGCTTACCGACGTCGAGAAATATGCTCATGAGGCGGCGAAACACACAGGTGATATAGACTTCGAAACCTTCGCCGTAGGGACAACTATACCATCTGACGTGTTGAAAAGAGAGGCTGAAGTCGTTGCGAAGTTCCTAATAACAACCGGCGAATCTATTAAGCATGAGATCAATAGGCGCATTGGTAAAGAGATGCTGAAATTGCTTACTGGTAAACGCGTGGATAAGCTCCGGCCAAACATAGTGGTAAGGATAGATCTTCTTACCGGTAAGGTTACTGTGATAAGAAACCCCATACTCATGGAGGGTAAGTATCTAAAGCTCAGCCGCCGAGTGACACAGGCAAAACGGTTTGGTTCCGTAAAAACCACTCTCCTTGATAAGCTTCAATATGTGAGAGATTTTTATGGCGGCTTGGAACACGTCATTCACGTTTCCGGAAGAGAGGACAGCGATGTTAGAATGCTTGGACCAGGCAGACCGCTTGTTGTAGAGGTCAAACAGCCCATCCGTTACCGCGGCCAAGTACCGCCTCTCGTTGACGACGAGGTTGTTTTTAGACCGTTGAGCTTTACCACAAGGGAGGAGGTAAGGAGGCTCAAGGAAAAGGCTAAGGTAGACATCAAGCTTTACCGCGCCCTCGTCTATTCGGAGCGGCCGCTTACCGCGGAGGATCTAGGTAAAATGGCTGAGCTTTCTGGAAAGATAATTACGCAGTATACCCCCCGTAGAATAAAGAGGTTGCACCCACGCAGAAAGCGGACAAGGATGGTATACGAGGTTACGTGGCGGCTTATCTCACCTCATGTGTTTGAGCTTTATATCAGGTGCCAAGGCGGGCTCTATGTGAAGGAGTTCATCCACGGCGATGGCGGCAGAACTACCCCCAGCGCGGCCGAGGTTTTAAACGGCTACTTAGAAGTCCTCGAGCTTGACGTGCTTTCAATTGAATAGTTTTTAACCCTTAATTTAATTGTGCTGTGGAGAAGGTAATAGTAGTAAATTTCGGTGGTCAATACGCCCACCTCATCGCTCGCCGCGTCCGCGAGAGGGGGGTATACGCTGAAGTTGTTCATCCCGAGGAGGCGGAAAAGGCCGCTGAGAGTCCTGAGGTTAAGGCCATAATCCTATCGGGAGGCCCCAGCTCAGTGTATCAAGAAGGTGCACCCGACGTGTCTGACGGGATATTCCACTTGGACAAGCCCATTCTTGGGATATGCTACGGCCACCAGCTCATCGCCAAGAAGTTAGGAGGTGCAGTACAGCGCGGTAAAGGAGAATACGGCAAAACCTTAGTGAGATTGCTTGAACGCGACCTCATCTTTGACGGCTGGGGCAACGAGGAGGTTGTATGGATGAGCCACGCGGACTACGTGAAGGAGCCTCCGCCCGGCTTCGTCGTTTTGGCAGTAAGCGAAAACGGATATATCGCTGCCATGCGGAAAGGGCATATATACGGAGTCCAGTTCCACCCGGAGGTTTCTCACACGGTAAAGGGCGGTCTCCTGCTGGAAAACTTCCTCAGAAAGGTGGCAGACATCGCCTCAACCTGGAGACCCGAGGAGCAGATACGCCGCTTAGTGGAAGACGTCCGCAGAAAAGCCGCCGCTGGCGACGTCATCATCGGGGTAAGCGGCGGGATAGACAGCACGGTAACAGCCCTCCTGGTGCATATGGCCGTGGGCGAGAGGGCTCACGCCATCTTTGTGGACCACGGGCTCTTCCGCGAAGACGAGCCCCAACAGGTGGTTTCACTCCTCACGTCCCTCGGTATAATGGTCCACGTGGTGGATGCGCGCGAGCGCTTCCTCAAGAGGCTGGAAGGCGTCTCAGACTGCGAGGAAAAAAGGAGGATAGTGGGGGAGACCTTCGCGGAGGTCTTCGCTGAAGTTGTGTCGAAGATGCCCAATGCGAAATACCTGGCACAGGGCACTCTTTACCCAGATGTGATTGAGAGCGGAGCGGTAAAGGGCGCAGACAGGATAAAAAGCCACCACAACGTCGGGGGGCTACCCCCTTGGTTTAAGCTGGAACTCGTCGAGCCCCTCCGCGAGTTCTACAAAGACGAGGTAAGGAGGATAGCAAAAGCGCTTGGGTTGCCAGACGAGGTGGTTTACCGCCATCCCTTCCCGGGCCCTGGACTTGCCGTGCGGATAATCGGACCCTTTACTAGGGAGAAGCTGGAAATCGTGAGAAAAGCCACAAAGATCGTGGAGGAGGAGCTGGAAAGGTCAGGCCTTTTGAGAAAGGTGTGGCAGGCCTTTGCCACAGTAGGGGACGACAAGTGGGTAGGGGTGAAGGGGGATAGGCGCTCCGTCGGATATATAGTAACGGTAAGGATTGTAGAAAGCGAAGACGCTATGACGGCAGACTGGGCAAGGCTTCCATATGACGTGTTGGAAAGAATTTCTGCAAGAATAACCTCGGAGATCCCCCAAGTCTCCATGGTCACTTACGCCGTAACCACAAAACCGCCCTCTACAATAGAGCCCTGTTAAACATCAGCGCGGCTACGTTTGACCGTCAAAAGAAGCTGGGATATGCGGTCGGCCCTACCGGCTCCGCCTTCAGCCCACGCCCGTGACTCGGGCGCGTCTGGCGGGCGGGGAACCGGGGGTTCCGATAATGTTTTAACGGGGGATTTATAAGAGTTATCATGTATCTAGGCATCAGCTTCGCCTTGGCTTCCGAAAGCTACTTAGCCACAAGAGCCGGCTACGAGGTATACAAGGCCGGGGGCAACGCCGTTGACGCGGTTGTGGCGGCCTCCGCCGTGTTGACCTACACCCTGCCGCACCTGGGGGGAGTCGGCGGCGACTTCCTCGCCCTAGTCCACGCCGGGCGGGTTGAGGCCGTTGTGGGCTTCGGCTGGGCGCCTAAAAGAGTCCCCAAGAGGCCGCCGCGTAGGGGGATCCAATCCGCCGTTGTGCCGGGGTATGTGGCTGGTCTATACGAGCTACATAAACGCCACGGATCCCTGCCTTGGGAGAAGGTTGTGGGCTTCGCCATAGCCGCCATGGAGAAGGCGACTATGCACCCCTCCCTAGTCTCCGCCATTGTGAAAAACGCCGATCTCCTGGCTGGGGACCCAGGCGGCAGGATATATCTGGAGCTACCCAAGACTCCTGGCTCTCCCTACAGAATCGAGCCGCTTCTAAAGCTGTGGAGGAGGCTGAGAGACAACCCCTTGTCTTTCTACGACGAGGTGGCACGGGACGTGGCGGAGCTTGGATATTTCGAGGTGGAGGACTTCTCCACCTACAGACCCGCGGTGGGGAACGCCTTGCGGATGGAATACGGCGAGTGGACGATATATGAGGCGCCGCCCCCCTCCCTGGGGTTCGCCGTGTTGCTCGCACTAAAGATGGCGCAACCCGCTGAGGGTCCGTTTAGCTACGCCAGGATTAAAAACGTGGTTGCGGCTTTGAAGAAGGCGCACTGGGCCCGCGACAGGTTCCTCCACGACGGGGAGGTTCCCGTCCGCGACATCTTGGAAGGGAGAGTGGAGATGGGGGAGGCCGAGTCGCCGGAGCCTACCCCCGGCACCACCTACCTTGCCGCGGCTGACGGAGAGGTCGTGGTGTCTGCCATACAGTCTCTCTATTACCCCTTCGGCTCCGGTGTCACGGTGCCTAGGTGGGGCATCACGTTTAACAACAGGGCCAGCGACTTCACGGCAGGTCTCAACGAGGCGGCGCCGCGTAAACGGCCGGCTCACACCCTATCAGCCGTGTTGATGGAGCGGGAGGGCGAGGTATATGCGCTTGGCGCAAGCGCCGGCCACTACAGACCCGCCATATACGTTCAGCTTATTCAAAACGTTGCGTGGTACGGCATGGACCCGCGTCAGGCGGTGTGGGCTCCCCGCTTCATCTGGCTCCGCGGCGACGAGGCGCAGGCGGAGGAGGGGTGGGAGCAGGGGCCCGGGGTGCGCCTGGTGAAGTACCCAAGCCGCATGGGAGTCGCGGCGCTGGTAGCCCGAAGAGGCAACGGAGCCGTGGCGGTTGCGGACATACGGGGCGACGGCCTCGCGCTCGGCGAGTAAGATTTATTTCCCCCGGCGGTGCTATATACCATGACGTATAGATGTGCCATATGTGGAAAGGAGGACACCCCCCTGCTGGAGGCCAACATAAAAGATAGAGGCCCTGCATTGGTGTGTCCCGAGTGTTGGTCTAAGCTCATGGCGGAGAACAAAATCGTCGTGGGGAGCGCCGGAGGGGGCTGTGCCTGCGGGTGATATGTATTACCTACGAAGTTAATTAAGTTGGCATGCTTTTCGGCTTGTGTATCTCTTTGTTTTACGCGGGGTCGACAGGGTTGGATTCCTCCGGGACGTAAGTGCCACATTTGCCTCCCGGGGCTTCAACATAGATTTCATATACACCACCGTCGTGGAGGGAAGGGCAACCATCGTGGCGCTGGTGACAGGCCCCGAGGAGACCCTAGGCGAGGTGGCCGAGGAGTTGCGGAGGGTGGAGGGTGTGGAGGAGGTACAGGTCGAACAGACGTGGGAAGACGCCCTTCATCGCTTGGCAGATATGTCAAAGGATATGCCGGACCTCTTTGTCGCTCTCTCCAAGAAGCTTGAGCCGAGGGATTTGGCGACTATTGCACAGATTGCTTTAGATAAAGCGTCTCTACTCCTCAAGCCTTTAAATCCCCGTGTCGTCGCCTCCATATTTGAGCATTTGGATCCCGCCGTTTCTGCGGAGATTCTGGAAGAGTTCGACGTCAAGACCGCCATATACATAGTGGAGAACATGTCGATCGAGCGGGCGGTCGACGTGTTGCAACACGCGGAGCCCTCCTTTACGCATGCGATACTCCAGAGACTCTCCCCATCCATCCGGCAACAAGTCAAAGACAACATCGCGTATGACCCAGAAAGCGTCGGCGGCATAATGAGGGTTAGGGCACCTGTGGTGAACATAGATGACATGGTGGAAACCGCGCTTGACGTGTCGCGGATCTACGACTCGGACATAGTCTACGTGGTTGACCACGAGAAGAGGCTGGTGGGGGAGCTGGAAATATACGACATACTGGGCAAGACAGGCCCCGTCTCGCAGTACATAAAGAAGCCACGGCTTACACTCTCGCCGAGGCTAGACAGAGAGAAGGCAGCCCGCCTTTTTATAAAACACGGCGTCAAAGCCGCGCCCGTGGTTTCCGACGACGGCAAACTCCTTGGTTTCCTCAGAGCCGACGACATAATAGACGTCGTCTTGAAGGAGGCCACGGAGGATATGTTGAAGCTGGAGGCCATAGTGCCCTTCGCCAACTACCTAGCCACAAAAATAACCGAGATTTACAAAAAACGCGCGACTGCCCTCATCTTCATATTTCTGGTGGAAAGCATCACAGCCACAATCATAAAGTCTTTCGAGAGCGTCATAGAGGCGGTAGCAGTCGCGGTGGCCTTCATGCCACTCATAGCACACATGTCCGGCTCAGTCGGTAGTCAAGCCGCCACAATAATAACAAGAGCGGTTTCGCTGGGAGAAATCACGCCGACTAGGTCGGGGATCGCCCGCGTCTTCGTCAAGGAGCTCCTCGTGGGTATGTTGCTAGGGATCTCCATGGCCGCCATAGGCGTGGGGTTCGCCTACGTAATATCAAGCTCCCTAAAGGTCGCCACGGCGGTTGCCGCGGCGCTTCTTCTCGTCATAATCTGGATAAACTTCGTAGGGTCAATACTCCCTCTAGTCATGGCGCGGATAGGCGTAGACCCCGCCGTCATCTCAGGCCCCCTCATAACCACGATCGGCGACATTGTAGGCATCACCACATACTTCCTCACAGTAGCCGCGTTGTTGTAACGCGGCTCCGCCCCATGTAAAATATTTAAACTTATGCATTGCTCCTTAACTAACGGGGCGGGGGTGCCCGAGCCAGGTCAAAGGGGCAGGGTTGAGGTCCCTGTGGCGTAGGCCTGCGTGGGTTCAAATCCCACCCCCCGCACCTCTCTTAGCTTCTCTACTCCAGGCGCGTTTTCAACTAGATGAAGATATTTTGCCAGTTGCTTTACATCGATGAGATGTTACACGATGGTTATTTAAGAAGTATAGGGAGCCCCTACTTGTTGAGTATATCGACATTCCCCGAGCCATGCGGAGAGGCGGTAGTCGTGAAGATAGCAAACGCCGGCGTGTGCGACGGCGATTTGCATCTGTGGAGAGGCGAGGTGGAGGGTTCCCGGCGCCTCTGCCGACAGTCTTGGGGTATGAAAATTCGGGCGTTGTTTATGCAGGAGGCGAAGAGGCGCCGGATTAGTTCAGGTTACTCCGGTACTGGTGGTAGGTGGTTCGAGAGGAGGGACGAGTTCGCGCTGGTAGGCGATGAGTAACTTGCGAGGAGTGTAACGTGGCCCCGAATTGTAAAGTACAACGGTGGCTAGTCAGAATACGCACATATGTGCCCTAGCATGTCCTTGTTCCTGCGCTGGCGTTGGGGAGCTGATGGTTGTCTCCGTGTTGACAGATGTCGGCTTAAGCCGTGTAGGGCGGTCAAGAGATTGGAGTAATATGTAGAGCCGACGATTACGTGGCGGTCGCCGGCCTCGGCGGGCTGGAGGATTTCTGGGCTTGGTACGTAAAATCTATGCTGCCGAGAGGGCCGGTATAATCGAAGTAAGAGACGGGCCGCTGGGGGCGGTCACAAAAGGGACCATGCGGATGGTTCCGGTCTGCTCACCCCGGGCCGCCGATCCGCGTATATGCATATAGTGAAAGGAGATTGCCAAGGTGAGCTCTCTATGGGGTAATAAAGAACTATACGAAGTTGTGACCTCGCCTAGAGAAATGCCGTAAAGCATCGGAATTTGTGGAAAAGATAAGGTTTGAGGAGAGCCACGCCGCCTTTAAGTGACTCGAAAGAGGAGAGGTGACATGTAGACTTGTATTAACGCCGTAATTCCTCCCTTTTTCCACGATCCAGTGGCTCTTACTTCTCATGTCCACTACGCTGGGGTTTCC